>JAQVCQ010000057.1 GCA_028689715.1 Lachnospiraceae bacterium
TGGTGCAGAAGGTTTTCTTTGCATGCTCAAAAATATAGTTTTTTCAATCAAACATTAAAATCCCCTTAAACGCAGTAATGGAGCGGCATCCAACAGGATACCACCCCAACTATTGACAAAGAGCCAAAAAGGGAATGGTTTTGGCCATTCCCTTAGATGTTGTATTCGATTAAACTTCTGGTTCAATCAAACCGTATGAACTTCCTTTTCTTTTATAAACTACATTGACCTGGTCTGTCTCTGCATTCATAAATACAAAGAAATTATGTCCTAACAGTTCCATTTGGATGCAGGCATCTTCTGCATACATCGGTTTGATATCAAATTTCTTTGTTCTGAGGATTCTGATCTCATCATCCTCAATAAAATCTTTTTCAATAAATTCTTCTTTAAAATAGTGATGCGCCTGTTTCTGATCAACAAGTTTATTTTTATATTTTTTTAATTGTCTTTCTATGATTTCCTCAACCAGATCGATCGAGACATACATGTCATTGCTTACTTGTTCAGAACGAATAATATTTCCTTTTACTGGAATGGTAACTTCTATTTTCTGCCTGTCCTTTTCAACACTTAATGTAACATGAACTTCTGTTTCAGGTTTAAAATACTTCTCAAGTTTTCCGATCTTATCCTGTATTGCACTCTTGAGTCCTTCTGTTACATCGATGTTTTTGCCGCTAATAATAAATTTCATGCCAATCATCCCTTCCGTTGATTACTTTCCGACTTGCGCCGGTAAATCCCACTTCCATAACATTTGAATCTTTCTCTGTTATGTTGTACTTAATTATACCATAACACTTCCTGCAAATGCAATGTTTTGGTAAAAATGCTCAATAGATATCGTCCAAATCCAGTCAAGTTCTTTTTCATGATTTTTACAATTTTATTACAACTAAACAAAACATCTGTTCCGCAGATATCATTTTCTGCCAACTGCTTTGAATCACAAAATATGTGGATATTGTGGAAAAGTTCGTGTAAAAACTGTTTTTGTCCTATTTTAAGCATTTTTCGGTGTGGATAACTTTTTTACTTTTGGGTGCTAAAAAAAGTACTTTTTTCCTATGGTTTTTTACATTTTGTGCATCTTGTATAAATGTGCCTTTCGTCACATTTTTCAAGATTTTTAGGCTTATGCAGACCTTTCGTTCTTACATTGCACTCGCCTGAATTATATCCTCCTTTATCGAAATATTGATAGGTTTATATTAGATATCATACTACATTATTCTGTTTTTTAAAAGTCTTTTTTATTTATAATTGATTATTATTTGTTATTGTATTGAATTATCTGTTTATTGAGTTGATTTCGACAAAAAAACAGAGAGAACGATCATTCGCTCTCTCCATACTTTTAAAATATTCTTCTTACCGATAATACATTTCTATAACTTGCATTTGAAACTTTAATTCCTGTTGCTGCTGTACTTGCATGTACAATATTTCCATTGCCAATGTAGATTCCTACATGACCTGAATAGCATACAATATCACCCGGCTGTGCATTTGCGAGTCCGCCCACATCATATCCAGCGCCTCTTTGTGCTCCGGACGAATGTGGTAATGAAATACCGTAATTAGCATAAACTCCCATTACGAATCCTGAACAGTCCGTTCCATTTGTTAAACTCGTTCCACCATAAACATAAGGATTACCAACAAACTGAAGCGCATAATTTGCTACTGAACTTCCTGCGCCACTTCCACCAGAAGCTACTGCTGCCGGTTCTGCAGATGAATCTGATGAAGACTGTGTTGTTTTTGAAACTACTTTTGCTGCTGCAGCCTGTGCTGCTTTTCTTGCTTCTTCTTCCGCTTTTAACCTTGCTTCTTCTTCCACTTTAGATTCTGCTTCAACGAACTCTGTAGAAAGTGTTACGAATTCATGTGATACATAACCTTCACCTTCTTCGATGGATACTTTTACCCATCCTTCCAGTTCTTCGAGTACTGAAAGCTGATCTTCTATCGGAACCAGTCCTAAAACTGTTGCATCCATTCCCGGTGCTTCTCTTACCTTAAGTGTTGTAGTCGTGACCGTTGCAATTCTTACACCTACTTCTTTTGCAAGTTCAATTGCTTCTTCACCTGTCACAACATATTCAGCTTTTACGAAACCTGTTACGCTACCTGACTGGATCTGATACCATCCATTTTCTTCAGAAATAAAGGTTCCAACTGATTTATCATATAACTTTCCAACTACTTCGCCTTCTTCACTTGCACTGTCTCTGACATTAACATAATCATTCACTTTCGCAATGACAAGTGTGGAAAATTCTTTTTCTTCTTCTGTTAACTTATTTTCTGATACTGTAGTCTCTTCTATTTTGTTTTCAGATACTGTAGTATCCTGCACTGATGCATCAGTAGCTGCTGTCACATCAGTTATTGCTGTTTCTGTCACCGCTTCAGGAATCACCGTTGCCTGCTGTTCCTGTACCACTCCCGTTGCAGCTGTTGTAGCTGTTGTCTGGTCGTCAATCGTAATGGTCGGTGTTTTTATGACAGTCTCTGCAGTCAGTGTTTCTGCAGATGTTATATTCTTAAGCACGTTTTCAGCTAATGGTGCTGCCGCTTTTGTCTGTTTTGTTTCTTCTTTGATCTGTGTTACTGAAGAGCCTTCACCTAACACAAGAGCCAGACCCGCCACCGGCAGAACAGATGAAACACCTGCTGCTCCCGACTGAAACTTAAGTCCTGAAAAAACAATTGCTCCGGCTAACGCACATGCCGCAATTTTCATGCCTTTCTGATTCATTAATAATTCCTCCGGTTGATGTAATTAAGCCGATTCTGAATGAAACTTAACTATTACAATTTGTTACAAATTTGTTACATCTGTAAAATAATATATCACGCACCAAAAGCTTTGTCAACATGAACCGCTTTGTTTCTTCTATGTTTTTTGTGATTTTTTTATGAACAGTTTTTCTATCAAGGGGCGATTTCCGTCATTTTGATAATAAATTGTTCTATACTTCGTAATAGAACGTAATGTATAATTAACAATAACAATGAATAATCTGTAACATTCAAGGAGGAATTCTCATGAAACCAAAAACAGTATTAATAACCGGGGCATCCCGCGGAATTGGCCGGGCTGCAGCCTATGCATTTGCCTCAAACGGATATCACCTGGTTCTGATCTGTCGTAATTCCGGTGAATCTCTACAGTTATTATGTGAGGAACTAAAAGATAAGTACCACATCGAATGTATCATGTTCCAGGGAGATGCCGGAAACGAGGATTTTGTATCTTCCATCTTTCGCCAGATCAGTTCTTTGGATATCTTAATTAATAATGCAGGAATTTCTTATTTTGGCCTGTTGCAGGAAATGTCGCTCGAAAGCTGGAATCAGGTATTATCAACAAATCTGACAGCCTCATTTCTTTTTTGCAAATATGCCATTCCAGGAATGCTCAAGAACGGACATGGCAGAATCATTAATATTTCTTCTGCATGGGGAACGACAGGTGCTTCATTAGAAGCCGCCTATTCCGCTTCCAAATCTGGCTTAAATGGGCTCACAAGGTCGCTTGCAAAGGAACTGGCGCCTAGTAACATTCAGGTGAATGCCATTGCTTGTGGCGTGATCGATACGGATATGAATCAGAACCTTAGTATGGAAGAATTAAATTCACTAAAAGAAAATATCCCCGCCGGAAGGCTGGGGACATCTGAAGAAGTTGCTTCTATGATAATGCAGCTTGCCTGTGCCGGTAATTATCTCACCGGACAGGTCATTGGTTTTGACGGAGGCTGGATCTGATCTAGTCTCCAAATTTTTTTGATAAATAATAAATACCGGCAATCCCTGCCAAAAAGGTAACCACCGAAATCATAATCACGCCTATCCACCAGCCAAATCCTGCAGCCTGCGGAAGTGCCGGAATGATCTTATCACGAAAGATCGCTTCTGTTGAGCCTAGTACAAATCCCATGATCATCCAGTATGTCTGATGTGGAAAGCTGTTCATGACCCACTCAAGTGGTTTGGTGATCAGTACAATTCCAAGCAGTACCGAAATTCCAAGGACTCCCAGAAAGATAAAATCAAATTCAGTTATTGCAAGTAGCGTAACATCATACATACCCAGAACGATCAGCATATGTGATGTACTGATACCCGGAAGAACAAGTGCGATCGCAACAATGATTCCCGTCACCAGCCACATAAAAAGATTTGCAAGGCTTAGACCTGATGACATTGTGATCATTCCATGTGGTATCCTGCCAATCGCTACAACAATGATAAGTCCTGCAATAAAATATAGTAATGATGTCAGCTTTGTTTTCTTTTCACTCGCTTTTGCATAAAGTGCGGGGATCCCTCCAACTACAGCGCCCAGGAAAAAACAGGATACAGGAATTGTAACATGGTCTAACAGCCATGTAATTACAAATGCCAGCGAACCAATTCCAAGCAGTCCGCCCAGACAGAATTTCATCAGAAACATCAGATTTCCTTTTACATCTTTAAAAAAGTTACTGATCGATGATATCAGTCTGTCATAAACTCCCAGTAAAATTGCCATTGTACCCCCACTGACTCCGGGCACACTCATTGATGAACCAATAATAAAACCTTTCAATATAATGATCAGATCTTTCATGTTGTTTTCCTCTCTATATTAAGAATAAACTTCGCTTTTTAATATAACATGACCTCTGTCAGAAAACAATCCTACCAAAAGTATTGGCTCAAAAAGTGTCTCATCAGATTACTTCATCTTCTGCTGAGCGAAAGGGGAAGTTCGAGTCCATGCTCTTCAAGAAGTTTTTGATCCGTCAATATTGAAATTGTATCCGCATCTTTAATAATCTGACCATTGCTGATTAGAATCACTCGGCTACAGGTATCCATGATAAAATCAAGATCATGAGATGCGATCAGTTTCATATGAGAAAAGCCATTTACTATTCTGATCAGATTTCTACGGTTTCTGGGATCAAGTGCAGCTGATGGTTCATCTAACAGCAATATGTCAGGCAGCATGGATAGAATGGTCGCTACTGCTGCCATCTTTTTTTCCCCTCCGGAAAGCTGGTGTGTTCTTCTTTGTTTCAAATGCATTCCATTTACTTCTGATAAAGCATGATCAACTCGTTTTTCAGCCTCTTCTTTTGAAAGTCCATAATTCAGAGGTGCAAAAGCAACGTCATCATACACTGTGGACATGAAAAGCTGGTTATCAGAATCCTGGAAGATATAGCCCAGTCGTTCTCTGATAAAAGGAAGCGTAGATTTTTGAAGCAGTACATCCTCTACTCTGATCTCACCCTTAAAATTCATATGAAGACCTGTCATGAGTTTGAGCAGCGTTGATTTTCCAGCTCCATTCTCTCCAATGATCCCGACCGACTCACCTTCGTTAATCCTGAAATTAATATTTTTAAGTGTTTCATCCTTCTGATACCCAAAACTAAGATTTTTGCATTCAATATTAATATGGCTCATAATTTCATTCCTTTTCCTATATTTATGATCATACTTTTGAAATGACCATTCCAATCCACTCTGCAAAACTAAAAGTTCTTAACACCAGAAAGACACCAAGCCAAAACAAAAAATAGGCTATCTCATTTTTTTTCATTTTCTGCCTTGTTCCAGTCTTGAATTCTCCCTTAAATCCTCTTAGCATCATACTTTCATAAATAATCTCTGCTTTTTCCAGGCTGCGGATCAGAAGTTGTCCCAGGAAGCTACCCCAGGCCTTTTTATTAATTCCCCTCTGTCCGGGTGCCCGTAAATGATATGCTTCATTCATGGCTTCCGCTTCGTTTAGTATGACCGACAGATAGCGAAACATCAACAGGATCTGTATACAGATCACTTTTGGGACTCTTATCCTTTGAAGCCCATAGCAGATCTCATCTATTTTAGTTGTTGCAACAAGGACAAATGATGCAGTCACTGCCAAAGTTCCCTTTAATGAAAGTGTAATGCAGGATGCGATTCCCCCCGGAATTGTTCCAAGAATTCCAGCTGATATCATTGTTCTGTCTATTAATATATTTACACAGCCAAATAACAGTAGCACTGCTATGACTGGTCCCGTGCTTTTTACAACTCTTTTTAGTGATATCCCTTCCACTGCGAAAAGGACCGACGGGTATAATACCATCCCCGCAGTCCCCAAAATTTCATATTTTGGAAATGACATCAGAATCACAAGATACAGGATGGTCACCAAAACTTTACTCGTTGGATTCAGCTTTGTCATCCCGGTTCCCTGATCAGATGTTTTTTCAAAATAATTCAATAATAAAATTTTTTCGGATAATTTATGACTCATATTCCTTTTTCTTTCCGAATCGTCTTATAAGGCTTCCTGCTACTGCACCAGCCGCCGCAAGAAGCAATACCCCTGTAAGTCCTGAGATGATCGTACCAAATTGGTCACTGCTACCTGCTACCCCATAATCTGCCAGAAGTGCCGTTCTCGCCTGCATCTGTGATAATATCTGATGAAACAGACTGACTGACTGAAGATCCGATCCATTTGCAGTCCTTTCAATTGCCCATTCCAGTCCATCAGGATTTCCTGAAGCCAAAAGTGAGAACAGACCACTTACAATGATCGCTGCCGAAAAAATAATCACCAGTATTTTTTTGCTGCTGCCTCTGGAGACAGATTCATCCATCCACAAAAGTTCAGGTTTCGTCTCGTATAGATATAGAAGAACACTCCCTGTAATCAGTCCTTCTACCAATCCAATCACAAGATGAATTGGCTGCATCATAGCAGCAAATTGAATAAAGGGAAGATCTGTTATTCCGGATAGTGTAGTTTCCACAACGACTGAAAATGCCCCCAGCTGGAGCGTCAGTATACTTGCCAAAATCGAGGCTGTTGCAATCTTTTTCTTTGTGATTCCATGTTTCATCATAGGCTTCCAGATCATGAAACCTCCCAGAAAGCATCCGTAAAATGCCATATTCCAAATATTACACCCAAGCGCCAGAATCCCGCCATCTGCAAACATGAGCGCCTGTATCATTAAAATTCCTATCATTGTGATAAACGCAGCATAAGGTCCAAGTATCGCTGTCAGAAGAATGCTACCGCATATATGACCCGAGGCACCTGTGCCCGGTATGGTAAAGTTGACCATTTGTGCTGCAAATACAAACGCACCTGCAACGCCCATCATCGGAAGTCTTTTATAATCTTCCTTCAAATTGATATTGCTTATAGATCTGTGAGCTGTAACAGCCGAGCAGAGATACATGGCAGCTCCTACAGCCGGTACCAGAAGTGCGTCTGACATATGCATAACTTACTCTCCTTATTGTTTAAATCGACTTTTAAACGTGTTTCTACTATATATAATATTACTCTGCAAGTATCTTCACTTCTTTATATTTCTTCAGGTCCGTATACAGTTCTCCAAGATACGGATTTCTTTTCGTCTTTGCGATCTTATAGACCATAAAGCAAAGAACTGCAACATTTGAAAGCAGGGCAAGAAAACTGAAAACAAAGAGTGGAACCGGCTCATATGTAGATGCAACTGCAAACTTTCCTTCATCTATAAATGCAGGGAAAGTCTGTGCGAACATACACCACAATGCAAGTGTCTGTGCACGGTGTTGAAGCCATGCACCCTTTCCAATCGTAAATGCACAAAGTGTTGGCGCAAGTAATAAAGCAAATCCACAATACCATGCATGACCCGGAAGACAATTATAGGTATATGCAAAATTCCATAAATCATACGCTATGATCCAGAACCACAGCATATCAGGCCACAACATATCCCTGCTTTTATCAGAAGCAGTTTCTTTTCTGATACAGATTCCAAGCCAGCCTGTAATTGTAATGATATTCAAAATACCTGCTGCGGCATTCATAAAATTCCAGGATCCTCCCAGAACATACATTGCTTCATCGGCAAGAACACCACCTGCCTGATATTGAATACCTACCTGAATATCACGAGCAACCGCCTCCAAAATATTAATCGCAAGGATCAGTGGCGGAAAACAAAGTGCAATTTTATTATCTGCAAGTCTCCATGTTCTGCCGGTTTTCTTATTTACACCATGCAAATGACGGATCAGCCAGAATCCGATACACCCTGCGGTTGATGAGTATACTTTTGCAAGATGAAACCAGTCTGTATAAGTTGTATCACTTAAGACCGTGAACCATAGAACTGATAAAATAGTTGGTAACACTACAAAACAGATCAGACCACAGATCTTATATCTTCTTGCCATCTCATTCATTCCAAATAAAAGTGCAAATACAAGAATCCAGACTCCCCATACAGCAATCGCTGTAGCTCCACCCTCATAATTAAATGCAAACATAGTATTTTCTCCTATTATTTTATTTTAGTAATAATCATATTTCCTTATTATTCTTTAAGATCAGTAACATAAAATCTCTTTAATCATAAATTCTTTACCGCTCAGCAGTTCAAAATCATGTTCTCCACATGATGGACAAACTCCCTTTTCCTGCATCAGACTGAAAATCTGATTACAGTTCCTGCATCTTCCATTTCCCGGAATGATCTCAATATCCAATCTGGAATGTTCTAAAATGGTTCCTTCCGTTGCCGCCGGGTATAATGACTGCATATACTTGGGTATCATAGAAGACAATTCTCCTATTTGCAGAACAAGCGCTTCTATTTCCTCGATTCCCTGTTCAGCTGCTATTCTTTCAATTTTTTCTACGACATCTACTATAACACCAAGTTCATGCATATTCTGACCACACAGTCTTTAGCCTTTTACAAACAAATCTTTTGCTTTTCTGACTGCGATTCTTCCTTTCCTTTTTAGGACCTGTTTCACAACGACCGGTTTCAGATCTTCATAGGCAACTCCCTGTCCATCATAGACTCTTACCAGAGAAATTGCATCAAATTTACATTTGGTTGTACAGGAACCACATCCAACGCACATATATTCATTTACAACTGTAGCACCACAACTTAAGCAACGCTGCGTTTCCTTCTGTACCTGCTCCTCTGTGAAAGTAAGTCTTGGATCTTTGAATTTATCTTTATTTCCATCCTGTTCAACATGTTTCACAGACTGCCTTGCCACTCTGTCATATCCTTCAAAATCGATCTGCTCTTTATCAAGTGCATGATATTCTCTTCGACTTCTTCCAATGATCAGACTCTGTCCGGGTTGTACAAATCGGTGAATAGAAATCGCACCCTGTTTACCGGCAGCAATTGCATCTATTGCAAATCTTGGTCCTGTAAATGAATCTCCACCTGTGAAAACGTCCTTCTGGTCAGTCTGATATGTCAGGGAATCTGCCTTTAAAGTCCCGTTTGGATTCAGCTGACAGTTACTGCCTTCTAATAGGCTGCCCCATTCGATCGTCTGCCCAACTGATAAAATTACATTGTCTGCTTTCACTATGATGGTATCATTTTCATCATAAACAGGTTTAAATCTTTTATTCTCATCAAAAACAGAAACACATTTTTTAAATTCCACTCCGGTTACTTTACCATTCTCTGTAACAATTCGTTTCGGTCCCCAGGAATTATTAATCTGAATTTTTTCTTCCAGTGCTTCTTCAATCTCTTCTTCAAGTGCTGGCATTTCATTTCTTGATTCAAGGCAATACATGGATACACTTCCGGTTCCTGTTCTGACGGCATTTCTAGCAACATCGATCGCAACATTACCACCACCAATAACAATCGTATCTCCTTCCAGTGTGACATCTTCGCCAAGATTGATTCTTCTAACAAAATCAACTCCTGCAAGCACGCCCTTAGCATCTTCGCCTTCAATTCCTATTCCACGTCCGCCCTGTGCCCCTACCGCAAGATAGAATGCTTCATATCCATCTTTTCTAAGTTCATCCAGTGTAATGTCTTTGCCGACTTCTATTCCTGTCTTAAAATTCACTCCAAGTTCTTTCAGTACTTCAATCTCAGCATTTACAACATTTTTTTCAAGTCTGAATGCAGGAATTCCAAGTGTCAACATTCCACCAAGTGCTTTTTGTTTTTCAAAAACCGTTACCTGATATCCATCCAGTGCAAGGAAAAATGCACAGGAAAGCCCTGCTGGGCCTGCTCCTACAATTGCAATCTTATTTCCATATTCATGTCTTTTTTTCGGAATATAACGATTTTGTGCATTCAGGTCCTGATCCGCAATGAATTTTTTGATTTCATCAATAGCGATCGGAGAATCAAGATCGCCTCTTGTACATGCAGATTCGCATTTACGTGGACAGATTCTTCCGCAGACAGCCGGGAATGGATTCTCATGCTTGATGAGTTCAAGCGCTTCTTTGTATCTGCCCTGTGCAGCCAGTTTTATATATCCCTGAATCGCAATGTGTGCAGGACACTCTGTTTTACATGGACTTGTTCCATCCTGTGCAACATCCTGTCTGTTGATCCTGTAATCAGGATTCCATCTTTCCGGTCCCCACTCCATATCACGAGGTGTTTCAACTCTTTTTTTCTTTTCTTCTTTCGGTGCACATAATTTTTGTCCAAGTTGTAGTGCATTCACCGGACAGGTTTCAACGCATTCTCCACAGGCAACGCATTTATCTTTGTCCACATGGGAAACATAATTAGAACGCACCATATCAACATTTTTGAACATTTCTGCTGTTCTGAGCGACAGACAGGAGCATCCGCAGCAATTGCAGATCGCATGTGTTTTTCCTGATCCATCCAAGTTAGGGATCTGATGCATCAGCCCATTTTCTTCAGCTCTCCTGATGATCTCGAATGCTTCTTCTCTTGTGACCTCACGACCTCTTCCTGTTCTGATATAGTACTCAGCCGCATGCCCCATCTGAATACACATATCTTCAGCAAGATGTCCACATCCTTCTCCCATGACCTTCCTCGCTGTTCTACAGGAACAGTCCGAGACTGAAAATATTGTATTGTCATTTAAATACTTTGATACTTCTTCATAAGATGCTTTTCTGGTCTCACCATCAATTGCCATCTCAATTGGAATGACCCTCATCAGACCAACGCCCACCGGAAATGCACCTGTTGTTTTAGGTCCTCTGACTCTGCCGTATGCTTCAAATGCTTCTGCGATCTGTGGATACTTGAAAACATTTTCTTTATGATTCACCATCATTTCCATAATTCCCGGAACCCATGTATCGAACCAGAATGTATCAGTACCATCAATATTATTTACAAAGCAGACACCCGCATCAGCCAGTTTCAATAAAAGCTGTGTTGTCTCTTCAACACTCTTATTGCACAACGGAGCAAGATCTTTTGCTGTCGCTTTTTTTCTGATTTCCATACAGAGTGCTACTTCTGCCATTTCAGTTGACACAACAGGTTCCAGAATTTTATATTCCGGGTCCTGTGGCAGGATCGCATCCTTTGCCCCAATTTTTTTCCGGCTGATGTGATTTGCCAGTTCAAGTACTTTTTGATTTACCATAATATCCTCCAACATTTTATTTTAATCCTGTTTCCAGTTATTGATTTCTTCTCTGATCCAGTCTGCAAAAATATCAATGCCTTCACCTGTCTTGGCACAGATTGGAATGACTTTAATATCAGGATTTAATTTTGTTACTCTCTCGATGCAGGTCTCTATATTAAAATCAAATAAGCTCATTGCATCTGTTTTATTAATAAGCAGAACATCACAGATCGAGAACATCAGTGGATATTTAAGCGGTTTGTCATCCCCTTCCGGAACACTCAGAATCATGGCATTCTTAGAAGCACCTGTATCAAATTCAGCAGGACAGACAAGGTTTCCAACATTTTCAAGAATGACCAGATCAAGTCCCTGCGTTTCAAGTCCTTCCAGTCCCTGTTGTGTCATATCAGCATCCAGATGACACATTCCCCCTGTATGTAGCTGAATAACCTTGGCACCTGTTTTCTCTATTGTTTTTGCATCAACATCAGAATCTATATCCGCTTCCATGATTCCAACATTAAATTCACCTAAAAGTTTTGGAATCAGTTTTGTAAGCGTTGTTGTCTTTCCGGCTCCCGGTGAAGACATCAGATTTAATAAAAATGTCTTTTGTTCTTTCAGTTTTTTTCGAAGTTCATCCGCCTGTCTGTCATTGTCAGCAAACACACTTTCCTTAATTGTTAGTATTTTAAACTCATTCATTTCAATTCCTCCGGTTCTGTGGTCATACCAGAACTTATTTGCCTTGTTTGATAAAAGATTAACATGTTTAGACAAGCAAAGTCAATAAGTTCCCATTTTATCTGTATTTTTCTACTTTCTATCTAGTATTTTCACTTGATTTTTGGCAAAAAAGACGGTAAAATGCAAGTATTGGTATGTGGTTGAACCAGTAGCATGAAAGGAGTATTTATGGAATTTAACAAACTCTCAGCACCCTCTTTAAAAGAACTGTTCATCAAAGAATTAGAAACTATGGTTCTATCTGGCAGACTTCCCATCGGAAGCAAACTTCCCCCAGAACGTGATCTGGCAAAATCCATGCAGGTCAGCAGGGCAGTCATTAACACCGGTATCACTGAACTCGCAAGAAAAGGGTTTCTCATCATCCGTCCAAGAATCGGAACTTTTGTTGCAGACTATCGACGGGATGGTACTTTGGAAACGCTGATCGCTATTATGAACTATAACGGCGGCATCTTACGAGATGATGAAATACGCTCTATTCTGGAACTTCGCATCGCTCTGGACAGTCTGGCCGTCCGACTATGCATTCCAAAAATCACAGAAGCTGAAATCCGTACTTTAAAAGATTACGCATTTTCTCTAAAAAATGCCACAACGAACGACCAGGCGTCCGAACTTGCTTTTTCCTTTCAGCATGAGCTTGCATTTCTATCAGGCAACACTCTCCTGCCATTGCTTTTTTCTTCCTTCAAAGCACCTGTCATGTCATTATGGAACCGTTACTGCACACTTTATGGCATTGAAACTTTGTATAAAAATACAGCCCTGTTATGCGACTGCATTGAACTGCGCGACGCACAAAGAGCTGTAGAATGTCTTACTTCCACAATCGAAGAAACGATCTATGGAACCAAAAAAATATACTATTAAATTATACTGTTTTAAACATGATGAAGAATCAGAACGCATCCTGAGAGAATCAAAAGTAAAATGACAATTTTTTTCATGATCCGTTCATTTATGACTTTTGTCAGTAGTGTTCCTGCAAAAAGTCCTCCTGCCATAAAGGGAAGTAATTGCACAGATATCTTTAGCGTATTCCACGTGATGATTCCTGTTGCACTATAGAGCAGAATTCGGAATGTATTTTCAAAAACAAATACTGCGCAGATATTCCCCCGAAATCCCGCAACATTCTTGGTCGTTCTGCTAAAATATGCAGCAAGTAATGCACCGACTCCAAACAGACCGCATAACAACCCTGATAGAAGTCCAATCCCTCCAGCCAGAATCCGATTTGGTTTTGCATTATTTTGCTGTTTTTCTCTCAGCAGCATTTCAAAACCAAGCAGAATCACCAATATCCCAAACAGTATTTTCAGCAGTGAAGTGTCTGCATTTTTTAGTAAAAAAGCCCCCGGTATACTGCCTATGATCACCAATAGAGAAATTTTAAATACCGTGCTTTTCGAAATACTGTTTCTTTCACGCCAGGCAATATAGAGGTTGGACGGATAGCCAGTAATTAACTCGATCGGGCTGATTTCAACATTTGCGCTGCCAAAGCTCATCATAGTAGTAAAAACAAGAGTATTAGCGAATCCAGTCATCCCTTTTATTACAAATGCAACGACTGTTGCTAAAATCATCCATTCATCAGGTCTCTGCATAAACTATTCTCCTATTCCTTTTCAGTTATACTCACATCGCCTGCAGATCGAAATGCAAAAGGCAATATTCCTAATATTATAATACCAAGACCCAAAAACAGATTTTCAAGTCCACCCACATCCGCCATGGCACCTGCGATTGGAAACAACAACACCATACATACAGAAAATGCCATACTATTCACAGATATGATAGTCGCTCTTTGTGCTGAAGGTATCATTCGATTCAATGTATCAGATTGTATTGGGTAAAGCATCGCCTGAAAAAAACCAGATATAACAAGGAATGCGGCCGATGCCACAATCTGTTTTTGCCCAAAGATCATAAGAGACACTGCAAAGATACAGATTGAAAGTTTCACAACTTTATTACCTAATACCTCATATATTTTATTGCTGATCAGAGCTCCTATGCAGGATGCAATCCCTACCAGTAGCATGATCGCGCTGATCTGAATCTTATTCAGTCCCAGGTCAAAAAAATACTGCTGGCTGTAAAACAGTAAAACACTATATACCGTAAAAATAGAAGCATAAATTATGATCACTTTTCTGATCTTCTTTTCTTCTTTGAGTATGTTGCCACATTGAATAAAGTGGCTAAAAAATCCACTGAATAACTCAGCCCATCTTCTTATATGAATTGCATCCTCTTCTCGTGGCGTTTCTTTCATACCTGCAACCGGTATGAACGACAGGACTGCAATGATGAAACAAACAGCATAACAGAGTGTATAAGAGCGTTCCGCCAGGATTCCACCGGCAACCGTTGCGATCCCCTGCGCAAGCTCAATACTGAAATTAATCCGACCATTCACGACAGGGTATTCTTCTTCCCTGCCATTATGCTTCAGGCTATCATAGACCAGTGCCTCTTCAGCACCGGAATTAAAATTATAACTCCAAGCATGCAGCACAAAGCCCAATGCAAACATTGGAAATGTCCGTGCAAACAACATAACAATACAGGAAATAGCCATACAGATCCTGCCCGCTATCATTGTCTTCTTTCTTCCAAACAGATCTGCAAGCGATCCTGATGGCACTTCGAACAGCATGCTCGCTATATGAAAAATTCCTTCCAGCATTCCGATCTGCAACAGGCTCATCCCTCTATAAGCAAGGTATAATACCCAGATCGAACTCGACATATTTAAACTATTGATAAAACTATAAGCATAGTCCAGCAAAATATTATGATTCAATTGTTTTATTAGTATATTGTTGCTGTCATGCATTTCATGATTATTAGATTTATTACTAGATTTATTATTTATTAATTTATAGATCAGATTCATTTTTGTAATTCCTTTCCGTAAGGTCATTGTTCTTAGCGCATAAAAAAATCAGGGAAACATTTTCTTTTGTTTACCTGATCGAACACGGAATTACACTGCAAAATAAAATCACCTGAAAAAATTTAACTCAGACTTATTTTTTCAAACTCCTAAAAAAGAGCGCAGTAATCCCGTAAAAATCAGAATTACATGTTTTTGATAAACTGCTACTACTACAAATTGGTGTGTATCCTAAGCCGTTCATTCTGTCGCTCCTCTCTAATCTATTTCTGTAATACTATATCACCTGCATTATTGTGTTGTCAACTTATGATGTTATGAAATATTACGATACTAAATCCATTGGATAAATGCTGTTTTGTCATTGCAGTTAAACCCTGCGCTCTGATAAAAATGCAATGTATTTTGGTCTTTTGCTCCTGTTAGAAGCATTATCTTA
>JAQVCQ010000002.1 GCA_028689715.1 Lachnospiraceae bacterium
TCAAATCAATCACTTTCCTTTCTTTGCCTCCTCTCAGTGTGATACTGATAGGATAGCATGTCTTGGGTGGAAAGTGACCTAGTTTTCAATGAACCATCTGACCTATATTTAGATTAGCACAAACAGCATGAACACTATGCGATTATTGAGGGAGAAATTGTTTGGTATGGAAGTATGAATTTGTTGTCTGGTGAAAAAGAAGATGATAATTTAATACGAGTTGTGAGTAAGTAAATTGTGCAGGAGCTTATGGAGATTACGTTTCGGTAGTTGTTGTAAAAGGAGTATGCTTTTAAGTGAATTGATTTGCTGTTTCATTATGATTAAGAAAATCTAGTAAATTAACTCGAAATGTAGTTCTCTTTCTGAACTCATATAATAATATATCGCTCAATTTATCGCTCATTAAACCGAGCGATAAAACGAGCGATAAGTAGAAAACCCTAAGAAGTGTGAGGAAATTTCGGGTTAGCAATCTGTAAGTAAATCAGTAATTAAACCAGTTCATAGCATCCACATAATCTTGCAATTCAGTATCAGATAATGCAAAATCAATATATGTAAGTGGCTGTTCCTCAGCAAACCGATACAGGTAAACAATATCATTAGGATCATCAAAGCGAACTGTAGCATTAAATTCTTTGCATCTAATATATTGTACAGAACCAGGATCTGCATTTACTTCTACAGTATCAGATTCTGGATTGTACATAGCAAATTGAAATTGTAACTCACTCATGAGAACCACCACCTTCCCAGAGATATTTAGCCCCATCAAGCATATCAATGATAGCTTTGAGCATATTTTTATAATCTGATTGAAGTGCCGAGATTTCCTCGGTAGTTGGTAATTCGGCAGCAGTACTATCAATAAATGCAGTCTGCATAACAAGTAATTGTTGATAAAGATTGTAAATGGTTTCCACAAGTGGATAAATAGTTTCTTTTTTACCGACAACACAGATGCGGTTATAGATGCAGGAGCGGACAAAGTAGTCTTTCTTCATCATACCGCTGGCAAGTATTTTGGCTTCAATTTGTTTTCTTTCAGCTTCAGTTATTCTGAAACTTATGGTTGGATTTTTATGTTGATTGCTCATAGCAAACTCCTTTCAAAATGTGGCGACATGTCGCCATAATTCTCTTAGTAGTATCAATTATCCCAGTGACTCGTAAGCCACAAGGAACAACTGCCAAGTGAATGATTTGCATTCACTTTGGAGTAGTAAAAGTAGATTATATCAAGCCTTCAGATGATTTGGTCTGCTACTAAATTGCTACTAAAAGAATGAAAAAAGTTGCGGAAAGCGTAACATTTTAAAGAATAGGTGTACTAGAAACCGCCATTTATAAGCATTTAACCGCCTGTGGCACTTTGACCGGGACGAATTTGAATAAACAAAAATGCTTAGTAAACCCTGTATTTATGCGGGTTTGCGGCACTTTTAAAAGTCTTTTGATAACAAATTGATAACAGTTGCATGAGAGCCATTATTCTTGTAATCCGGTGGCTTTCGGGTTAGAGAATGATTGACAGGCGGTTGTGTAACAAAGAAATCCATATTACGAATTAAGCCCTTAGCTGTGGGTATAAAACTCATAGCTAAGGGCTTTTTGTCGTGCTTATTTATCAGGTTTGAGTTTGTCTTGGAACATTTCGACCAGAGCGTCGCTAAGTGCCTGCGATGGGACTTTTGCCCATGTTTGCGTGGTATCAAACTTCGGGTAATGGTAACGCCACTCATCGTATTTGTCTTTACTGATTTCTTCAGAAGATAGCTTGTCAGCTTGCTCTTTCCAAGCGTACAGCATTTTCCGGAGTTCGTGAGCGTCTTTGCCATTGGAAGTATCGACTTTCAGACAGATTTCTCCGTCTGATTCACTGACAGTCAGACCGTACAAATCTTCAAGGGTAAACAAAGTGTGCATCAGTCCGATATAGCTGTCAATGTCAGGCACATCGAGGGCATGAGGGGAAACATCCAGAGCCTGTGCCAGTGCAGCAGTAAGTTCCGCTTTCGGTTTTCTTGTTCCTGTTTCGTATTGTGCTAAACGTACATCGGCACTTCGCTCAGGAAAGCCGACAATCGTACCAAGATATTTTTGTGTCATCCCACGCAGAATGCGGAAAAAATGTATTCTCTCTCCAATCGCCATAACGTGTCCACTCCTTGTATGTATTTTACAATGAGTATAGCAGATATGCTTAGGAGAAGTCAAGACAATACAAAACAAAAAAGTTTAATATTTTCCGAAAAGCCACTTGACACAAACAAATATGTTTAGTATAATAAGCTGAAATTAAGCAAATAAGTTTAATTAAAACAAAATGACCGTCCGAACAGTATAAACCGCAAAGACCTTGCCAGACAGCAAGCGAGCGCCTGACATATTACGATATATCGGGACAGCACAGTGCCGAACAGGGAATACCTGCTGGAACTTCCTTCGGATAGAACGGCAATCAAAAACGAAAGAAAGGACTGATTATATGAAAAATAGATTTATTTGTGCCGAAGAAGTGGCACAGGAACTAAGCGTATCCAAGCCGTATGCCTATAAGCTAATCCGTCAGTTGAATGAGGAACTGAAAGCAAAAGGCTTTATTACGATTTCAGGACGGGTAAACCGCCAATATTTTTATGAAAGACTCTACGGAGCAGGAAATCCCCAAGGGGATACCACTATGTCCTGCAAGGCAGGACAGGAATAAGGAAAGGGGGACGAATAATGCCGGTATTCAAAAACGAGGGCAATGGAACATGGTATGTGATGGCGAGATATGTAAACTGGAAAGGCGAACGTAAGCAGAAATGCAAGCGTGGTTTTGCTACCAAGAAAGAAGCACAGGAATGGGAGCGAATGTTCCAGTTACAGAACTCCTCTGATATGGATATGAGTTTTGAAGCCTTTATTGAACTGTATATCCGGGATATGAAAAGCCGTCTGAAAGAGAACACATGGCTGACAAAGGAGCATATCATCCGCACGAAGATCTTGCTCCGCTTTCACTTAGTTGAAGATGAGAGTTGTGAGAAAGAAATCAAGCAGGGGTTAGAGAAGAAATTAGACAGGATGGTCATGCGTGACCTGTATGGAAAATTCAAAACTGCCCCAACAGAGGGAGAACGGGAACGGGCGAGAAAAGAGTATCTGGACAGACGGGGAGTGCCGGAGAGTTTCCGCTGGTAATTCTTCCTTGATGATAAGCACAGGAGCGTGGCACGCCCCTGTGGATAGCAGACAAGGAGAAATC
Source organism: Lachnospiraceae bacterium (assembly GCA_028689715.1). Classification (GTDB taxonomy): domain Bacteria; phylum Bacillota; class Clostridia; order Lachnospirales; family Lachnospiraceae; genus SZUA-378. The sequence goes on from JAQVCQ010000002.1 coordinate 3,257, forward strand.
TGGAAAGGAGAATCATGCAATGCGAGAAGGAAGATTAGGTTATAACTGTGAAAATGGCAGATATGGATTGCTATCAATGGACGTATGGATTGATACAGGATTTCACTGCGGAGAGTGTATGGAAGTTCTGGTGGACGACCGGTGGGTACGGACAAGAATGGAGATGAATCTTGCAATGGAATGGTATCTGGTTGGAACGCCCTACTGCGGCGATCTGGAATATGTACGGGCAAGGATACCAGAATAAATCAGACAGAAAGTTTGGTGTTAGGGATAAAAAATAAGCCCGGATACGGGCAAATAAAAAGGGCGGATACGCCCAAGATGAAAAGCACAAACCGAAACATGGTAGAGAAAGGTAGCACCTTATAAAGCCCTCGGCGTTTGAGAGCGAAATACACCCATCGCACAAACTTCGTTTATGCTCTGTGTATTTCGCCCTGCCGGGAGCTGTTCCGCCGACAGGCGTATAGTTCGTAAACAGGTGCTTATGCACCTACTCACAGTAAGAGCAGGCGAGAGCCGGAAAGGAGAATGCTTATAGGTAGACATTCATTTATCAGACAAAATAAGCTGTCTGATGTGGCAGGAAGAATTGATTATATTTCCAATCCGAAAAGGCAGGAACATCTCTATGCGACCTATCAGACGGAAGGAGCAACACCGGAGTTCTGGAAAAATCTTGCGAGAGAGAATCAGTTGGATTTTAAGACAAGCGGAACAGCTGGGAAGTGTATTGAAGGACGGGAGTTTATCATTGCACTTCCGGAAAGTTTTGTTGAGTACAAGGCAGATGATGTGGTAAGGCTTTTCACGGACAGCTTTCATAAAAGGTACGATGTGGAATGCAATATGGCACTTCACCATAACAAGAAAATGACCAATTACCATATTCATCTCGTATTCAGCGAACGGAAAATGCTGGAACATCCAGAAGTGAAAATTGCTACCAGAAATATGTTTTATGATGAGCAGGGCAAGCACAGACGCACGAAGAAAGAGATTTTAGATGAGCAGGGAAATCTTCGGGCAGAATGCAGTATTATTCCCAAGGGGGAAGTTTATGAAAGCCACATTTTTACCAAGAAAGATGAGTGGTTTAAAAACGATGCGTTTACCAGAGAAGTCAAGGAGATGTTTACGGAAATCATCAACAGCCATGTGAAAAAAGAATCCGAAAAGCTGTCTGTATTTCAGCAGGGTGGCGTGTATCTGGCAACGAAGAAAATCGGGAAAAACAACCCGAGAGAAGCAGAGATACGGGCGGACAATGCAGTAAGGCAGGAATGGAATCGGACGGTAGATGTGGCATTGGTTGAAGGTGTTCCAGAAGAAGATATTTTAACGGTCAAGCGGGAGAAAATTACAGACAAAACACTGCAATCGATAAGGACACATGGATGGCTGCCGGATATGCTTCAGCAGATTATCCGAGGTGCGAAAGACTTCTTACAGGAAATGATTTTCAAATTTAAGCTGCCGCCGAAGCCAGTACCGAAGATTGATTTACAGGAATGGAATGAGATGCGGACGCTGATGGAGAAGCTTCAGAAGCAGTCACAGGCGATGAAGTTCGCACAGCAGGAGATTTCCTCATTGAAGAAACAACTTTCCGAGACAACTGGATTTTTCAAAGGGAAAGCACGGAAATCTTTAGAGGGCAAAATTGAACAGTCAGAAAAACAGGAAAAACGTATCTACACAGATATGGAGCAGACGGTAAAACAGGCAGGATATCCAGATGTTCAGTCCTTTGCAAAGACATATCAGAAATCGGAAAAACTGGTCAGGGAATATAATGAGGAGCTACAGGCATGGGAAAATCAGACAGAACAGAAGAAAGAGCATCCATCAGAACTGCCGAAAAAGGCAAGCATACGGGAAAAATTGCATCGCTATCAGCAGGAAAGCAGACAGCAACCGAAACAGTCAACAAAGAAGAAATCTATGGACAGAGAACGATGAGAAAGGTGGAACAGAAAATGAAGAAAACAATTTTTGAAGAAATGGGTGGTACTTATGTAAGATGTGGGGATTACTTTATCCCCAACCTTACCTTGCCGGAGGAAAAAGAACCGAGATTTGTTGGAGTATGGGGACAAAGACATTTGCAGTATGTGAAAGAATACCGCAGAACGGTATATCTGAATCTGGTGATGAGCGGCAGGCTGAACAGTTATCTGGCAGATATAGAGGAACAGGCACAGGATCGTTTTGAAAGAATTATAGAGCAGATGAAACAGACACAGGGAATCACAGAACAGTTAAAGGCAGATAATCAGATGGAATGGGTAGGAAGAATGAATAATGTACAAGCGTGTGCGAGGGAGATTGTGGATAAAGAGATGATTTATCAGTAGGCAATGAGATAGTGGAGAGCAAGTCGAAAAAAGGTTTGCTTTTCACTTTGCAATAATATTGATATTTTAATTTATTAGTAATGGCATTTATGCAATAGTCTTTTATCTAACCTCATGCTATAATAAAGAGAGTAATCTATACTTTGTTATGAATGTACGAAGGTCGGTCCGACCAAAACATTGCATTAAAAAATGGAGTTGGAGATATAGCTGCAATGGCAAAGTCGAGTTTTGTACATACACCAAAAAATAAAAGATATAATTTGGAATGGAGATTATGATATAATGTAAACAAGGTATAGTGCAAAATGTAACAGGAAGGAGTACGCATAGTGTCAGAGAAAAAGAAATTTACAGTATACGTCGGAAGTGTAGCACTATGCGTAGGTGTGGCAGTTCTGCTTCATTATGTGTCCTTTACCAATCCTTATCTGCAATCTATTTGTCACCTTTTAAGGCATTTTATTTATATAGGACTTTATCTGGTTGGTATGGGCGATTTCTTTTTAAAAGAGAATTATCCAAAAGGAACCCCGTCGTTGTTTAATAATGATTGCAGTGATGATGGTTTTTTGGATGCTCGTTCGTATGTGTAAATTTGAAATACCGTATGAGATGCCGACAGCACTGCGCTACGCCTGGTATCTTTATTATATTCCTATGCTGTTACTCCCTACGGTCAGTCTTTATCTGGCATTTTATATACGGCAGCCGGAGAATTATAAATTACCGGAAAGACGGTGTCTGTTGTTTTTTCCGGCATTGTTTCTGATAGGGATTGTATTAACGAATGATCTGCACCAGTTAGTTTTTACTTTCCCGGAGGGAAGACTGGGGGAAGCAGCTTCCTATGAAGTAGGAGTCTATGGATATGGAGCAATGTATTATGCTATAGTCGCCTGGGATCTTGGATGTCTGCTGGTGGCACTCTTGATTATTCTATTAAGGTGTAGAAAAATTAAAAACAGGAAAATGCTTTGGATGCCTTTTGGTGCTTATGGTCTGTCGGTTGTCTATGGCATCGCCTATTATCTGAATCTGCCCTTCTGGAAAATATTTTCAAGCGATATGACAGCTGCATTATGCCTTCTGTTTGCTTTGATCATTGAAAGCTGCATCCAGTACGGATTGATCCCTTCCAATACAGGATACGCACAATTATTTGCAGCATCTACAATTTCAGCACAGATTACAGATCAGAGTGGAAAATGCATTTATCAATTTCAGGATTCGGAATGTATTGCACCGGAAATCGTAAGGCAGGTAGTTCAATGTCCGATCATGTTAGAAAATGGGATCAGGCTGTCGGGAAAACCAATTTTGGGAGGCTATGTGTTGTGGAAGGAAAACCTGTCAGAATTACAGGAAATCGTAAGAGAGCTTGAAGATCGGAAGGAAGAATTAAAAGATGCGAATCTGATTGAGGAAGAAAATCTGAGAACAAAAAGAGAAGTAGAAAAACTTTCTGTGAAGAATCAGCTGTATGATAAAATACAGAAACAGACGGCAAGGCAGAGTAAACTTTTGACGGAATTCATTGAAGCATATTCTATGGAAGAAGATGAGAACAAAAGGGAAAAAATATTAGGGAAGATAGTTGTGATCGGAGCCTATATAAAAAGGCGTAGTAATCTTATTTTTATTGCGGAGCAGACAGTAAAATTTCCGATAAGAGAGTTGGAGTTATGTTTCAGGGAAACGATAAAGAATCTGGAATGGAATCATGTTGAGGCAGGTTTTTCCACCGCTTTAGAAGAAATACGAAGTGAAGATGCTACGCAGATTTATGATTTTTTTGAAGCAGTCATAGAGGAATCTTTGGAAGATCTGTCGGCATTTAATGTAAATCTGAAACGCAGAGAGGCGCGGATCATCATGTCTATGAGTGTGGAATGCAAAACAGATCTGCAGGAAATTGCAAGACGATATGGAGCTTATGCGGAGCAGGATTTTGACGGATCATGGCTACTTTCTCTGATTCTGGGAGGAGGTGGCGGCAAATGATAAAAACATTTGAAAACTGTTCACCGGAGTATCAGATTACGATTGTTTGTTTTTTTATTTTTTTGACTTTGCTGTGTATGATTCTGGTTATTTATGAAGGAACAGGAAAAAGACAAAGAAAGATATTGCTGTTGGACAGTGTATTGCTTATAGTTATTTTCCTTATAACAGCTGTCTTGTGTGTGTGGCAACGGGCGTTTTACGAAGAAGATTCCATGATATTATTTAAAATACAGTATGTGATTTTAATTGTTATAGGAATTGGTGTTTTTTTATATGTGGGATTGAAGATTTTTGGAATTTATAAGTACCGCAAGAGCTGCCTGAGGGAAAATGCAGTTCAGGAAAGTCTGGACAATTTGCCGAGTGGAATTGTTTTTTTTGATGTGAACGGAATGCCTAAACTGATGAATCGAAAAATGTATCAAATTTGCCAGAATCTGGCGGGAAGAGATATACAGAATATTACAGAACTGGAGGAAGCACTGGGACATCCTCTGAAAGAGAATGTATTTTATGATGTTGATTTGAAAGTATACTGCTTTGCGGATGGAAGTGTGTGGAAATTTTCAGAGAAAGAGATTATTACGACAGCCGGAGATCATTTTTTTCAAGTTCTTGCTTCTGAAGTGTCGGAATTATATCGGAACAAAGTGTTGCTGAAGGAAGAAAATCAGAAACTTCAGGAAATGTCTGTGGCTATGAAAGAACTTTCTAAGAATGTAATAACGCTGACCAGAGAAGAAGAAATGTTATCTATGAAAATGAGAGTGCATGATAATCTGGGATATAGCGTCCTGGCGGCACAGCGGATGTTGATGCAGGAATCAGAAGCAGACCAGGATATTTTCCTTTCGCAATGGAAGCAGACATTAGACTTGCTGAATAAAGATAACGAGTCTGTTGAAGGCGAACAACTGCACAGGCAGGTGCAGGAAAGAGCGAAGATTTTGGGTGTGGAAATTATTTATACAGGAGAAAAAGTCTGGGAATCTCATATTTCCGAACTGATGGATATAATACTTTTGGAGGCACTTTCCAACTGTGTCCGCCATGCAGGGGCAAGCGAACTATATGTAAAATTCAGTAGTGGGAAACAAGAGTGGATTATGGTAATCACAGATAATGGACAAAAAACGGAGAAGAATGTCAAAGAAGGAGGAGGATTATCCGGTATACGAAAAAGGGTGGAGCAATGTGGAGGTACATTGAGAATCTGTGCGGAGTCAGAATTTTCGATAACTGTTAAGATACCAAAGGAGGTACGGAGATGATACGGGTACTAATCGTGGAAGACCAGCGTATGGCTAGGGAAGATATGGAAAATTATATTCAGTCCAGTGAGAGATATTGTCTGGCGGCTTCTATCACAAACGCAGCTATGGCAGAAACCGTATGCAGACAGAGCGGGTGTGAACTTGTCTTGATGGATGTCTGTACGGAGAATGATGAGAGTGGTCTTGTGGCAGCGGAGAAGATTAAAAAGACAATGCCTCAGATAAAAGTAATTATTGTGACTTCTTTAGTAGAGTGCAGTTTTATTGACAGGGCACGCAAAGCGGGAGTAGAAAGTTTTTGGTATAAAGATGCCGGTAAAGAAGAAATGTTGGAGGTTATGGATCGTACGATGAAAGGGGAGAGCGTGTATCCGGATACTCCGCTGGTTGTGATGATCGGAACGGCGAAAAGCTGTGATTTTACACCTGGGGAATTAGCAGTTCTGCGATTAGTGGTGGAAGGAGAATCCTATAAAAAAATTGCAGAGAGCTTGTGTATATCACCGGAGACTGTAAAATGGCATATCAAAAATATGCTGCAGAAAACGAATTTTGATTCCAAAACGAAATTGGCGGTAGCTGTTACAAAGAAAAATCTGATTATAAATGGATTTTAAAAATAGCATTTTACTACCCACAAGGGGAGTGCTTAAGGCTCTGAAAACCGATATCATATACTATGTAAAAGTGTCTCAATCCTATAGTTTTGTTTTTGTTGAGATGTCAGATAGTTTATAAGATACTGTCTGGAAAGGAGAAAAATAATATGAGATATATTATGGGAAGAAGATGCCTGTTCCTGGTAATGATTGCGGTTATAGTTTTTACAGGGTGTGGACAGAAGAAAAACGAAGATCCGGTAACCGTTACATTGTGGCATGTATATGGCGGGCAGACAGAATCGCCATTAAACAATCTGATTGATGAATTTAATGAAACGATTGGAAAAGAGCAAAATATCCGGGTACAGGTTGGCAGTGTTACAAATACTAATACGATACATGAAAATGTACTGGCATCTGCATTTGGAGATCCTGGAGCTTCTAAACTGCCGGATATGTTTGTTTCCTATCCTAAAACAGTTCTGGCGATGCCGGATGATACGGAACTTGTAGATTATTATGATTATTTTACAGAAGAAGAACTGAACGAATTTATTCCAGCTTTTTTGGAAGAAGGTGTCATTCATGAAAGACTTTCTATTTTGCCGGTAGCAAAATCAACGGAAGTTATGTTTATCAATAAAACAGCATTTGATCGTTTCGCGAAAGAAACAGGAGCGAAGATGGAAGATTTAGAAACATGGGAAGGACTCTTCGCAATGGCAGAACAATATACTGCATGGACAGATAACCAGACGCCGGACATTCCTGATGATGGAAAGAATTTTTTCGTTCATGATTATCATTTTAACTATTTTCAGGTAGGTGTAGAATCTCTGGGTGAAAATTTCTTTAAGGGAGAAAATCTGGCTTTCGGACCGGAATTTCAAACAGTATGGGAACCTTATGCAAAAGCGGCACTGTCCGGAGGAGTATGGCTTCGCAGCGGTTATGCAACGGAACCTTTGCGAACGGGAGATTCGATTGTATCGGTGGCTTCGTCAGCCAGTGTGTTATATTATTCTGACAAGGTTACTTATGCGGATAACACATCGGAAAAAATAGAGATTGTTTCCATGCCATGTCCCGTATTTGCCAGGGGGGAAATGATGGTCATGCAGCGAGGTGTCGGCATTTGTACGGTGAAATCTACACCGAAAAAAGAAAAGGCCTGTATTACGTTTCTTAAATGGCTGACAGAAGCCAAAAAGAATGTAGAATTTGTGACCAGTCTTGGATATATGCCGGTAAAACAGGAGGCTTTCGATATTTACCTTCCGGAGACAATCGAGAAGTTAAGTGATCCGATGTATGTATCACTTTATCAGGCTTTTTTTAAGACGCAGGAGAATTATACATTTTATACTGCTCCGCAATTGGATTCCTATCTGGATCTGGAAACAAAGTTCGAAGAACTTATCAGGCAAACATTGTCAGTAAAGCGGTTGGAGTGGCTGGAAGACCCGGAAAATATGGATAAACTTGTTTCAGAGACATTAGAGGATTTCAAAGCAGCATACACACAATAATGTCTGTCGGATCGACAAAAAGAGGTGGCTGACATATGGGAGAAAAGAAAATAAATTTCTGGAAGATTATAAAAGGAATAAAGAGACAAAGCATCCGTATGCAGCAAAGGCTGATTGTTTATTGGTGCGTGGTGATTTTAACACTTTTTTTAGTGACAGTTCTATTACTGAGTATTTTGGGAGTCCTTCCGGGAATGGATTATAAAGTACGGGAAATGTTGTCTGCTCAGCAGAAAAATACGTTGTCAACTATGACAGAGCAGACCGATATTATGATGGCGAGCAGTATTTCTTTATCGGAAGATATTACAAAAGAATTGAATCAATGCCTGACAGCCAATGGAAAGACATTTTCAGATTTGAATGATAATCCTCAGTTGATTATGGATTTGGAGGCTGCGCTCTATCCTTCCTTGAAATCTGCATTGGATGTGAAGTATTGCAGTGGAGTTTTTGTTCTATTGGATGCAACGGTAAATACGAAAACGGAATATGCAGATACATCACGCATGGGAATCTACCTGCGGCTGTCTGATTTAAAGGCAGTAAATACAAGCAAACAACACGTAGTTTTTTTCAGGGGAAATGTTGATATTGCAAGAGCAGAGCAGATACAGCTCCATAACCGTTGGAATTTAGAGTTTGATACGTCCGCATTGCCAGGTTATGAACAGATTATGAAATTTGATAGAAACCGGCCGGTAGAGGGTTGCCTGTGGACAGATCGTCTGGAGCTGAGTGATACATGGGAGGATGTGCAGCTTTTATATGTACCGGTTTTAGACAGTACCGGAAAAGTACGTGGTTTGTGTGGTATGGAGATGAGTAATCTGTATTTCAGGCTGTCTTATCCTATGGTGGAAAGTTCCTGTGGAAATATAGTGACAGTACTGGCTCCTATGGACGAAGAAGGAAACATCTATCTGGATAAGGCGATGTTTGGAGATACAAAAGAAACGTATCTTTCACCATCAGGAACGATGACAGTGAAGAAAGGAAAGTATTATAATACATATTCTACTGCTTTCGGGAATTATATAGGCAGGCATGAACTGCTTGAATTGAAGAGTTGTAATGGGATGCCGCTTGCGGTACTGACATTGATATCAGAAGCGAATTATAGAAAATTAACAGCGGACAATCGAAGGGACTGGATCATCGGTACGTTGTTGTTCCTGATTTTATTATTGATTGTTTCTGTCAGTATGTCCCGGCGTTTTGTGAAGCCGATTCTTCGGAGTTTAAAAGCACTGCAGGAGGATACGCTGACGGACGAAAATTTATCAGGAATTTCAGAAGTGGATGCCCTGGTTGATTTTATGCAGAAAAAAAGAAATACAGAGAAACTGGAAAATGGAGGCATTCCTCCGAATATAGAAGAAATGCTCAAGGCGTTTGCTTTGCGCGTGGAAACTCTGACTCCGTCAGAGAGGATGGTTCTTCAGTATTATGTTGATGGATATACGATACAGGAGATTGCTTCTTTACTTTATATCAGCATTGGAACAGCGAGAAAGCATAATACAAATATGAATCGAAAACTGGGGATAACTGTCAGAGAGGAATTAATGCTGTATATTGAGTTGTTTCGAAAATGTAATCAGTTAGATAAGCTGACATATAACAGAACTGAGTAAAAGAAAAAGAGTCATTACAGGCTCTTTTTTTTATTTACGCGAGCAACGAGCCAAAGTCCGTGCTTACACGAGACCTTGGCGACTGCCGCGATAACTTGAGAAACTCGCGGAGCGTGTTTCTCATAGTTTGACCGTCAGATATCTTTTGCATTTTTACAAAAAGATATTGCACATATATAGTTGGTAAGGAAAAGAAATATACTATATATGGTATACTAATCGTTCGTATTTTGGTGAATAAGCATAATATACGAATGGCGACCATAGTATTTGCTTTCTGAATCTGCTATGCTTTTATTACGAAATGGTGGTCGCCCGATAAGGGAAAAATAAAGGAAATGGATAAGGAGGGAGAACTGAGAGTGGGATGGTGATAGAGCAAGGAGGTTAACAAGGAGGTTAAAAATGTGGAATATATTACGAAAAAGGATTTAATAGATTGTTCTACGCCGGATGAGTTTTGCTTTTCACTATGTTGCATGGAATGTAAAACAGTATGGAAAAGTACACCAACTCGTTTTTCCAGAGCGGGGAAAAAACCGGAAAATGAAAATCGGAAGATTATTTATGATACGCTTTATGACCGGGAAAAGAATTTAGCATTTCAAAAAGCATTAAATCAGGCGAAAGAGATCTTTAATATTTGTCCGATATGTAAGCGTCTTATATGTGACCATTGCTTTTTAATCTGTGATGATCTGGATATGTGTGTGCAATGTGCCACAAAGCTTAATGAAAAAGGTACTGTTGTAGGATGAAAATAAAAAAAAGAAAGGAGAACTTTACTATGAAAAAATATGAGATTTTAGGAGGAAATTTACCAGTTGTTGTATGTGAATTATTAGCGGGAGAATCAATGATCACAGAAAGCGGAAGTATGAGCTGGATGAGCCCGAACATGAAAATGGAAACAATTTCCGGAGGCGGAATGAAGAAAATGTTCGGTAAACTGATGTCGGGGGATTCTATGTTTCAAAACAGATATACTGCAGAAGGTGCAGACGGAACGATTGCATTTGCATCAAGTTTTCCGGGAGCGATCAAAGCACTGGAGATTAGCAACGGTCACTCCATGATTGTGCAGAAAAGTGCATTCCTTGCTTCAGAAGAAGGCGTGGAGCTGTCCATGCATTTTAAGAAAAAATTAGGAAAAGGCATATTTGGCGGAGAAGGTTTCATTATGCAGAGATTAAGCGGAAATGGAACTGCATTTGTAGAAATTGATGGACATGCAGTGGAGTATGATTTAAGCGCAGGACAGGAAATTTTGATCAGTACGGGGTACTTAGCGGCAATGGAAGAAACCTGTACTATGGATATTGTAGCTGTAAAAGGAGTAAAGAATATGCTGATTGGCGGAGAAGGCATTTTTAATACCGTCGTTAAAGGACCGGGAAAGGTAATCTTGCAGACAATGCCAATTAGTAAGGTAGCAGAATTGCTGACTCCATTTTTTGCAGATAATAAGAAATGAGAGGGAAGATCATGAAAAAAAAGTTGAATTTGTTATTTGGACTAGTGCTTATTATCAGTATGATAGCACTGACTGGTTGTGGAGGCTCCGGAAAAACAGGAGAGAAGAACCCGTATGAAGGAAAATGGGTAGCAGTGTCCGCTCAGATGATGGGAATGTCTGTCAGTATAGATGAAACTTTCGGAGGTGCTTTTGAATTTGAAGTGAAAAACAACGAAAAAGTTTCCTTTTCAGTTGGAGACACTACAGGGAATGGAAAATGGTCTGTCGAAGATGATCAGTTTATCTTGAGCATCGAAGGAGAAGAAATGGTGGGAATCATCGGAAAAGATATTATTTCTTTTGATAATATGCTCGAGATGGGAGTAAAGGTGATTTTTGCAAAGGATGGAACGGATGCAATGGATCCTGCACTCTATCTGACAGAGGAGGAAAATGCAGTCATAGGTGAGTGGGCCGCTGAAAGCGTGGAAGAACTTTTAGGAGACGGACCGCAGACTTCTATGGAAGGAGTAGACAACATCAATGATGCACTGCGGCTTGATTTCAAAAGTGACCGTAATGTAACAGTTATTTATAAAGGAGAGGAAATTGGGACTTTCCCATGGTCAGTTGCACTGGGATATTGTTCGATTGAATCAGAAAATCCATTTCTTACAGTGATGATAAATGATGATGGTACTTTGAAAGTAGATTACAGTGATGATGATGACTACTACACATTTCACTGTGTAAAAAGTGACAGTGAATAATTGAAAAGGATGTGGAAATCATGAGGGGAGGGAATCCACCATGAAAAAGAAACTGTGGTGTGTGCTGTGTATCATGATATGTATGATGCTGATAGTTGCATGTGGACAAAAAGAGAATCCGGAGAAGAAAGAATCAGAAAAAGAAAAAGCAGAGCAGGAAGAAACAGAATTTAAAGACAAGGAAAGTCTTAAATTAAGTTTATTTACAGTGTATTATCCGAAGACATGGAACTACGATAAAGAAAATATGAGAGAAGATGAAGAATACTCTTATGTTAAATTTTTTGATGGAGATACAGCAAATGAATCCGAGAATGTTATTTCTATAGAAGCAACCAAGGAGGATTCGTATAAATATCGAAAGAGTTTAGTTGCCTTTGGAGTGGATTTAGAGGCATATGCTGAAGGAAAAATGGACACTGTAACAATAGGAAATGCAGAATATGCAGCAATGCCGGAAAGTAATTCCATAGAGAAAACGTATATGTATCGCTATGAACAGTCTGGCACATCCTATGATATCAGAGTAAAAGGACAGGAAATAGATGATTCTGATAAAGAATTGCTGGAAGGAATTGTGCTGAAATTAGAGGATGAAGGAAATAAAGACGCACCATGGCCATGGGAGGGAGAACCTCTTGAACCTGTATTGGCAGAGCAGATGGTAGGTTCTTATACAATCGTTCCGGAATATATCCCATTTAAAGAAGCACAGGGCGTTATACAGATTATGGATCATCAGTTTGTAAAACAGGGCAATCAGGTATTCCATCTGCTGGAGAACAAACTGGATACTTATGAATATTCAGAAAGTGGACTCGAATTCGTTTCTTCGATGGAATTAGACGATGATTTTGAATATTTGTCTGGGGACAGCAGTGGAATGTTATATCTTTCGCCGGGAATCGGAGATGTAATTGGCGTAAAAGATGGGAAAAAGGCACTTCAGACAACGGTAAATGGAGATCTGAATATGCATCCATCCGGAGAATGGGGAATCAGTTTCTGGGTGAACAGTGATACTCAGAAGATTGTAAATCAAGGCGGTAACCTGACGGCAGAACCGTGGATATTGACTGGATTAAATAAAGCTGAAGAACGCAAGGGACCATTTTCCATGATAGATGACGTACAGATCACGAATAGTCATACTATGGTTGCCGGATCCATGGCTGCGGAAGATGAAGGTACAAAAATTATTGTCTATGATTATGAAGGCAATCAGCTTTTGAAACTAGGTGGAGAAGACATCAGTTCTCCGGACAAGCTCGGTTCCATTACAGGTATGGCGGAAACAGAAAATGGTTTTGTGGCTGCAGATGGAAATATGCGCGAAATACAATTTTGGGCAAAAGATGGAACGCACGTAGGTGCAATTTCTACAGAGGACATATTTGGTGTCAGTTATCCATGGCTGGAAGATATGCAGCTTTTAGATGACGGCTCTCTGTTAATTATGCTGACACAGGAACGAGACGACGGATCAGCAAATGAATTGATGTTTTTCAGATTGACAGGATTTTAATTGAAAAAATAAAAATCGCTTGTCGGCAGAAATTTATCTGCCGGCAAGTGATTTTTCTGTTTCCTGTTTCAAATATAAAGGTAGAATTTTATCACATCAGTGAATCAATTTTCATATTTATCGTATACAGATATATACAACATAAATGGCATAGAGGATCAACATCAGGATCCCCTCCTTTTTATCGAGTGCTTTTTTGGTCCATGCCATAATCCATACGATAACACTGAATACAAGCGGAACAGCTGGAAAGTGTATTGAAGGACGGGAGTTTATCATTGCACTTCCGGAAAGTTTTGTTGAGTACAAGGCAGATGATGTGGTAAGGCTTTTCACGGACAGCGTTCATAAAAGGTACGATGTGGAATGCAGTGCGGCACTTCACCATAACAAGAAAATGACCAATTACCATATTCATCTCGTATGGAATCGGATGGTAGATGCAATCGGTATCGTATCAAAATCGGGACGATATGGCGGTACTTATGCTCATACGGATATAGCGTTTGAGTTTGCTTCATGGATTTCGCCGGAATTTAAGCTTTATATCATCAAAGATTATCAGAGACTAAAGAAAGATGAAGCAGATCGGTTAGCAATTGGGTGGGATGTAAAGAGAGAACTTTCAAAAATAAACTATTGTATCCACACAGATGCGGTAAAAGAATTTTTGATAACGCCCACATTATCTCCGCAGGAAATGGCATATACATACGCTTCAGAAGCGGATATTCTAAATATGGCTTTGTTTGGAAAAACAGCAGCACAATGGAGAACTGAAAAAGGAATAAAAGGTAAAACTCCTAATATCAGAGATTTTGCTTCTGCGGAAGAATTGATTGTGCTTATCAATCTGGAAGATACAAACGCAGATTTGATAAGACAGGAAGTGCCTAAAATTGAAAGGCTGAAAATATTAAGAGAAAAAGCATATAGGCAATTAGAGCTTTTGAGAAAGAACCAAGATACGATTGCGGCATTAAAGAAAAATCTTATAGAAGATACAGAAACAAATGGTTGATTTCCTAAGTAAAGTTGTTTATAATCTGAATCGGAACATATTGCTATTATCCACAGTTACGGAGCGAGTGTTATCAACACCGATAACAAACTGATAACATTAGCCCGTATAGGCAGGATAATATGGATAAATCAAATAATTGAAAGAAAAGCGAACATGGCAATAAATAATCTCTAAACAAAATTGATTAGTAATTGTCGAATTCGAGTAAAAACTTTGATTATTAACAAACCCCTTTTCCACGACATTGATACTCGATACCCCGTTTGGAAGTGGAAAGAAAAATAGAAAATAAAAGAGAAATGAGACCTTGCGTTGTAAATGATGCAGGGTCTTTTTTGTTGGGAAAAAATAATGAAAGTTACCTACAAACCTTGTATTTAAGCTGATTTCCGAGTAATAAGCCGCTTACCAACAAACTGATTCTAATACGAAGTTGTCAGATTTAATTCCGAAAAAAGAAAGAAGAAAATCTGGAGTGTTAGAGAGCGAGCCGCGGGGAGATATTTACAAAAAACGCGGGAAATTGAATTTAATATATCAAACTTAAAACCCTGCAAGTCCAGTATTTATAGGACTTGCAGGGTTTTTTTAATGTCTAATGGGTACGATTTGGGTACAACAGATTTATTCTGGGTCTTTTGGGTTCAATCCAAGCTGATCCATGAACTGGTCATGTTTCCTCTGAATCTCCTGACCGAACAAATCAGAGTCAGAGTCTGGATAGGTATCCATCCACCAATTAAACTTGGCTTCTGCAGCAAGCAGAGCTTCCCCTCGCTGTTTTATATCTTTAATGGAGTTGCATTGTTCAACTTCTTCTGTGTATTCTTTGTAACGTTCCATCCAGGAACGCATCAGTGTTAATGTTCCGAAACGAATTCCAACCATATCAGTTCCATCTTTATCTTGACATTCAAAGAGGTCACCACTGTATTGGCGAAAGACTTGGAAAAGTCTATGCATGGCTTTTACACCATCAAAGTCCGAATTAGACAGCACTTCTACATTGACGGCTAATGCCTGTGCGAGTGCTTCCAATGATTTCTGTTTAGGGTTTCTGCGACCACTTTCGTAGGCACGGATATAAGCTTCGCTTGCACAGCAAAGAAAGATCCAAATGGAACCTGGCATATTCAGTACCGCTGGACGGACTGGACAGGAACCAAGAAAAAATCCCAGAAAAGGGGATTTAAAACCAAAAAGGAAGCAGAGGAATGGTATGCACATTTTATGACACAGCAGGCTGCAGACCCTACGATGACTTTTGAAGACTTCTGGGAAGTGTATAAGTTGGATATGGAGAAGAGGCTTCGTAAAACGACCATGAAGCAAAAGGAATATATCGTAAAGGATAAACTGCTTCCCTACTTTGGAAAGACACCGATCAATGAGATATCCGCACCGATGATTCGTAAGTGGCAAGGAGAACTTCTTCAAAAAGGGTTCAAGCCGACCTATCTAAAGACGATTAACAACCAATTAAGCTGTATGTTCAATTATGCAGTCAACTTCTATGATTTAAGATCGAATCCATGTCATAAGGCAGGAAGCATGGGAAAAAGCAAAGCGGATGAAAGACCGTTCTGGACACCAGAAGAATTTCAGAAATTCTCGGATGCCATTATAGACAAGCATGATGCATGGATTGGGTTTCAGATTTTATTCTGGACGGGAATACGTTTGGGAGAATTATTAGCACTAAGAGTATCTGACATTGATTTTGAAAATGGAACTCTTACAGTGGATGAATCCTATACCCGATTGGATGGAGAGGATTTGATTACACCACCAAAGAATGAAAGTTCTATCCGTGTCATTACGATACATAAAGAACTGCAGGATAGCAGAGGCTCGCTCCGAAGAAAAGAAGGAGGAGCAAAATTTTTGAGTATTTTTACACGGGTAAAGGAACAGTTAACCGCCAGACAAGTGGCGGAAAGCTATGGATTGAAGGTCGGCAGAAATGGCATGGCATGGAAACGAAATAGTTCAAGTATTACAGACACAGATGTGTTTCAGATTCAGAGATATTTAGAGAAAAACTATCAGCTCACAAGTGAGAAAATCATCAATAAATCCTTACACATTATTGCTAGTGAAAACAGTTATCACCCGATAAGGGACAGGTTAGAAACACTTCGATGGGATGGAGTAGAACGGATTGATAATCTAATGGTCAAGTATCTTGGTGTGGATGATAATTTCTATACGAGAGAAGTAATGCATTTGCTTATGCAGGCAGCGATTCATCGGATTCATAAGCCGGGATGCAAGTTTGAAATTATGGTTTGCTTTGTCGGAGGACAAGGAGCAGGAAAATCCACATTCTCTAGATTTTTAACATTGGAAGATGAATGGTTTTCCGATGATCTGAAACGATTGGATGATGATAACATTTACCGCAAGCTGCAGGGGCATTGGTTTATAGAAATGTCAGAAATGATTGCCACTGCCAGTGCCAGAAGTATAGAGGACATTAAATCATTTGTCAGCCGTCAAAAGGAAACATACAAAATACCTTATGAAACGCATCCAGAAGATCGCTTGCGACAGTGTGTGTTTGTGGGAACTTCCAACAATATGGATTTCCTACCACTTGACCGTACAGGCAATCGAAGATTTGCACCGATTCTTGTTCACCCAGAAAAGATTGAAAAACATATCTTAGAGGACGAAAAAGAATCAAGGGAATATTTCATCCAGGCATGGGCAGAGGCAATGGAAATCTATAAAAAGACAGAAGACCATGTATTGAAACTATCTAAAGAAGCGGAAAGCTATCTGACTGAATGGCAGAAACAGTTTATGCCAGAGGATACGAAGGTAGGAACGATTCAAGCATGGCTGGATAATTCACAGGAAGATTATGTTTGCAGCTTAATGATTTACCGAGAAGCAATAGGTCGGGAAAATGACGAGCCGAAACAATGGGAAACAAGGGAAATCAACAATATCATGAACACAAGTATTGAAGGATGGCAGCCTGTCAGCTCACACCGATTTGGAAAAATGTATGGAACACAAAGAGGATGGAGACGAAAGACAGACACCAAAGGATTTACAGAAGTAACCAAACAGATGGAGATACCATTTGATTAGAAAAGTTTTTTTATCTCCGTTTACAAAGTTCGTTTACAAGTTTGTAAACATGTCGGTTTACACAAAATATGCTAGAAACCCAGGGGGTTCGCAGGCTTGTAAACAATGTAAACGGAAATTTTGAAAAAGAAGTAACAATATAACAACTAGACTTTAGGAGGAAAGCAATATGCAGAAATATAACAATAATTCAAAGGTGATCATCGGTCTGGATCACGGATATGGAAACATGAAGACCGCACACAGAGTATTTCGCTCAGGAGTGGAGTATTCGGAACAAGAGCCAATCGTAAGTACAAACTATGTGAAATACAAAAATGGATATTACGTGATTGGAGAATCACATCTTGTTTACCAGGGAAAGAAAACAGAATCCAATGATTTCCTGATTTTGACAATGGCAGCACTGGCGGAAGAATTAAAATTCCGGGGATTGCATGATGCAAATGTCATTTTAGCTGTTGGACTTCCGCTGGCATGGGCAAAGAGCCAATCCAGTGATTTCAAGAAGTATCTTATGCAATCGACAGAATTGAATTATGACTATCGAAAAGAACATTATCATGTACATTTGTGTGGAGCGGAAATATTCCCACAGGGCTTCGCAGCAATCTGTAACAAAGGAACTATGCAGGGGATTATCATGAATTGTTTGATGACGCTCTGGAACGATACAATGCCAAACAAACACGGAAAGATCGAAAAATGGATGATTACTATGAGCATATTCGACAAGGAAATCAGGAGAATCTATTTTATGAAGTGATATTCCAGATTGGAAACAAGGATGATATGGCAGTGGGAACAGAGGAAGGAATGCTGGCGAAGGAAATGTTATGTGAGTTTATGCAGGATTTCCAAAAAAGAAATCCGAATCTCAAGGTGTTCTCCGCTCATATTCATATGGACGAAGCAACACCACATCTCCATATTGATTTTGTGCCTTTCACCACCGGGAGCAAACGAGGTTTGGACACCAGAGTATCACTGAAAAAAGCCTTGGAAAAGATGGTCAATATTCCTCTGCGAAGGTACATAGATCAATAAAAGTGGCTCAAAAGCCGGAAGTGGATTTTCCAAAATCAATCGCTGATTACGATATTGTAGTAGAAACTTTGGATGGACTGAAACCAGAAGTGCTAGAGGGAATGTAGAGATGGCATACTCGGAAGAGAATTATCTAATGCTTTCGGGAATACAACATTTCGAGTTCTGCAGAAGGCAGTGGGCTTTAATTCATATTGAACAGCAATGGGCAGATAATTATCGAACCACATCTGGAGAATTGATGCATAAGCGGGTACATGACGAAGAATTATTTGAACGACGTGGTACGATATTAACAGTTCGTGGGCTACGGATTACATCAGCTAGATTAGGGATGTCTGGGCAGTGTGATGTTGTGGAATTTCGTCAAAGTGAAGATGGAATTAAAGTGCAGGGCTACCCGGAAAATTGGCTGATTTATCCAGTAGAGTATAAACGTGGGGTGCCAAAAGAAGGTCAAGAAGATGAGTTGCAGCTGTGTGCCCAGGCCATGTGTTTAGAAGACATGTTTCTTACAGAAATAAAAAAGGGCAGTCTTTTTTATGGAGAAAAGAGACGAAGACATGAGGTGATTTTTACAGAGGAATTAAGACAGAAAGTGGAAACAATATGTGGAGAGATGCATCAGCTGTTTGAAAGAGGATACACACCAAAGGTGAAAATAACAAAAAAATGCAATGCATGTTCATTAAATGAAATTTGTATACCCAAACTACAGAAAGTGTCTAATGTTTCGGATTATATTAGCAAGAGTATAGGGGAGGCATAACAGCATGAAAAAATTGCTAAATACATTATATGTGCTATCAAACGAGAATTATTTAACATTAGATGGTGAAAATGTGGTAGTAATGCATGCAAAAGATGCTTTGGGGCGGTTCCCGCTACATACACTGGAAAATATCATATCATTTACATATAAAGGTGCAAGTCCTGCATTGATGGGGGCATGTGCAGAGCGAAATGTAGGGTTAACTTTTTTTTCACCTTTTGGTAAATTTCTTGCTCGTTCATCTGGAAAATCACGAGGAAATGTTTTACTCCGCAAAGAGCAATATCGAATTTCAGATGATATAGAACGTAGCTGTCTGTATGCAAGAAATATGATTGTAGGGAAAATATACAACTGTAGATGGAATTTAGAAAGAACAATTCGGGATCATGCTTTGCGTGTGGATGCGGATAAAATTAAAGCAATATCAAATGAGTTATATAAAGTACTTCCTGAACTGAGAGCATGCAAGGAATTGGATCATTTGCGTGGAATAGAAGGAGAACTAGCGGCCAGATATTTTTCTGCATTTAATGAACTGATTATCAACCAAAAGGAAGATTTTATTTTTAAAAATCGATCCAAAAGGCCTCCAATGGATTTGGTTAATGCACTTCTTTCGTTTGCGTATACAATACTGGCAGGAGACTGTGCAAATGCACTGGAAAGTGTGGGACTAGATGCTTATGTGGGCTTTATGCATCGAGATAGACCAGGAAGACAATCACTGGCTTTAGATTTAATGGAAGAATTACGAAGTGTATGTGCAGATCGATTTGTCTTGACACTGATTAATCTAAAAATCATACGCAAAGAACATTTTAGTATTCAAAAAGATGGGGCAGTATTACTTACAGATGAAGGCAGAAAAATATTTTTTAAAGCCTGGCAATCACATAAGAAAGAAGTTATTACTCATCCCTTTTTAAAGGAAAAGGTAGAGTGGGGGTTAGTGCCACATGTACAGGCAATGCTATTAGCACGTACGATTCGTGGCGATTTGGAAGAATACCCGCCTTTCTTATGGAAATGATATGTGGAGGTAAGAAATATGATGGTACTTATCACTTATGATGTGTCAACACAAGACGCAAAGGGCAAAGGCCGACTAAGAAAAGTTGCTAAAGAATGTGTGAATTATGGTCAGCGCGTACAAAATTCCGTATTTGAGTGCATAGTGGATGCATCGCAGGCATTAATACTTAAAGACAAATTATGTTCCCTAATAAATCCAGAGCAGGATAGTTTGAGATTTTATTATCTTGGTAATAAATATGAAACAAAAATCGAACATTTTGGTGTAAAAGAAGGATATAAAGCGGAAGGTTTTTTGATGATTTGATTTCTTTTTACTAAAATAGAAATTGTGGTGCGAACTGGAAGCAGTCATAAGATAGTGGGGAGGTTCGCACCATAAAAAGAGGAGATATTTTATAAAACATGTCTAGATAGTTATAAAATATTTCCCCAAATATATGTATTATACAATTTTAGATGAATAACTTTAAATTTTTTTGTCTAAAATTGCTGTCGCTCCCTTCGCGGGAGCGTGGATTGAAATAAAATCCATAACCTCGTTGATCTGTATCGCATAGGTCGCTCCCTTCGCGGGAGCATGGATTGAAATCGATGGCAGTTATTTGAAATTTAAAGGTAGTGTCCTGCTGTTCCTTTTGCGAAACCGGGCGAATCGTTTTTTCAAAGCTATACTTGATGAGCATAGAGATAATTGTGTGATTACATTGAACTGAGTTGTTTATGATAAGAGAGAAGTTAAAAAGACAAAAGATTTTTTGCAAAATACTACAATACACTATTTTTTTTCATGCCAACGTAGTAGAATAAAGGTAATGATATACAGAGGGGCAAACCAGGAGAAATCCTGGGACGCAAAGCTAAGGACCTGTAAAATGGTAGCCAGTTGCATTTTTAATTGGACATTGTCGATGAAACAGGGCAATGTCTATTTTTGTTGAGTTTTAGAGGGTTAGGGCAGAAAAGAAATTACAAGAGAGGGTCAACGTTATGGAAAAGAAAGTCACTGTAGGAGGAGTATTAAATACATCGATTAACTTTGCGATGCAGCAAAATTATGTACCAATTATACGAAACCTAATTGTAAATAATGAATCAGAGGAAAATTTGAAGAATCTGACATTGAGAATTTCCTTTGAACCGGGTTTTGCAAGAGAGTTTTCCTATGAGATAGAGGAACTGGCAGCAGGCAGTTCTTTTGAAATTTCGCCGGTAAGAATTCAGCTATCTACGGAATTTTTGTTCTCATTGACAGAGAAAATGGTTGGTACCATTATTATTGACTTAATTGAAGAGGATAAGGACATTTATAATTTCACCAATGAGATTGAATTGCTGGCCTATGATGAGTGGAGCGGTCTGCTTATCATGCCGGAAATTATTACAGCCTTTGTAACGCCTAATCACCCAAAGGTCACAGCTATTCTTAGCCGGGCATCAAAATTTTTAAATGAATGGATGGGACAGCCATCATTTACAGGGTATCAGACGAGAAATCCGAATAATGTAAAGTTTCAGATGGCAGCCATTTATGCAGCACTGCATGCTGAGAATATTATTTATAATAATCCACCGGCTAGTTATGAAATTGTTGGACAGCGAGTGCGTATGCCACATATGGTTGTTGAACAGAAACAGGGAACGTGTCTGGATTTATCTATACTTTATGCAGCCTGTCTGGAAGCAGCAGGACTGTTCCCATTGATTATTTTTATGAAGGGCCATGCCTATTCAGGTTGTTGGTTAGAAGAAGAAACTTTTGCGGATTGTGCTGTGGATGATGTGTCTGCACTGGAAAAGAGAATTGTGCCGGGAGCAGAGGAACTGTTGCTGGTTGAATGTACGGATTATGTTCAAGGGGGGAATGTAGACTTTGAAAAGGCTTTAAAACATGGAAAGGACCATTTAAATCAGCCAGGTCTTTTCGACTATGTTATTGACGTGCAGAGGTCAAGAGGCAGTGGTATCCGGCCGATTCCTATTAAATTACCTCGGACAGAAAGTTTTCAGGAAAATGTAGAGGAAGAGAATGGGGAGACAGTTGTTTTTGCACCAAAAGAAATGGACAGATCCATGCTCGGAAAATTGGCAGAAGATAATAGGCCGCTTACAAAACAAAAAATATGGGAGCGAAGACTCCTGGATTTCAGTTTGAGAAACACTCTGCTGAATTTTCGTGTGACTAAAAATGCAATACAGATTATGACAGCCGATTTGGGGGAATTAGAGGATAGATTATCTGACGGAAAAGACTTTAGAGTTATGGAAGTGCCGTCAGAATGGACAATGTCTCCGAGAGATGCAAAAATGTTTGAAATTGAAACGGAAAAAGATTTGATTCAGACAATTGCCACTATGGAGTTTAAAAGCCAGAGGATTCGTACATTTCTTCCAAGTGATATTTTAGAGAAAAACCTTAAAAATCTGCACCGTGCGGCTAAAGTCAGCATGGAAGAAAATGGAACAAATACATTGTTTCTGGCACTCGGTTTTCTGAGATGGTTTGAGAGTGATTTGTCGGAAAAAGCAAGATATGCGCCAATTATTCTTATACCTGTGGATTTGGTGAGAAATAGTCGGAATAAAGGTTTTGTTATTCGAAGCAGACAAGAAGAAGCCCAGATTAATATTACCTTGTTGGAATATTTGCGGCAAGATTATGGTATTAAAATCGGTGGCTTAGACCCATTGCCGTTGGATGAACATGGAACGGATTTGCCTTTGGTTTTTAATACTATGCGACAGGCAATTATGGGGAAAAAACGATGGAACATTGAAAATATGGCATTTCTGGGACTTTTTTCGTTTGGTCAGTTTGTTATGTGGAATGATATCAGAAATCGTTCAGAAGATTTGGAAAAGAACAAAGTAGTTGCCAGCCTGATTGAAGGAAGAATGACCTGGCAGCCGGAGGATGTTGGAATATCGACAGATATGCTGGATGCGAAGGTTGAGCCAGATAAAATGGCAATTCCTGTCAGTGCTGATTCATCTCAGATGGTAGCTATTGCTGCCGCGGCAGCCGGGGAAAGTTTTGTATTGCATGGACCGCCTGGAACAGGAAAGTCCCAGACGATTACAAATATGATTGCGAATACATTATATCAAGGCAAATCCGTCTTATTTGTGGCTGAGAAAATGGCAGCTTTAAATGTTGTACAAAAAAGACTTGCAGATATTGGTCTGGATTCATTTTGCCTTGAACTCCATTCAAATAAAACAAATAAGACAGCAGTTCTGGGACAGCTTAATCAGGCACTGGAAATTGGAAGAATTAAGCCACCGGAAGCCTATAAAGCGACCGCGGATTATTTGCATCATATGCGGCAGGAATTGAATTACATTATAGAGGCCATACACTGTAAGCGGGAATATGGCTGTTCTTTATATGAGGCTGTTGAAATATTTGAACAGACGAAAAGTGAAAAAGATAAGATAGATTTTTCCGGAGTGAATGTTCAATCTGTAAGTGGTAGTGAAATAGACGGTTGGAGTGAATTGATTCGTCAATATACGGTTGTTATTGAAGAAATAGGTTTATATGAAAATCACCCATTAAAGGGTTATAAAGGAACTGTTTATTCCATGGAATTGCGAAATCAGTTCGAGAATGATTTGAAGGCGGTGTTTCAACAATGCGATTCAACAGAGGAAATAGTTCGGGAACTTTTGACATGGAGTGGCCTGGAGCAGACTGAGGATAAGCCATCGGTTATTCAACTGATGAATTTTATAGAGGC
The DNA here is from genome assembly GCA_028689715.1 of Lachnospiraceae bacterium. Classification (GTDB taxonomy): domain Bacteria; phylum Bacillota; class Clostridia; order Lachnospirales; family Lachnospiraceae; genus SZUA-378. Next base: position 27,134 of record JAQVCQ010000002.1, read on the forward strand.
GGCATTAAATCCAATAATGACATTGACATCCTTTGTACAAACACCTAATTTTGGTGGCGTAAAGATGCAGCTGGATTTGCTTGCCCAGGTGGGGAAAGAATATAATGAGTTGTCTGGTAAGCTTTTACAGAACTTTCAGGATTCGGTATTTTCTTATAATGTTGATGATGCTTTGACACGTTGGAATAGTGCGTCTGCAACTTGGTTTTTCCCGAAGATGCTCAAGCAGAATAGTCTTGTAAAAGAATTAAAGGCTTTTTCCAAGAATCCAAGCGAGATTACAAAAGAGTCTATTCAAAGTTATTATGAGGAACTTAGGAAACTGTCAGAAAAGAAAAAACAAATTGAAATGACATCACCTGAGCTGGCTGGCTTTACAAACGGAATATATATGGGGCTTCAGACAGATTGGAATCAGCTGAATGCCGCAATAGAAAAATCGGTTACAGTTCGAGAGGCAGTCAGGGCATTTCCTGAAAGTAAGAGGGAAAATCTGATTCATCTCGCAGATAATCCTTCAGAAGGGGAAAAACTCAGAGGACAGGTGGAGAAGCTTCAGCTTTTTATACAGTCGGCAGACAAACTTACAAATCAGTATTCTGTCGATATGAAGGATGCTGAAAACAGCCAGAACTGGATTATGGAAGTAAAGAATTTATGCGAGAAATATCGGGATAATATCTCTGAACTAAAGTCATGGGTTGATTTTAATATCAAAGATAAAGAACTTAGAGAAAAAGGTCTGGCCGTTGTGTCTGAAGCCTATAAACAGAATAAAGTTGATAAAGGAAATATCAAGGATGCATTTAGGTGTAATTTGTTCTACCGGTTATCACTTCAGACCATTTCTTCAGACTCCAGACTGGCAGATTTCAGAGGCAGACAGTATGAAGATATGATTCTGAAATATAAAGAAACTATTGATAAATTCCAGAAAATGACGATTCAGGAACTTGTGTCAAAATTATCTGAGAAAGTTCCGGCAAATGGCGGAGACGGTGCGGCATCTTCTGAACTGGGAATTTTAAAACGAGCGATTAAAAGCAATGGCCGTATGATGCCAATTCGAAAGCTGTTTGACCAGATTCCGACATTGCTCCGACGGATTTGTCCATGTATGCTTATGAGTCCGATTTCTGTGGCACAATACATAGACCCTGCTTTTCCGAAATTCGACCTGGTCATTTTTGATGAGGCATCCCAGCTTCCGACAAGTGAGGCAGTTGGAACAATCGCGAGAGGAGAAAATGTTATTGTTGTTGGTGACCCTAAACAGCTGCCGCCGACCAGTTTCTTTACTTCAAATCGTGTAGACGAGGAAAATAGTGAGAAAGAGGACCTTGAAAGTCTTTTAGATGACTGTCTTGCAATATCCATGCCGCAGGAACATTTGAAATGGCATTACAGGTCAAGACATGAGAGCCTGATTGCATACAGCAATGTGAAATATTATGACAATAAACTCTATACATTCCCATCGCCAAATGATCTGGTTTCAGAAGTCAAGATGGTGCATTTGGATGGCTACTATGATAAAGGAAAAACAAAGCAAAATCTGGCAGAAGCAAAGGCTGTTGTGTCAGAAATTGTACGCAGGTTACGGGATGAACGCCTTCGCAATGATAGTATAGGCGTCGTTACATTTAGTTCCGTTCAGCAGAATTTGATTGAAGATTTACTGTTGGATGAATTTTCCAAGCATCCTGAGCTGGAGGAAATTGATAATAAATCAAAAGAGCCTGTATTTATTAAAAATCTGGAAAATGTTCAGGGTGATGAACGGGATATTATACTCTTCTCTATTGGGTACGGCCCGGATAAAGAGGGTAAAGTATCTATGAACTTTGGACCATTGAACAGAGATGGGGGATGGCGTAGATTAAATGTTGCCATATCCAGAGCGAGAAAGAGCATGATAGTATATGCTGTTATTAAACCGGAGCAGATTGACCTTTCAAGAACCCGGTCCGAGGGTGTTGCAGGATTAAAAGGATTTTTGGAATTTGCAGAGCGCGGTAAATATGTTTTGGCAGTACGCAGTAAATCTGCTTCAACCCATGTGGATACGATGATTAATGAAATTGCTGAGGCAATAGAGAAAATGGGCTATAAGGTTAAATGCAATATTGGCTGTTCTGAATATAAGATGGATATTGGAGTTATCCATCCGAACAAAGAGAATACATATCTGTTAGGTATACTGATGGACGGTGAAAATTGCAGAGAAGCTGCAACTTCCAAGGATCGCTTCATGCTTCAGCCGAATGTATTAACAGGCCTGGGCTGGAAAATTATGCGTGTATGGATGTTAGAATGGCTGGATAATCAGGCGCATGTTGAGAAAGAAATTGAAAAGGCGATTAAAGAAGCTATTGAAAATGATGCGGTAGAGAAGGAGGCGATAGACGAATCTAATAATCAAACTCAGCATTTAGAGTTTGAAAAAATGGATGTGAGCGAAATCTCGGATTCCTTAAAACAACCTTATCAATCGGTGGAAATATCACAAATTGGAATGGCTGAGGCATTTTATGGTGTAGACCAAAAGACAAGAATCAGGGATAAAGCCAAAGAAATTCTTGAAAAAGAGGCTCCGATCAGCCATAAGTTATTAATGCGAAAAGTATTGTCATGCTGGAATATTTCACGGTCAGGCAGTCGGGTAGAAGGTGTTTTTCTGGGGGCTCTTGATGGTGTGGCAAAACAGAGTATCAAAGAAGGGGAAACACTGTTTTATTGGAAGCCAAGCCAGATTCCTATGGATTATAAAGGTTATCGAGTAGAAGACCAGTTTGGGGAAAAGAGAAGTATGGAAGATGTATCTTCTTATGAGATTTTAAATGCTATTTTAGAAGTTTTGACCGAGCAAATCAGTTTGTCTCAAAAGGATTTAGTACGTGAGACTGCAAAGAAATTTGGCTTCTCACGAATGGGAAATGTTATAGAAACGGCAGTTAATGGAGCCATCAATCTGGGATTAGAAAAAGAAAAAATTTCCTTGGCGGAAAATGGTAATGTAATAATAAGATAGAAAATTTAGAGTGAAAGGCATCGGAAATATTCGATGCCTTTTCCACATAACTATGATGAATTTAAGGCGGAACATATATGTCGGGTAACAGAAAGTACCGTGCTGGTGTGAACACTTTAGTATTTAACTCCTATTGTATACACAAAATAGAAAATTGACAGATATTGGAAATTGGAATATACTATTAGTAATTAGTCCTAATAACAGATTGCAACTTCCTTTCCCTAGGGTCAGGTGAATCACCCGTTCATTAGGTTTCAGGCGAAACCTTAGCATTTGACTTGAGAATGTTAATGCCACAGAGGTATGGACATAGATACCCAAAGGAAAGGAAGGTATGATATATGAGTGACCACAAAAAATTAACCAATGAAGTTGGGGCACCGATTGCCGATAATGAGAATTCGATTACAGCGGGAGCACGTGGACCAGTCGTTATGCAGGATGTGTGGCTGATGGAGAAGATGGCCCATTTTAATCGTGAAGTTATTCCGGAACGGCGTATGCATGCAAAGGGCTGGGGGGCTCACGGCACATTTACAGTGACGAAGGACATTTCCAGGTATACAAAAGCAAAAGTTTTACAGCCGGGTGCCGTTACAGAGACTTTCACACGATTTTCAACAGTGGCAGGAGAACGTGGGGCTGCTGATTGTGAGAGGGATATCCGTGGTGTTGCAACAAAGTTTTATACAGAAGAGGGCAACTGGGATTTGGTAGGAAATAATACACCAACCTTTTTTATTCGTGATGTTCATAATTTCTCTGATTTGAATCGTGCTGTAAAGCGTGACCCGAGAACAGGACGTCGTTCGGCACAGAATAACTGGGATTTCTGGACAATGCTGCCGGAATGCTTTCATCAGATTACAGTTGTCATGTCGGACCGTGGAATCCCTGCATCCTTTAGAAACATGCACTTTTTCGGAGAGCATACATTCTCATTGTATAATTCAGATAATGAGAGAGTATGGTGTAAGTTCCATTTTAAAACACAGCAGGGAATTAAGAACTTAAGTAATGAAGAGGCGACGAAGATTAATGGTATGGATAGAGAATATCATGGAAAAGACCTTTTCGATGCTATTGAAAAAGGAGATTTTCCAAAATGGACCGTGTATATTCAGGTTATGACGGAAGAACAGGCAAAAAATCATTATGAGAATCCTTTTGATATTACAAAAATCTGGCGTCATGCAGAGTACCCGTTAATTGAGGTTGGTGAATTGGAGTTAAATCGTAATCCGGACAATTATTTTGCGGAAGTTGAGCAGGCGGCATTTACGCCAGCCCATGTCGTTCCGGGAATTGGCTTTTCACCGGACAAGTTTCTTCAGGGAAGACTTTTTGCCTATGGAGATGCACAGCGGTACAGACTTGGTGTCAATCACAATCTTATCCCGGTAAATCGTGCAAAATGTGAAGTGAATGAGTATCATAGGGATGGAGCCATGCGTGTAGATGGAAACTGCGGTGCAACACCGGCCTATTCACCAAACAGTGCCGGAGCTTGGACCGCCCAGCCGGAAGTTATGGAACCACCGCTGGATATAACCGGAGCTGTGTGGACCTATGACCCTAAGGATGACCCAACGGATGATTGTTTCCGTGCAGGCGGCGATTTATGGCGTGTGCTTGAAGAAGACAAGAAAGAAATCCTGATTCAAAATACGGCAGGTGATATTGCATCCTGTACAGAGAATATAAAGTATCGTCATGCTGCCCACTGTTATTTGGCGGATAAGGCATATGGCGAGCGGTTTACGAAAGCAGCAGGACTTGATCTCGATAAAGTCGTAGCACTTTCAAAATTAAATCATGCAGAATTGATTTCTGCCACACTGTCTGATAAAATGTAATACATCGAAAAACAGAGGTGTATTCAAGTGAAACAAGTGCGTAATACGAAACAGAGGCAGATTGTATTGAACGTTGTGCAGGAACATCATGACCATCCGACGGCAGAACAGATTTTTATAGATGTCCGGGAAAAGGACGAAAAAATCAGTCGGGGAACGGTGTATCGTAATTTGCATCATCTTGCTCAGAAAAATGAAATTCTCCATGTAAGGATTCCCGGGGCAGACCGGTATGACTGGCGTATTGATTTGCATTATCATTTAGTCTGTACAAAATGTGGAGAAGTGTCTGATTTGGCACTGCCCTATAATCCTTCATTAGATGATAAAGTTGAAGAGGCCACCGGATATAAGGTGGAACGTCATCGCACCATTTTTGAAGGAATTTGTCCGGCATGTCAGGATAAGATGGATTAAAAGTAAAGGGGTTGTTTAAACAGCCCCTTTTTTGTGTCGAAAATTAAAGAAAAACCGTTCTGCATATTGCACCTTGGAGACAAAAGGAATAAAATAAATATAGTATGTCCACTAAATGGACATTGGGCGCTGACTTTGAAGGTCGAACGAGGTTCACAGGGGACTCTGCGGCAGCTCACAAGAGGGGATGGACTTTATGGAAGAGACATCTGAATTTCAAATTAAATCAGAAGAACGGCAGCGATGGAGTTCGATTGCTCTGGTATGGAGCGGCTCGGTCATCAGTGTTCCGGCATTGATGGTTGGTGGCATTTTGGGCGGCGGTCTGCCATTGAATATATGTGTGATTGGTATTTTTATAGGATACTGTATTGTTTGTAGCTATATGAGCCTGATAGGTATGCAGGGGTGCGACACAGGTCTGCCGACAGCGGTACTTGCGGCAGGCGCCTTAGGAGAAAAGGGTGGACGCTATGTAATCAGTTTCATTCTTGCGGTTGCCTGTATTGGCTGGTTTGGAATACAGGCCGGTGTCTGTGGGACTTCCTTTGCGGCTATGTTTGGTAATCTTACAGGAATTGTGATACCCGTTTGGCTTTCTTCAATAATATGGGGAATTATTATGCTGCTCAGTGCATGCTTCCGGTTTGATGGACTCAAACGGTTGAATCGAATTGCCGTGCCATTACTTGCAATTGTGTGTTTGTACACACTTATCAAATCCCTTGGAAATGGTGGCATGGAAGTGCTTCACAATTATATCCCGACGGGGACTATTACCATGGTTGATGCGATTAGTATGACTGTGGGCCATTTTGCTTTGGCGGGAGCTATTTCCAGCGATTATTGCCGATTTGCAAGGAAACGGACGGATGTTATAAAATCCTCCTTCATTGGTGTAATACCTGCAGGACTTATGATATTGCTTGTGGGGGCAGTATTGTCCATCACGATGGGAACTTATAATATCAGTGAGATTTTAATATCGTCAGGATTGCCATGGCTTGCATTAGTAGCTTTAGTTGTGACATCCTGGACAACGAATGTGGCAAATGCCTATTCCGGGGGCCTGTCCCTGGCAGTTTTGCTGAACAAGGACGAAGAAAAGAGCCGGGGGACGACTGGGATTGCAGGCATCCTTGGAACTGTTCTTGCAGCACTGGGAATCTTAACGGGATTACGGACTTTTTTATCCCTGTTGACAGCTTTAGTTCCGCCATTGGTTGGACCTATGATTGCGGATTATTGGATAATTAATAAAGGCAGGATGAGCCGGTTTAAGAGTCGGCCCGGATTTTATATACCGGGGATGCTTGCTTTTATAACAGGGGCTTTAACGGCTTGTGTTACGGGAGGAATTTTTTCAAAAATATCCTTTCTTTCATTTTTAGACAGGCCCTTTTTCATCGGACCGATTAATGGAATTGTTGTAGCTATGGTGGTTTATATGGTTATGTCTTTAATATACAAAGGAGACCGGAAATGAAACATATGATTGCGGATATATTGATGCGTTATGGTGTTACAAGAGAGGAATATGACAAATGTCTACCCCAGATTTTGAGAAATAATAAGATTATGCTGGGAATTCTTAATGGTGTACTAGGCCTTTGTTTCCTGATTCTAGTTCTGTGGGACAGGGATGATGATTACCTGAAACTGCGTATTGTTGTGGGAATTGTTGCTCTGCTGATATGTTTTTTGATTTGTACGAAGGGTGAAAAACATCCTGCGTTTATGCGATGTGCGCTGTATTTGACCCTGGTTATTATATTGGCGGCGGCTGGATATCAGGGAGCTTTTTTGAATATAGACAAATACTGCACCTTTTTTTTGCTGACGCTGGCGGCTTTTCCGGTTTTTTTGATGGACCGTCCGGGGACCTTTTGTGCTTTCTTAATAACGGCAGCAGGGGGCTATATCTATTGTGCCTGGCAGGTAAAGCCGGAAAATATTGCTTATGGTGATACCTGTAATGTTATTTTTGCATTATTGTGGGGCGTTATTGCATTTTATGCCCTGGGAAGTTTTCGTGTCAGAGGAATGATTGACCGTGTCCAATTGGGGGAAAGGGACAGGCAGAATGAGGAATTGATTGGAAATACCCCAGTTGGTATCTGTATGATGCAGATGGATAGGGATAATGAGCTGCATCTCTCCTACTGTAGTCCTGGCTTTTTGGAAATGAGCCGCATGTCTCAGCCGGAGGCTGATAAACTTTATAAGGGAAGTGCTTATGAAGCTTTGCATCCGGATGACAGGGAATGGGTGCGTGAGATTATTGAACAGCATACCGATGAGGCGGCCTTCTCGATTAATGATTTTCGCCTTTTGACGGGAACCGGGGATTACATATGGATTTCGGTTGTTCTTCGACGTAAAGCGTTGGTTTCAGAAGTTAAATCCTATTATGTTGTATGTACAGATGTTACGAAAGAACATGAGCTTCGTGCCCAGTTGAGTGATTCACAGAAGCGGTTTGATATTGCCCTGGATAACAGTGACCTTCATATATGGGAATATGATTTGCTCAACAATCGATGTATTAATTCAGAAAAAGCAGGCAAGGTATATGGTGCCACCCGTGTAATGGAAAATTTTCCGGAGTGCCTTCTGGATGAGGGTAAGGCTGATGAACAGTCTATGGCCATTTATCTGGATATGAAAAAGCAGTTGCTGGCTGGAAATTCTAATGTTAAAGCCGATGTACGGCTGCGAGATGCGAAAGGAAAGTGGCACTGGCGGCGTATTGAGTACCAGTTAGAAAAGGATGCCGATGGAAAACCGATTCGAGCTATTGGATGTAGTCAGGAGATTACGGAACAAAAGGAGCTTGAACAGAAGTATAATGCTCAGTTGGCATATCGGAATAATATTGCGAAAAACTCCTTGTTTTGTATGCGGGTAGATTTGGATGAGAATACTATTTTAGAGTATACATGTACCGAGCCAAAACTCGAAGCCTGCATCACAGAGGGGATTACGGCAGAAGGGCTGATGACGGCGTTTGCAGCCAATGCCATGGGTGAAATGGAACCGGGAGCGATTTGTCGATGTTTAAATTCGGAAGCATTGAAAGAAGCCTATGAAAAAGGACAGAATCAGCAGCAGGCCCGGTATAAATGCCGGCTGTTAGAATTGTATATCAATTTGGATGTGTCGATTCTGAAGAATCCTGTCAGTGGGCACCGGGAGGCCTTTCTTGTTTTCACCGATGTCAATGATCTTTGTGTTACACAAAAAGCCTTTGATGCGGTTGTCAAAACAAACTATGATTTTGTTGGCGTTGCAGAGGTTGCAACAGGCAAATTCTTCTGCCTGGTGAACTCAAAGAGCGAGAAGATGCCGGTGAGATATTATGATAATTATAGTGATGCTACAACGATTTATACTTTTAATAAAATGATTAACCTGCTGTTGGCCTGTAATCCCAATACAATCGAGTTGCTGGGCTTAAATCTGGAACATTACCTGTATCTAAATGATATAGGGAAAAGTCTTTTGGAGCGAAAGGAAATGTTTCTTTCAAAGCGGGCCATCCAGTCCTTTGGTGGCTATGCCGATGCCCAGCTTCGCAGACTGCAGAATGCTTTGGCGAGAGATTCCTATCCCCAGACAGAAAAGGAACAGCATATTTATAATTCGGTGAAAAATGCCATGCATGATTTGACGAAACAGTGTGCCGCTCTTGATGAGGGGGCAATGAAGTTATATATTGATAAAGCTGAAAATCCTGAATTAGAGACTGAAATTTTTATAGATTTGCATCTCACACATTACCCACTCAGAGACTATAAAAATATATGGAATCAAATGAACAATATTGTCAAAGACTACGATAAGCTTGGAAAGAGAAATAAGAAAAAAGACGATAATCATTTGAATAAACATGCGATGCATCTGGTTCGGCTATTTATGATGGCCATAGATATTCTTGAAAAGGGTGAAATTTGCACCTACCGAAGGGACGAGCATGAGTTGCTTTTGAGCATTCGTAAGGGTGAGTACCAGAAGGAAGATGGGACATTTTCAAAAGCATTTTATGATATAGTATCTGACTATGAACGTCGGTTAGAGGCGGCGGCAAGGCATACAAAACTGCCGGATGAACCGGATATGGCAAAGGTTCAGGATTATGTTATGTCAGTCAATGAAAGGGTGATTCGAGATGAATTATGAAGCATTAATTCAGACAAAAATAAAGGAAATTGAAGCAAAGGAAAATGTTAAGATTTTGCATGCGGTAGAATCGGGAAGCAGGGCCTGGGGATTTGCTTCGCCGGACAGTGACTATGATGTGCGGTTTATTTATGTAAGACCTAAGGAATTTTATCTTGGTCTTCAGTCCAAAACAGATTATATTGACTGGGAATTGAATGAGATTCTGGATATTAACGGCTGGGATATCAGTAAAGTTCTTCAGCATGTGCATAAAGCCAATGCGACGATATATGAATGGGCCAATTCACCGATTGTTTATTATACAACGCCGGAGTGGGAACAGATGCAGGAATGTATAAACAAGTATTTTTCCTGTAAGTCAGCCATCTATCATTATTACGGTACTGCAAATAAGAATTATTTGAAATATTTGCTGGACGATATGGTCAAATATAAGAAATACTTTTATGTCCTTCGCCCTATCCTGGCATGCAAGTGGATTGAAAAGAAACAGTGTCCACCGCCGGTGCTCTTTCAGGATTTAGTAGATGAGGTGCTGGACGAGTCAATGCAGTTGATAGTTGCGGAATTGGTGGCAAAAAAAGTTCAAATGGTTGAATCTGAAAAAGGCGTACGGATTGATAAGCTGAATGCTTACATTGTGGAAAACCTGGAATATTTTAAAGAAAAAGCAGAAGCTATGGCGGATGACAGGAATGAAGACTGGGCTGAGCTTAATAGGGTTTTTATTAATTTATTGTGTTGAAGCGAAATTTGTGGTAATATCTATAGTGTTTTAAAAAAGTTTGATAACTACATATGACGAAGGAGACAGAATATGGCAGAAGAAAATTCAGTAGGAAAAACATTCGGTTATGGAATGTGTAATCCTGTCATTAAAAAAATGGCGAAGAAATCTCATACATTGGAGATGACGAAGCATGAAGCAACTTATAAAGGAATCGCTGGAAAGACAATATACTTTCTTATCCTCTGTGTTGTAGGTTTTGCGGCATTCTTTGTATTACATAACATTTTCATGCAGAGTGCAGAATCATTCGGCGGTGTGTTGACCATAGGTGATGTTGAGGAATTGGAAGGCATCATGGCCATTAACACTTGCGTGTATGAAGCACTGGTATTTATCGTAGCAGGTATTATTGTTTTATTTACACCACTGATGGCATGGCTTATCCGTCCAACAATTCCAGTGGTTGGTACACTTTATGCAATATGCGAAGGTTACTTTATTGGAGCAATTACAGAGGCACTTACAGCAGATTACAAATGGATTTCACTTGTTGCCTTTATTTTAACGGCAGCTATCGTGAGCGTAATGCTTTTCCTCTATGTAAAACGAATTGTAAAGGTAACGAAGAAGTTTAAAACGGTTCTTTCAACCCTTTTCCTGGTCATGATTTTTGGTGGAATTGCAATCTTCCTGTTAAGTTTTGTACCATTCCTCAGACCAATCATTATGGGTATCACAACCTTTATGAATAACCCGATTATCAGCATTGGAATGTCTGTTTTATATATCGTTATTGCAGCGTTATTCCTGTTGGTTGACTTCGATGTTATCGAAGAGTGCGTTGAGCAGAAAATGCCGAAGAAACTTGAGTGGATGGCAGCCTTTGGCCTTGTCTACACCGTTATTTATATTTATTTTAAGATTTTGAATTTAATCCTCCAGCTCACAAGCAGAGGAAATAGGGAATAAAAACAATAGGACATCTCATTCCGGCGGAAATGCCGGGGTGGGATGTTTTTTGTTGTATAAAAACAGGAAAATAATAGTCCTTTTGATATGGAAATGCTATACTATTCTAAACAAGATGGAATAATAAATAGAAGATAAATCAGGGGGAGGGGAACTTGTTGTGAAAAGCAGAGAAAAGCATATAAAAGAACTTTCAGATGGTCTGGAAACCGCTTTTATTAATCATACATATAACTCGAATCTTGCCTACAGGCCAGAATTTATTTCAAATAATTATAAGCAGGGTAAAAAGGTTGTTGTTTCTATTGAGCAGGAATTGACAGACTGTGAAGAATTTCAAATAAGTGTTGCATTTATAACCAAAAGTGGAATCACACCATTATTGCAAACACTGAAAGAGCTGGAAGAGAAAAAAATCCCGGGTAGAATTCTAACGACAGACTATTTAATGTTTAGTGAACCAGAAGCATTAAAGAAGCTGCAGGAACTTAAAAATATTGAGCTTAAAATGTTTTGTACAGATAAGGAAACCGGTGGCTTTCATACGAAAGGATATATTTTTAAAAGAGAAGAAATCTATCGTATTATCATAGGCAGTTCAAATATGACAATGAATGCCATCACGAAAAATCGAGAATGGAACATGAAAATTGTGTCTACTGAGAATGGAGAACTAGCTCGGGAAGTATTAGAAGAATTTGAGGAATTTTGGAATGATTCGCATACCTTTGCCTATGAAGATTTTATAGGAAATTATCGGCAGAAATATTTGGAGAATCAAATAATTAAGAAGCAAAAGCAACAGACGGTTCAGGAAGAGGTTGTTGAGTTAGAACGTTATATACTCAAACCAAATAAGATGCAGGCAGAATTTGTAAATAATGTCATGCAAATGCAATCGCAGAATATAGAAAAAGCACTTCTTTTAAGTAGTACGGGAACAGGAAAGACATACGCTGCAGCCTTTGCAATGCGAGAGCTAGGTTTTGAGAAAGTTTTGTTTTTGGTACATAGGAACCAGATTGCTAAGCAGGCACTGAAATCCTTTCAGAAAGTTTTATCAAAAAAAGTTTCTGTAGGAATGGTATCAGGTTCATTAGGCAGGCAGGAATTTGATAAAGATTATATTTTTGCAACAGTACAGACCTTTAGTAAAACAGAAATATTAAATCATTTTAAACCAGAGCATTTTGATGCAATTATTTATGATGAAGCTCATCATACATCTGCGGGTTCTTATAAAAAGATAATGGAGTATTTTCATCCAAGGCTGAGTTTGGGGATGACGGCAACGCCAGATAAAAGAGATGATAATATAGAAGGTCGCAATATATATGAGATTTTTGACCATAATATTGCTTATGAAATTCGTTTACAGCAAGCTATGGAAGAGGATTTCTTGTGCCCATTTCATTACTTTGGAATTACGGACCTTAAAGTGATTGGAGATGAAAATGGTTCGCGGGAAGAACAACTGGAAAATTTCAGATATTTAGTTTCGGATGATAGAGTAGACTATGTGATGGAACAGGCAAACTATTATGGTTTTAGTGGAGAACGTGTAAAAGGTTTAATATTCTGTAGTCGTGTAGAAGAAGCTAGGGAACTGTCTGAAAAATTTAATCAAAAGGGCTGGAGAACTGTCTGTCTCACAGGCGCTGACTCAGAAGGTGCTCGGAGTGAAGCCGTAGAACGTCTTGTTAGTGATAATATAGCAGAAGTGAAGGAGGAAGATAGATTAGATTATATTTTATCAGTAGATATTTTTTCTGAAGGCGTTGATGTGCCTGAAATCAATCAGGTTATTATGCTTCGTCCAACCCAGTCGCCTATTGTATTTATTCAGCAGTTGGGAAGAGGGCTTAGAAAAAATTGGAACAAAGAATATGTTGTAGTACTCGATTTTATTGGAAATTATAAAAATAATTTTATGATTCCAATTGCACTTTCGGGGGACAGAACCTATAACAAGGATAACATTAGAAAATATGTTGTTGAGGGGAGTCGAATCATTCCAGGGGCATCAACGTTACATTTTGATGAAATATCTCGAAAAAGAATATTCCAGGCAATTGATAATGCAAATTTCAGTGACATTAAATTGATAAAAGAGAACTATCAGAATCTTAAGAATAAGTTGGGTCATATTCCGGCGTTGATGGATTTTGATAAATATGGTGAAATGGATGTGCTTAGAATATTTGACAACAATAATCTGGGCTCATATTATAAGTTCTTACAGAAGTATGAGAAAGAATATAAAGTAAGATTGTCTTCGGATGAAGAAAAGGTAGTTGAATTTATATCTAAAAAACTTGCAAATGGTAAACGAATTCATGAGTTGGAGTTATTGAATCGAATGCTCAACTATCAACATGGAATAATAGGAATATGGGCAGATGACTTGCGAGAGAAATATGGAATTACTTTGGATAGAAACAAGGTAGAAAATGTTATTAATATTATGACAAATGAATTTCCTGCTGGGACAGGTAAAAGGACATATGAAAAGTGTGTTTTTTTAGAAAAGGAACAGAATGAACTTAGTAGAGAACGGCGGATAAGAATACGTACTTATGCTGAGCAATTTCTTGGAAAAGATGTAGAATATCATGTTTCAAAGAACTTTTCAAAGATGCTGGCGAATCCGGAATTTTATCAGATACTTAAGGAATTGGTTGAATTTGGTATTTCAAGATATCAAACGAATTATAGTGTGCGTTATGGAAATACAGATTTCGTATTGTATCAAAAATATACCTATGAAGATGCGTGCCGATTACTAGGTTGGGAACATAATGAAGTGCCATTAAATATTGGCGGGTATAAATTTGATAAGAAGACAAAAACGTTTCCTGTGTTTATAAATTATGATAAATCCGAAGATATTTCAGATACAACAAAGTATGAAGATCATTTTACTAGTAATCATCGTTTGATTGCAATTTCTAAAAGTGGTAGAAGCATTCAGTCAGAAGATGTCCAGAACTTCCTTTACGCAAAAGAGCGGGGGATAGATGTTCAGCTGTTTGTACGAAAAAATAAGGATGATAGGATTTCAAAGGAGTTCTATTATCTGGGAAGCATGGAAGCAACTGGTGTTGCGAAAGAATTTACCATGCCAAATACAGAAAAAACAGCTGTAGAGATAGAATGGTCTCTGGACACCCCTGTCCGCAGTGACATCTACGACTACATTACAATGGATTAACCTCAAAGGAGACAAGTTTGTGAAAACAATAAGAGTAGTGGCAGCAATTATCAGAGAAAACAATAAAATCTTCGCGACCCAGCGGGGGTATGGTGACTTCAAAGACGGATGGGAGTTCCCGGGCGGCAAGATTGAGCCGGGGGAGACGCCTCAGGAGGCTCTTATCCGTGAAATCAAAGAAGAACTGGATACGGACATTGAAGTGGGCGGTTTGATTGATACCATTGAATATGATTATCCTCAGTTTCATTTGTCTATGGACTGTTTTTGGTGTAGTGTGACTTCGGGAGACCTGGTGCTCAAGGAGCATGAAGCGGCAAGGTGGCTTTCAAAAACGGAGCTTTTTGATGTGGACTGGCTGCCGGCAGATATTGGATTGATTTCAAAGATAGAATCTTTTATGTAAAATTTTTCGAATATTTTCATCGGAAAAACCTGAAGGTAAAATTTATTTAACAATTCTTTTGTGGAAAATCCGATGGAAAATGGTAGAATTACTACAAGGAGATTAGGAAATATGATTACATTTGAGATAAAGGGAAAATACGCCTCACTTAGGAAATCTGAGCAGAAAGTAGCGGATTACATATTGGGCCACTTACAGGAAGTCGGTGGAATGTCCATGACGGAGATTGCTGAGAAGGCCAAGGTGAGTCAGCCGACCATCGCCAGATTTGCTAAGGCTATTGGTTTTGAAAGCTATAAGAAATTAAAAGTAGCCCTCATACAGGAAAATGCGAAAGAGGCCGAAGAGACAACAAAGCGTGCACCTCTCCACGGGTTCAAACTGGGGAGTGAGGATCGGCCGGAGGATATTCCGGCTAGAGTTGTTACAACAACGATTAATGCCCTGGAAGAAGCCTTAAAGGGCATTTCGGGAAAGAAGCTGAGAGAGGTTGTGGAGCTTATTACAAAAGCAGACAACGTCGTTGTTTATGGTGTTGAGAATTCCAGCACAACGATTGCGGACTTGGTGACAAAACTGATGTATCTTGGCATCAACTGCAGGTCCTATGAGGATTATTATCTGCAGAGTATCAGTGCCAGCAACCTGACCGGGAGGGATGTGGCCATTGGCATTTCCTATTCGGGTTGTTCGACAAATACAGTAGATGTGATGAAACTGGCGAAGAAGTCCGGGGCAAAGACCATTGCACTGACGAATTTTGAAAATTCACCGATTAGCCGGTATTCAGATATTTGTATTTGCACTTCGAATGAACAGTTCCTTTATGGTGATGCCATCTTTTCAAGGACAGTGCAGCTTGCCATTGTGGATATGATTTATATGGGAATTTTGACTAGCGATTACAGGAAGTATACGAAGAAGATGGACAGGAGCAGCAAGATTATCAGTAATCGTGCCTATGATTAAAAACAGCAAAATACAAACAGTTCCAATCATGTAGAATTTCTACACGATTTGGGGCTGTTTTTTTTATTTCCTTTACATTGAGTTTGCATATTTTTAAATTTGCGTTGATTGTTTTTTGCTGATTCCAAGGATATTATGGGGAGCGTATCAAGTACGACACATTGGTCACACAGAGAAGGAGAAAAAATTTATGTTGCAGTTAGAACATTTGAAAAAATCATATGACAGGGTAACGATTCTGGACGATATAAATCTGACCATCGAAAACGGTGAGATTGTTTCTATCTTAGGTCCATCAGGCAGTGGAAAGACAACATTATTAAATTTGATTTTGGGAATTACCGAAGCGGATTCCGGAAAAATCATATTTGATGGAAAAGATTTGACAAGAGTTCCTATGGAAGAACGGGGATTTAATATTGTATTTCAGGATTATGCCTTATTTCCAAACCTGACAGCTTATAAAAATATTACTTATGGTTTGCGCAATAAGCCGGGCATTTCCACGAAAGAAGATGTGGATGAACTGATTGAGTTGTTGGGGTTGTCAGAGCATTTGGATAAAAAGATGGAACAGCTTTCCGGTGGACAGAAGCAGAGGGTGGCACTGGCAAGAACACTGGTAATGAAACCGAAGATTCTTTTATTAGATGAGCCATTGAGTGCCTTGGACGGTGTGATTAAAGAGTCCATTAAAGAAAGAATCAAGCTGATTGCCAGAGAATACAAGCTGACAACCATTATCGTAACTCATGACCCGGAAGAGGCACTGACCTTATCCGACAGGGTGCTGATTGTCAATGAAGGAGCCATCTCCCAGTATGGAAGACCGGAAGAAATTATTAAAGCACCGGAAAATAAATTCGTTAAAGATTTTATTTTGAATCAGCTGGAGATTAAAAAGAATAATATCTATTCTCTTTTTAGTAAAGAAGTCGCTCCGGAAACAATTTATCAGGCAGGTTGAAGAGATGCAGAAGAAAAATATAGAGATTAAAGTGATTTTTGCGGCAGTAACCGTTCTATTTGTTCTGTTTCTGATGCTGCCTATGATTGGAATTCTTGGAAAATCTTTCATGGAAAATTCAGGTGTGGGATTATCCCACTATATAGATGTCCTGACAGCACCAAGATTTGCGGGGGCATTTCGAAACAGCATTCTTATTTCACTGACAGGTGCAGTGATTACGACGGCATTGGCCTTTATGATGGCTTATACCATTAATTTTACCAATGTACCTAAAATGGTGAAGAAATTTATCCGGGCGGCAGCCGTACTTCCAATGCTTCTGCCAACCATTACTTATGGATTTGCAATTATTTATTCCTTTGGAAAGCAGGGGCTGATTACCAGAATTTTTGGCGGCCAGTTATTTAATATTTATGGCTTTAACGGATTATTGATGGGGTATATCATATACACGCTCCCAATCTCCTTTATGCTCATCAATAATACCATGGGTTACATTGACAAGAAGTTTCTTCTGGTATCCCGGGTTATGGGGGACAGTCCTCTGCAGACTTTTATGACGGCGGTGCTGCGCCCTTTGTGGGGAACACTGGCAGCATCCATGATTCAGTGTTTTTTCTTAAGCTTTACGGATTTCGGTATTCCGGCTTCCGTAGGCGGAAAAGTGGATGTGGTGGCAGGCATCTTATATGAGGAAATGCTGGGCAGCATTCCAAACTTTAACAATGGAGCGGTTGTAGCGGTGATGATGCTTCTGCCATCCGTTATCAGTATTACAGTATTACATATTTTAGAAAAATATAATGTGAGATATAACAAGATTTCGAGTGTGGAATTGAAAAAGAATAAGGGCAGAGATGCATTGTTGGGAATCTTGTCTGTAGCATCACTGGTGGCTGTGTTATCCGTTTTTGCGGTCATTGTGATTGTTCCATTTGTATCCGAATGGCCATATCGAATGAGTTTTACACTGGATAATGTAAGAGCTGTATTTGATGACTCGGCCTTAGTGAGAGTTTATACAAATTCCCTTTATGTGGCCTTAGTTACAGCAGTAGCAGGTTCGCTGGTTGTCTATGGTGCGGCCCTTGTAACAGCCCGAAGCAAAATCAACCAAAAGTGTAAAAAGGTTATCGAGAGCATTGCTCTGGTGACCAATACGATTCCGGGCATGGTATTAGGTATTGCGTTTATGCTGTCTTTTACCGGGACCTCACTTCAGAATACATTTGTCATTATTATCGTATGTAATGTTATTCATTTCTTCTCCACACCATATTTGATGATGAAGAATTCGCTGGAGAAAATGAATGCATCCTGGGAAACGACGGCCCGGCTTATGGGGGATACCTGGGTTAAAACGGTTATTCGTGTGGTGACGCCTAATGCGGCCGCAACTATTTTAGAAGTATTCAGTTATTATTTTGTAAATGCCATGGTAACAGTCAGCGCCATTATATTTATCGCCGGGGCGAGGACAATGGTTATTACAGCTAAGATTAAAGAACTGCAGCATTTTGCAAAGTTCAATGAAATTTTTATTCTGTCACTGTTTATTCTGGTGACAAATCTTGTGGCAAAGGGAATTTTTGGATTCCTTGTAAATAAAAAAACAAATGAGAGCAAACAGCCGGTTAGAGGAGGAAAAATCAAAATGAAGAGAACAGTGAAAGGTGCCTTATCCGCACTCTTAGTAGGAACGATGTTAGTAACAAGCACAATTTTAACAGGATGCAGCAGCAGTCCAAAAACAGGCAGTGAAAGTGAAGTCGTATTGTATTCCAATGCAGATGACGAAGCCATTGAAGCCATGAAAAATGCTTTGGATGGCAATGGCTATGAAGGAAAGTATATCATCCAGACGTTCGGAACATCTGAACTTGGCGGTAAACTTTTAGCAGAGGGAAAAAACATTGAGGCGGATTTAGTGACCATGAGTTCTTTCTATCTTGAAAGTGCACAGGGCGCAAATACGATGTTTAAGGAGTTGAGTTTTGACACAGGTGCTTTGGAAACATATCCGGGTTACTATACACCAATTACAGCTCAGGAAGGTGCAATTATTGTAAATACAGAGATGATGGCAGAGAATAATCTTCCAATGCCAACATCTATCAAGGACCTTGCAAATCCGGAATATAAAGGATTCCTCTCGGTTACAGATATTAAGAGTTCTTCAACAGCATGGTTGTTAATTCAGGCATTAGTGAGCGAATATGGCGAAGATGAAGCCAAAGAAATTCTGACTAAGATTTATGAAAATGCAGGAGACCATATCGAAGAATCCGGCTCCGGTCCAATCAAGAAAGTACGTGCCGGAGAAGTAGCTGTTGGCTTTGGTTTAAGACATCAGGCGGTAGCTGATAAAGCAGATGGACTTCCGATTGATTTTGTGGACCCAACCGAAGGTAACTTCACATTGACAGAGTCGGTTGCTGTTATTGATAAAGGGGATAAAACAAATCCGTTAGCAATGGAAATGGCAGAATGTATTATCAAAAATGGTCGTAAAGAATTACTTGCAACATATCCGGTACCACTCTATGACGGTGAAACTGTCGATGAAGCCAATGCATCCGGAAATCCAAAGAAATTTGCAGAACCTTTGACAGCCGAATTAATGAAAGAACATCAGGAATTATCAGAAAGCTGTAAATAAAGGAGAGGTACATAATGAAAAATTATAAATTATTGACACCGGGACCATTGACAACAACTGATACAGTAAAGGCAGAAATGCTCTTTGACTACTGTACGTGGGATGATGATTACAAACAGGTGACCCAGGTTATCCGGAAAAAACTTTTAAAATTGGCTCATGCCAGCGAAGAAACTTATACAGCTGTCCTGATTCAGGGCAGCGGCAGCTTCGGCGTTGAGTCTGTTCTGACCAGCATCATTGGGGATGAGGATAAACTTTTAATCATTGCAAATGGTGCATATGGGGAGCGAATGACAGAAATCGCAGATTACGCAGGCATTAACTATGTGGTATATCGTGCACATTATAATGAGACACCTTCGGCTAAAAGGATTCAGGAGATTCTGGACGCAGACCCGGCGATTACCCATGTGACAATGGTTCATTCCGAGACCACCTCCGGAATTCTCAATGACATCGAATCTGTTGCAAAAGTGGTTAAAGGTGCCGGCAGAGATTTCATCGTAGATGCCATGTCCAGTTTTGGAGCCGTAGATATTCCCGTAGAAAAATTGGGTATCGACTTTATTATCAGCAGTGCTAATAAATGTATTCAGGGTGTTCCGGGTTTTGCATTTATCATCTGTAATCGCGAAAAGCTTCAGGAGAGTAAGGGAAAGGCACGCAGCCTGTCTCTGGACCTCTATGCCCAGTGGGAAACCATGGAAAAGGATGGAAAATGGCGTTTTACATCACCAACCCACGTGGTAGTGGCCTTTGCAAAAGCATTGGAAGAGATGGAAGCAGAAGGCGGTATTCAGGCTCGTGGCGGAAGATACAGAGCCAATAATCAGTTATTGGTTCGGAAAATGAAAGAAATGGGATTCAAGACCTATATTGATGACACATGCCAGGGACCTATTATTACTACATTCTTTTATCCGGAGGACACAAACTTTAGTTTTGCAGAAATGTATGCCTACATTAAAGAGCGGGGCTATGCCATTTATCCGGGTAAGGTGACAGAAGCGGAAACCTTCCGAATCGGAACTATTGGAGAAATCTATGAAGAAGATATTGTGAAATTGTGTGATATTTTCAAAGAATATTTAGAGATTAATGACAGGAGAGAAGCTGTATGAAAAAGATAGATACGATTATATTTGACTGGGCAGGAACAACTGTGGATTATGGAAGTTTTGCGCCGGTACAGGCCTTTATCGAAGCCTTTAAACAGTTTGGAGTTGAGCCCACAACAGAAGAGGTTCGTAAGCCTATGGGAATGCTCAAACATGACCATATCCGTACCATGATGCAGATGCCGCGTATCAGTCGGTTGTGGGAAGAAAAACATGGTAAAGCCTGGACAGAAGAAGATGTGGATGCTGTATATCTTGCCAGTGAAACAGGCATTATGAAGATTTTGAAAAACTTTGTTGAGCCAAAACCCTATGTACTGGATACTGTAGCAGAACTTAAAAAAATGGGTATAAAAATCGGCTCCACAACAGGATATACCGATGAGATGATGGAAATTGTTGTGCCGGCTGCAAAGGCCGCAGGTTATGAGCCGGATGCATGGTTTACACCAAATGCTGTAGGAAATATGGGCCGTCCATATCCGTATATGATTTTTAAAAACATGGAAGCATTAAAGTGCACCAGTGTGGAAAGGGTCATGAAGGTTGGAGATACCCTTTCGGATATTAAAGAGGGAAAAAATGCAGGAATGACAGCAGTGGGAATCATTGAAGGAAGTTCTGTCATGGGATTATCACAGGAAGAATATGAGGCCATGTCCATAGAACGGCGTAAAGTCGAGGATGCCAGAGTTAGAGAGGCTTATAAAGAAGCTGGAGCAGATTATGTGATTCAGGATATTCGGGGTGTGCTGGATTTAATTAAATAGGGCGAAAATATATTAATATTGTGCATATGAAAAATAATAATAAGATGTCCACTCGTTGGACATCTTATTTGTTGTTGAAAATAGTCAATTATGATAAAATAGAGCCATAAGATTTATAAAAAAAGAGTATGGGGGATATACATATGATAACAGTTAAAACGTATAAGGGACACATCCGGAATTGGGAATCACTCTGTGGGGAATTAGGAATAGATACATCATTATCCAGAGAGGACCGGGAGAAGGAGATTTTGGTGAAAGCCTATGAAGCATGGGGAGCGGATATGGCAAATCACATGCACGGTATGTTTGCTTTTGCATTATGGGATGATTCCGAGGACAGGCTTTTCTGTCTGAGAGACCAGTTTGGAACGACACCCTTTTATTATTATGAAACAGCGGATGGAAAACTTCTCTATGGTTCTTCCATTCGTGCCATTATGAAGCAACCGGGATTTGTCAAAGAACTGAATGAAGAGATGCTTCAGTTGTATCTGAGTTTGACTTATGTGGCAGGAGAAAGCACCTTTTTCAAAGGTTTATTTAAGCTTATGCCGGGCAGATATCTGATTTGGCAGGATGGCAGGCTTAAGATAGAACGTTACTGGGCACCGGAATTTCATCCGGATGAAAGCAAATCCCTTGAAGCGTGGGCGGATGAGATACATACAACCCTCCAGAAGATTATTCCGGAGGTGAAAACAGCCGGGGAAAAAGCGGATTCCTTTTTGTCCGGGGGCGTGGATTCTTCCTATGTGCTGGCTATGTCAGACGTAGAGATGACAGATTCCTGTGGCTATGACGAGGAACGCTTTGATGAGTCCGGGCTGGCAAAACTGACAGCGGATGTGCTGGGACGTAAGAATTCCAGATGCCTGATTACCCCGGAAGCCTATTTTGCTGAGGTCCCTTATGTTATGTATTATATGGAGCAGCCTTTAGCAGATGCGTCAGCCATTGTATTTTCTCTGGGCTGTAAGGCAACGGCAGAACATGCGAAGATTTGTTATTCCGGTGAAGGAGCGGATGAATTCTTTGGCGGTTATAATATGTATCGTAATGCAGAGCGTTATGGGGAGAATTTGAAGACCTTCTATGTGGGGAACACCAACATTATGAAGGAAGATGAGAAACGTAAAATCCTTAAAAACTATGACCCGGATGTACTTCCGATTGAAGTGGCAGAAAAGATTTATGAGGATATGGAAGGACTGGACCCATTGTCTAAAATGTCCGCAGTGGATATTCAGATTTGGCTTGAAGGCGATATTTATTTGAATGTGGATAAGATGAGTACGGCAGCAGGTCTGGAAATCAGAATGCCTCTGACGGATACGAGAATCTTTGATATTGCATCCCGTATGCCATCGAAATACAAAGTCAATGGAGAACAGAACAAGGTGGCATTTCGTACAGCGGCGGCAAAGGTGCTGCCGGAAGAGATAGCATTTAGAAAGAAACTTGGATTTATTGTTCCGATTCGTATCTGGATGGCGGATGACCGTTATAACCAGGATGTGCGGGCAAAATTCAAGAGTGACATGGCGGCGAAGTTCTTTAAACTGGATGAAATCAACGCTATTTTTGAGGAGTATATCGGTGGCAACTCAGATAACTGGCGAAAGATTTGGACGATTTATACTTTCCTTGTATGGTATGAATTATACTTTGTTAAGAATGGACTGTAGATATCCTTTGAATTAGGTTTTTGAGGGGGCAAAAGTAATGCAGAAGACAGGACGTAGAACTATTGGAGTGATTGCTGTTTCAGTACTTATATTGATTGTGCTTGTCCTTGTTATGATTGTTCAGGTTTTGTTTATTCAGGGGAATGCCCGTGTTGTTAATTATGCGGGCATTGTCCGTGGAGCTACACAACGGCTTATCAAGGAAGAACTTTATGGGAATCCGGATGACCGGGAAATTACTCGGTTAAACGAGATTATATATGACCTTCGAAATGGTGGCGGGGATAATAAGCTGACTCGGATGCGTGGTGAAGCTTATCAGGAAAAGCTGGCAGAACTTGAAGGCGAGTGGATTCTTTTAAAAGACCTTATTTATCAATATAGGGAAGATGTGTCTTACGGGGATGCCTTATATGAAAAGAGTGAGGATTACTTTGTGCTGGCGGATAAGACAGTAAGTGCAGCTGAAGAGTATGCTGATGGCATAGCGGCCAGACTTCGTATCCCTGAAATACTTATTGTGATTGATATTTTGTGGATTCTTGTGCTTTTTGGAATCGAAGCCAGAGAGGAGATTCGTCAGAACAGACAGCTTAAAAAGATTGCTTATATCGATGCCAATACGGGGCTGCCGAATAAACGAAGCTGCGAAGAACATTTGGATGTGACAGAAATCATACCCGAGGATGTGGTTACCTGCTGTCTGATGTTTGATTTAAATAATCTGAAGACGGTGAATGATACTCTGGGGCATGAGGCCGGAGATGTTTTAATTTCAAGTTTTGCCAATGTTTTACGATGTACGGCACCGGCTAATATGTTTGTCGGACGTTTTGGTGGCGATGAATTTATCGGTATTATGAAAAACACTTCCCGGAAAGAAATCGAAGCGTTTATTGAAGAATTAAATAAGAATGTGATGGCCATGAATGATGAGCAGAGCCGGAATGGTATAAGAATCAGCTTTGCCTACGGATATGCTTTGTCCAATGAGAATTCTCATACCTCTATTAAAGTTCTTATGGACCTGGCTGACCGGAATATGTACCGGACAAAGGCCGAAATGAAGGGAATAAAATCTTAGAACCAGTAATAGCATTTCTGACAAGACAGTAGTATAATAGATGTATATAATATAGCATTTTATATGGCATTTTCCTGGTTAGGAGTAGATAGTATGGGACTAAAAGAAGCTTTGAAAAAAATGAGAACGGAATTGAAGGTTATACAGGGGGATTTTGCGGCAGCTATTCACGTGAGCTGTGCGACGGTCAGTCATTGGGAGAACGGACATAATGCTCCGAATCGGGCAACGGCAGTGGCGATTATGGATTTTGCCAAAGACCATCATGCGAGTCAGGAGTGCCTGGATATGTTGAAAGAGGCCCTGTTTCAAAAAGCTCAAAAAGACAGAGTTCTTGACTTAAACCATGCGGATTATTATATGATTAACCAGATGCTGAATTGTTCGGCCAACGGTGTTTATGTCTGTGACTATGAGACTTATGATATATTGTATATCAATCAGAGTGCAGCGAAGATGGTGGGCTCGCCGATCAGCGAGGCTGCAGGGAAAAAATGCTATGAATATCTTCAGCACAGGAAATCACCATGCCCGAATTGCACCATGACGGATAGTGATAAAGAGAAATTCAGTGAATTGGAATTTACATCGCCGAATACGGGCAAAGAATATTTTGTTCGTGGAAAGCAGATAGACTGGTATGGAAAACCGGCTCAGATTGAATATATGACAGAAGCTACGGCAAGCCATGCCGGCCGACTGGGTTTGCAGAAGATGGCAGAAGGCCTGCCATGTGGTGTTGGAATTTACAGAGTATATCCGGATGACAGGGTAGAACTTGTTTATTTAAATGACGGCTATTATACACTGCTCCACTCGACCAGAGAGGAAAGGGCTGCCTATCGGGGCTTTCATATATTTGATGCGGTCCATGATGTGGATAGACAGCCGCTTGTAGATGCTTTGAAGAAGGCTATTCAGGAGCAGGATACAGCGGATATTGATGTACGGATTTTAAACGGAGAGAATCAATATCAGTGGTTTAATATAAAGGCAAAGGTTGCCTACAGGTCCAGCCTGTGGACGGCTATGTATTTGGCCTATTCGGATATTGACGAAGAGAAAAAAGCACAGCTGCAGCTGGAAGAAAGTTATAGGGCTATGGAGCTTGTGGCAAGTCAGGGAGATCTTTCACTCTGGATGTATGACCTGGATACGAAAGAGATTGTGCAGAATTTTTATACGTCAACGGCTTTAGGATACCCGATGGTACTTCCGAATGGGCCGGAAACCATTATAGCTATGGGCGGGGTACATGAGGAAGATGTGGAACAGTACCTGCAGATGTATCAGCATATTATTGATGGAGATGACGAGAGCGAATGTACAGCACGTATTTATAATCAGAAGGCAGAAAAATTTGAATGGCAGCATCTGACACTTCGTCGGGCAACATCATTGGACAGGGAGCAGAATAAAGTCATTGGTTTCTGTATAAATGTTGACCTTCAGATGGAAGCTCAGATGCGTTATGAAAGAGAGTTACATCTACGCCAGGATTTGATGGAAGATACTTTATCCTATTTTAGAATGAACCTGACAACACGCCTTGTTGAAGAAATCCATTCAAAGTCCTTTGACACCTCGAAACTTACAATACCGGTCAGCATTGATGAACTGCTGGAAAAGGGATTGATGGACGATATTTATGAGGATGACAGGGAATTTATTCAGCAGGCGCTGAACTTTGACAATATGATGAAGAAATACCAAGCCGGTAGAACGAGTGAAAGTTTCCTATACCGCCGTTATATTTCTGGCAAGGGTCTTCGTTGGGTTCGTGGTTCTGTTGTAAAGATAAAACGTGTCAGTTCCGATGATATTATCGCTTTTTATACAACGAAGGATGTGGATGACGAGCGTAAGGATGAACTGGCAATGCGCAGCATTGTCAGAGAGGAAATCGAGAGTGTCCTTTTGTTTAAACCGAAGGAAAGAAAAATCCGATATATTTTAGGTGGTTTGAATTCGGAAGGAATGGATGCGGGAACAGAAAAGATTGTAGATAAACGTTTCCGCCATAATCAGTTGAAAAATATCGTTTTGGAAGATGTTGCCCAGTGTCTGGATTTTGCCAATGTGGAGACAATCGAAGATCGGCTGAAAGAGCATTCGGTGTTACAGTGCAAATACCGTATTATGGCAGAGGACGGTTCGATTAAACGAAAGAAGGTTCGGGCATTTTATCTGGATGACAGCAGGCAGGAAATTGTTTTTGCACAGAGGGATATTACAGACTTATATAATGAAACCCAGCGTCAGCAAGAACAGCTGCAGAAAGCGGCAGATGATGCAGAGGCAGCGAATAAAGCAAAGACGGATTTCTTATCCCGTATGAGCCATGATATGCGAACACCTTTGAATGGTATACTGAACTTTGCTAATTTTATTCAGGAGGCCGAAACCCTGGAAGAGGTTAAAGAACTTGGAGAAAAGATACGTGTTTCGGGTGAGTATTTACAGACATTAATCAATGATACTCTGGGCATGAGCCATATAGAATCGGGAAAGGTTGTTTTAAAACGGGAACCTTACATATATTCGGAATTTGAACCAAGCATACGGAATGTTCTGGAGGAGAAAGCCAGAGAGAAGGGTGTAGAACTGAGGTTTGTTCCACCACGGTTGACGGAGCAGTATGTCATGTTTGATAAGCTTCGTCTGCAGCAGATTTTTGTGAATTTATTGAATAATGCTATAAAATTCACACCGGCAGGGGGGATTGTCCAACTGGAAACAGAACTGTGTAATCAGACAGAAAAACATGAGACTGTGCGATTTACAGTGTCAGACACAGGTATCGGTATGAGTGAAAAGTTCCTCAAAGAAGGCCTTTTCAAGCCGTTTGTTCAGGAACATCCCGGACAGGATAATGAAGAGACGGGGACAGGCCTTGGCGTGGCTATCGTAAAGCAGCTGGTAGAAATTATGGGCGGAACAATTACCTGTAAAAGCCGTCTTGGCGAGGGCACAACTTTTGTGGTTGAGATACCCGTGGATACGGTGGCAAATTATGAGAAAAAGCAGAACAAGGCAGATGCCTTTGATAAATCAGTACTCCAGGGACATCACATTTTACTATGCGAAGACCACCCGCTTAATCGTGAGATTGCCCTGCGTCTGTTAAAGGACGTTGGCTGTACCGCGGATATTGCGGAAAATGGCAAAAAGGGTGTGGAGATGTTTGCTGAAAGTGAATGCCATGGATATGATTTGATTCTGATGGATATACGTATGCCGGAGATGGATGGTCTTACAGCCACCCGGAAGATTCGTGAGATGTCAAGAGAAGATGCAAAGACTGTGCCAATTATAGCGATGACAGCCAATGCGTTTGCAGAAGATGTGGAAGAATCAAAGAGTGCAGGGATGAATGAACATTTGTCAAAGCCTATCAGCCCGGCCGTTTTTTATCAATGCCTGGCACAATTTTTGTAAGAAGGGAGGGGAAGACTTGTGAAGTCAACACTAGATTTATTAAAAGATTTACTGAACTTTTATTTTATTGACAAAGATGCGGAGAAAGTGATTTCACTCATGTCTGACGATATCCACTCCTTTTCAGAAAATTCTGACCGAGAGGTTCAAGGTATTGATGATATAAGAAGTCTCCTTGGAGAAGGCTATTATAAATGGGTCTGCGATAGCCGGATGACCATACTTGGAGAAGAGAGTCTTTCGCTGGATGCAGGCAGTGATGTGGCGGTTTTGAACTATATCGTAGAACGGAACAAAATGGCCTTCAGATGCCGGCTGACAGGTAATTCAAAAGTTGTTAATGGTGAAAGAAAACTGTGTGTTTTATATAGTTTGGTTGAAGACCTAAAGGGTGGGGCAGAACAACGTTTTATCCAGGCAGAAGTTGAAGCACTCAATGAAAGATATATGGATTTGCTTGCCAATGTGGACTGTGGAGTTGCAATTTACAGAGTGGATGAGAATCATAAGACCACCTTTGAATTCGCTAATGAGGGCTTTTGCAAGCTGTGTAAAGGAACCCTTGAGGATGTTTTGAATGCCTATAAAAAAGAGACGACTTTTGGCATTGCTGTAGAAGACAGGCAAGCTGTGAAGGAATGTTTTTATAAAGCGGCAGAAAGTGGCGAAGTACAGGAGGTTACCTATCGGGCAGTAAACCTGAAAGATGAGAAGATATGGGCGACGGCGAAACTTTCTTCTGTGAAAAAAGAAGACTGCACGATGATATATGCAACTTTTTTTGATGTTTCATCAAGCATGGAGATTCAGGAAAAACTTCGGCAGAATGAGAAGACCTTAGAAGCTCAGTTCGAGATGGAACGGCAGAAGCAGCTGGGAGATGACCGGTCTCTGTTAGGCTATGTTATTACCAATGTCAGCCAGAACAGAGTCTTGGAACACAAGGAATTCCGGCAGGGAATTGTTCGAACAGAATCCGGTTATACACTGGAAGAAGCCATGGAGATAGCAAAGCTGTCCATGTATGATGAGGAAACCGGAAAACGATATATGGAAATGCATAAAACAGAATATCTTCTGGAACTATATCAAAAAGGAATCACTTCAGAAAAAATTGAAATCCAGAGAGTGGCCCAGTCCGGAGAAGTACGTTGGACACGCAGCATCTTGAAGTTGTTACATCATCCGGATACAGGGGAGGTTTATCTTTACGAATATGCTTATGATATTCACAAGGAAAAAATGCTTGAAGAGATTATGACGGTTACCGTCGCATGCGGGTATGAACGGTGTGGTGCACTGGATTTAAATAATGGTCAGATTACTCTGATTAATATAGCTGAGAAGAACTGTTTAAATCGTGTGGAGATAACCGATTATGCAAAACTCGTAGAATCTTATGCGGAGACCTGTGTTGTGGAGGAAGACAGAGAGAAGTTTCTCAAATACACATCGGTAAACTGGATGCGGGAGAATATGAAAGAACTGGGCAACAGGGAATTTACCTATAAAGTTTGTGTGAAAGGCGAAAGTCGTTATATGCGAGATGTTTGCACCCTTTATGATGCGGCAAGGGGCATTTGCCTGATTACCCGGAGTGATGTGACAGAACGGGTTCTCAAAGCGGAAGAAAAACGTTTAGAACTGGAAAAGGCTCTTGAAACAGCGAAGAATGCCACGAAGGCTAAGACAGAGTTTTTGGCCCGGATGAGTCATGATATGCGGACACCTATGAATGCTATTATCGGGTTAAATGCTTTGGCAATGGATGATATTGAAAATCCAAAAGCTATAAAAGACAATCTTGAAAAAATCCGTTCAGCCAGTGATTTCTTATTAGGTCTGATTAATGATGTTCTGGATATGTCGAAAATTGAAGCCGGTTCCTTGGAATTACATAAAGTACCTTATGGCTATTCAGATTTTCTTTCAACTATTAAGATGATGTTTGAACCTCTATGCCAGGAAAAAGGGATTCATTTTGAATTTGAGGATGTCTATGTGCGAAAGGTTGTTATGGCCGATAAAACCCGGTTGAATCAGATTTTTTTCAATATTCTTTCCAATGCAGTCAAGTATACGCCGGAAGGTGGCAGGATTTCTTATTATACAGAGAATATTAAAACTTGGGAGAATCATATTTCAGCAGACTATATTGTTGAGGACAGCGGTATTGGAATCAGTGAAGAATTTCAAAAAACTATGTTTCAGCCTTTTTCTCAGGAAGAAAATCTTGTAACACCGGAATTACAGGGGACAGGCCTGGGACTGAGTATTACTAAAAGTCTGGTTGAACTTATGGGCGGAACCCTCCGGATTGACAGCAGGAAGGGTGAAGGAACGAGAGTCACGATTCATCTTTCTTTTGAAGTGCTGGATGAAGAAGAAAACAATCGAAAGAATGGCGAGCCGGCAGATATTCAGGAAGAAAAATTAGTCGGAAAGCGTATATTAATCGTAGAGGACCATCCGTTAAATGCTCAGATTGTAAAACGATTACTTGAAAAAAAGAATGCAATTATCTATCAGGCAGAGGATGGAAAGATTGCTCTGGACAAGTTTGAAACGAGCAGAGATGGTTTCTTTGATGCTATTCTTATGGATATTCGTATGCCGAATATGAATGGCCTTGATGCGACGAGAGCTATTCGTGCACTGGATAGGACAGATGCCAAAAAAATTCCGATTATTGCCATGACAGCAAATGCCTATGCCAAGGATGTTGAGGCCTGTAAAGAAGCCGGAATGAATGTCCATCTGGGAAAACCTATAGAGCCGGAGAAGATGTATAAAGCTCTCTGTGACTATTTACCAGTCACCCCGGTAAAGGTTAAACCAAAACTTTTAATTGTGGACGACCAGGAGATTAATCAGGCTGCCATGGTAGAAACGCTAAAGGAAGAATACGATTTGGTTTGTGCAAAAAATGGTTTGGAGGCCTTGGAGAAACTGGCGGAAAATATGGACATAGAGGCTGTTATTACGGATATTCAGATGCCGGTTATGGATGGCATTGAATTTATTCAGAAGATGCGGGCGAATCCTAAATATGACAGCATTGCTATTTTGGCCAATACTCAGTATGGGGATGGAGCGCAGGAAGATACACTCCTGCGAGTGGGTGCAGACGATTTTGTCTATAAACCAACATCGGCATCAATTACCATGAATAGATTAAAAAATATTCTACATAAATACAAATAGTTAAAAAGTCTTACTGCTTAAGGGTGGTAAGACTTTTTTTGTTGAATAATAGGATGCAGAAGACTATAATAATAGATATATAGCTAAAAGCATAGCTTTTTGGAACGGAATGAGGGGAAAATATGGACTGGCAGGAAGGAATAAAGATGCTGAGGGCCGAGATGGGGCTGACCCAGAAGGAGTTGGCGGGGCGAATAGATGTGAGTTTTACAGCAGTCAACCGGTGGGAGAACGGCAGGGCAAGACCCCATCGTAAGGCACTGGAAATTCTTATCCACATGGCAAAGGAAAATGGTGTTTCCGGTACATGCCTAGATTATCTGAATAAAAGCCTGAAGGCACCGCGGGAAGACGGAAGAACGAAGCGTGGCGAGGCAAAAGCGGTTACGGAAAAGATGAAACTGGAGCAGCGGGAACTGTTGACCTCTGAGCAGTTAAAACGGGTACTGAATTCTATGAATATCGGTGTTGTCGGAGTACGTGTTTACGAGGAGCCGCCATTAGAAAGTGATATGTTTTACTGTAATCAATATTTTGCAGATATGCTCGGATATACATTGGAAGAAATCATAGCCGGCTATAAAGAAAATGTTTTTTCATTTATTCATCCGGATGACTGGAAACGGTGCAAGAAACAGGGGGAAGCGGCGATAAAATCAAAGCATCCGGAAAAAGGTTTTGATGAGGAATTCCGGGTAGTTTGTGCAGATGGTTCAGTGCATTGGTTTCAGTGCTGTTTTATTTCTGCAAAGACCTATTCTTATGGTATTGAGATTTTTGCTACCTGCCGGGATATTACGGAACGTGTAGAAGCCCAGAATAAGTATCAGGCAGAACTTGCTTACCGGACAGCATTATTTAAAAGCTGTATCGCCTGGGTACATTGTAATCTGACATTAAATGCAGTACTTTACGAGAAGAACAATGTGTCCGGGGATAAGGAAGAAAGGCACTATACCACTGCAGACGCCATAGCCCTTGCATTGCAGGAAAATACATCGGCCGGGGGAGCGGAGCATCATATTCCAAGTCTTTTTGACAGAAAAACACTGATAAATGATTTTACTCATGGAAAAACTTTTTACACTGAGACCCGTTTTGCGGCAGCATTACGGCGTTGGATAAGATTGGATTATCATTTGATTCAGAATCCGGTGAGTGGAGATATCGAAGTTCTTATTTGCATGAATGATACCCAGCACAAGAAGATTTCGCGGGCTATTTTAAAAATAATTTCGACCCATTTCTTTGATTATATCGGTTGTATAGATGTGAAAACCGGTGGCTTTGAATTCTATTTTAAAGCAGAAAAACCGATTCGCCGTCTGGAAGAGCCGATGACGAATTATATAGATGTTTATAAAAAACAGATTCAATGTTCAGTGTATGCAGAGGACCAGGAGAAGGCCATCGCCAGTATGGAACTTTCTCATGTGCAGGGACAGCTGCAGAAATCCGAGTTTTATTCCTTTGTTATACGGGTTATAGAGATGGATGATAAAATTCATTATAAAAAAATATCTTTTACGTATCTGGACGCCGAGCACCAGATGATTATTATTGCACGGAGTGATATCCAAAATCTTGAAGAGCTTGAGAATCACCGGCGGCACCAATTAGATACTTCAGGAGGAAGGCTATGAAACAGGAGATAGAAAATCAGGGATATGAGGAACTGCTGCAAAATATTGCCTGTGGAATCTGCATATATACAGTGAGTGAAGATGAAAAAATCAGGATTCAGTATGCAAATCAGGGCTATCTCAGACTATGTGAAGGCACGATGGAAGAGGTGGAAAGAGCCTATAATAAAGATACTCTTTTTGGGGTAAGTGCTGAAGAAAAAGAGGCGGTCTGGACATTTTTTCATCGGATGGCTGTGGAAAAAAAGGGCGGAGAAATGACCTATCATGCCAAATCACTGAAGGGTAAGGATATCTGGTGTACGGCGAAGGCAGCCTATGTGAGTGAAACTTTAGGAGAAGACCGCCTCTATGTGACCTTTTTTGATGTCACGGAGCAGATGGATGCCCAGTTCCGGTTAAAAAGTACGATTGAGAACATGCCAGGAGTTTTGGTTATTTTCGAAGTCAGAGATAAGATGCTGCATGTTCGTTATATATCGGATGACTGTGTGGATATCAGCGGTTTTACGGCCCAGGAGACTTATGAGAGAGGAAAAGATAGTCCGATTGCGGATGCTCATCCGGAGGATAGGACTCTTTTTCTGGAAAGAGCATGGGATAATATTAAAAAAAGAAAAAGGCTGAATTTTACCTACAGGATTATATGTAAGAACGGTGCTTACCGATGGGTGAATCTGAGCCTTTCTCCGGTTATGACAGCAGGAGAACTACTCTATTATGGCGTTCTCACGGATGTCAATGATGAACATGAAAGTGCTATTATGCAGGAAAATCTTGTGAATGCACTTCCGGGGGGTATTGCGATTTACAAAATGGGGAATCCCATAGAAACGCTTTATTATAGTGACGGGGTTCCTAAGTTGACAGGGCATACGCCTGAGGAATACGAGGCATGGATTCAGGGGGATATCATTGAAAATGTTGTTTTTGCCGATGACAGGCCCCAGATGCGTAAGCTTCTGACAGAGGCTGTTCATTTTGGAAAATCAATTTGTATTACTTACAGAATTTATCATAAGAATGGAAGTCTTGTCTGGATTCAGCTTTCAGGGACGAAGATTCGTGAGGAAGATGGCGTACCGGTCTATTATGTTATATTTACAAGACCAACGGAAGAATCCTCCATGTATCAGAGTATGGTGGATGATTCAGAAACATCGATTTTTGTTGCAGAGCAGAGAAGCCATAAAATCATATTTGCCAACCGGGCATGGAAAAAGCTTCAGGGCCTTCAGCCGGATAGTAATGTGGTTGGAAAAATCATTTATGCAGTGGTTCCGAGTCGGGATATTCCTTATACAGATGAGGAAGTGAGACAGCTTCCAACAAAGGAGTACAAAGAAGATTATCGTCTGACGGACAAAGGTCGTTACCTTCATATGTGGGGCCGTGCTATTGATTGGAATGGCCACAAGGCTTATATCAGTTATTTAAGTGATGAAACTGAACTCTGGGATAGTCATCAACAGCTTCAAAGTCAGCGGGGAATGCTGGATGCTGCTCTGAAAACTGCCAAAGTGATGGTGTGGAAGTATGATTACAGGACAAGGTGTATTACGGATTCGGGTTCCATGGGAGAGGCTTATGGATTCCCGGGTACGATAGAAAATGTACCAGATTGTCTCATTGCGGATGGCTATGTTCATGAAGATAGTATAGAAGCTTTACAAAGGTTAAATGATGAAATTCCCCGGAAGGAATTGGTCAGCGGGGATATTCATGCGAAGACACCGAATGGCAAAGGTTATTTTTGGCAGAGAATTATTTACCGGTCATTGTATGATGAAAAAGGAAACTATGTTGAGAGTATAGGAACATCTATTAATATTACAAAACAGAAAGAGCGGGAGCAGAATTATGAAGAGCAGCTGCGTTTGAAACAGCTGCTGGCCAGCAATGCCATTGCAGTTGTTCATTTGAACTTAACGGAAAATTCGGTTTCAGATGTTGAAAGTGAAAGAAAAGAAATATTTGATATGATGCAATCCGGTTCGGTGGATGATGTTATGGCTGCAATTCGGAAAAGGATACAGAGTGAAAAGGAACAGCAGTTGTTTCTGCCTGTATGGAATCATCAGATAATGATGGAACAGTTTGAAGACGGAAAAACCCATTTTTCTATACGACATCATATTGGTGAGAGCACGAACTGGTATGAGAGTACCATTGACCTTATATCGAACCCTTATAACCGGAACATCGAAGCGATTATGGCATTGCGTGATATTACAAAAATGGTCAGAACGGAACTTATCATGAAGACTCTGGTCAGCATAGATTATGATTCCATTATGTCTATTGATGCTGAAACGGGAGAGGCAACGCCATTTGTAGAAGAAAATCTCAGCCGTCAGTTAGAAGAGTTGATGGGGCTGCAGGAACAGCTGAAAGATAATCCGGCAGGGGTTGAGCAATATATACAGAAATACTGCGTGGATGACGATGTTCAGCGTGTGATTAAGGAAATCAGTCTGCCCTATGTGAAAGAGCGGCTTCAAACAGTACCAATGCACGACTGTCTGTATTCGCTTAAGACGGATACAGGAATTGTCCATAAGAGAGCCATGTTTGCTTATCTGGAGGAAAATCAGAGGACAATTTTGTGTGCGATTCAGGATGTGACAGATACTTATGAGCAGGAAGAGAAGCAAAAGAGAAAATTGTCAGAGGCATTACAGGAAGCTGAACAGGCCAATCATGCAAAAACTGAGTTTTTCTCCCGCATGAGCCATGATATGCGGACGCCGATGAATGGAATTCTTGGTCTGGCGGAACTCTCCGAGCAGGAAAATGATGTGGAAAGTTTGAAACAGGATATGCAGAAAATCAAGACTTCAGGTCAGTATTTGCTTAGCCTTATCAATGATACACTGGATTTTCAACGCATTGAAAGTGGAAAAATGAAGTTTGAAGAGCAGGTTGTGAACTGTAGGGAACTTCTTGTGGGGATTTTGGATTTAGTAAAGCCTATGGCTGATGCAAAACAGATAGAGCTGCGTGTCATGAATGTTAATGTGCAGATGGACTGGTTCATCCGGGTAGATCCGGTTCGAATGAAACAGATATTTGTCAATCTCTTATCCAATGCTATTAAATTCACTCCAAATGGAGGTGCAGTCCTCATTGAATATGAATGTCTGGAAAGAGTTGGTATGATTTCCCGTGACCGGTTCCGAATCAGTGATACGGGTATTGGTATGAGCCAGGATTTTATTGAAAAAAGTGTTTTTCAGCCATTTGCACAGGAATACAGCGAGGTGTCAACCCAGTATGTGGGCTCTGGGCTAGGACTTTCTATCGTTCACAGTCTGATTGAACTGATGGGTGGCAGCATCTCCGTAGAGAGTGAAGTAGGTGTAGGAACATCATTTACAATCTATCTTGATTTTGAAAGAGTTGATAAGCAGGATGTCGTGCAGGGGATGAAGACCAATGAGAAAAAGCAGGATGAGGCCCGGGATAGTATCTTTGGTAAGAAGATCCTTTTGGTAGAGGACCATGCACTAAACGCCGAAATAGCCGGGAAGATTTTGAAAAAAGCGGGATGTGAAGTGGTATGGGCGGATAATGGCAAGAAGGGTGTTGATTCTTTCTCTGAATCTGAAGAAAATGATTTTGATGCCATACTTATGGATATCCGAATGCCGGTAATGACAGGATTGGAAGCGGCAAAAGCTATTCGAAGCCTTGAACGGCCAGATGCAAAATCAATACCGATTATTGCCATGACGGCCAATGCCTATGATGAAGATATTAAACAGTCATTAGAGGCGGGAATGAATGATCATCTTGCAAAACCGATTGACCCTGTAAAAATATATGAAACACTGGCTCGGTACGTATAAAAGCTGATGGAAAGGTGGAAAAATGGAAAAAACAAATTACAGAAAAAAGATTTTCAATAATAAGATTTCGCTTCTTATTGAAATTTTTCTGACCTTATGTATTGCCATTACAGGCGTGACGATGGGACTTTCAAACCTGACCCATGAGGCTGGACAGTTTTCAAAAGAACTGGAAGCAGATTATAATATGCTTTTTGAAAGCTATATAACGACTTTTAACGTTCTGACGGGCCAGATTATCGAAAAGATTGAAGAGAATCCTTCTTTTACCGAGATGAATGACTGGCTTCAGAGCAAAGAGGATAGTTTCAGCCAGCAGATAGGCGAAGATGTCTATGATGGCATTGCATTGACCTATAAAGGCGGCTATGTTCATAGCTGGCACTATGGGGATTATACAGATTATGATCCAAATACACGGCCCTGGTATCAGCAGGCGCAGGAGGGAAATGGGGAAGTAGTTATTGTTGCACCCTATGTAACCTATCTGGATGCCTCTTATTTTGAGGATGATGAATATATTCTGATGACGATAGCTCAGAAATATAATGATGAAATTTCCTTTGATTATGACATTAAGATTATGGAGATTCGAAAACTTCTCGAAAATCGTGAACTTCAGTATGATACTGCCCGGATTATGTTTTATGATGATGAAGGCTATATTTTAAGCAGTAATGATGACCGCCTGTTTGCCCATAATATTAAAGCACCGGATGCAGTTATCAGCCAGGACCTCAGCCGGAAAACAGCGGCCAGTGCCGGAACACTGAATATACTCAAACTGGAACAAATCGACGGTCAGTGGCGGCTGGTTTATTCAGCAAAGGACAGCCTGGGAAATACTCTTTGCATATCCTATGCTTTCTGGGAAGTGATGATGAAAAATTTCCTTATCACATGTGTAGTTGTACTTTTGCTGATTGCCCTTGAAATCTTTTTGTATTACAGGGATAAAGCAACCATTCTTGAATATGAACGAAAAGACACACGACTTTCTCATGTTTTGGATGCTTCTTATGAAATGAAGATTTTTCTGGATATTGAATCCATGCGGTTCTATGGAAGTCAGAAAGCGGTAGAACTGGCACGTAGTGATGACTACTATGCTTTGTACCGGTGTATGCGGGCACTCATGAGAGATGATGGGGTCCGGAAACATCTGGATGAATTCCTGTCGCCGGATGTCTTAAAAGCTTCCGAGGATGAGACGGATGTTCTTCAAACGAAAAAATTCAGTGTTGTCCGTGAGACAGAGGATGTCAAACAGGTTGTCATATATGAGATAAATCGTATGATTATGATGAATGACCATAAGAAGGTAGTAGCAGTTTTAGTCAATGACGTGACAGAGGATACAGCTATTTTAAAAAACGCCCTGGAAAGAGCAGAGCAGGCCAGCAAGGCCAAAAGTGCCTTTTTGGCGAAAATGAGTCATGAAATCCGGACACCGATGAATGCGATTATCGGCGAGACAACCCTGGCTCTTAAAAACATTCATCAGGAGGAGCGGGTAGAAGAATATTTAAATAAGGTAATGCTTTCGTCCAAACATTTATTGAATCTGATTAATGACATTCTGGATATGTCGGCCATTGAAAGTAATAAAATGAAGATTGCCCATGAGGAATTTGATATCAAAGAAGTTGTTGCCAGCATCACAACCCTTTACTATTCACAATGTAAGGCAAAAGGAATTATTTTTAAGGCAAAATTAGAAAAGGTAACGACAGAAATTCTTGTCGGTGACCAGTTAAGAATTCAGCAGATTATTTTGAATTTACTTTCCAATGCGGTGAAATTCACAGAGCCTGAAGGTACTATTGTTTTCTATCTGGCGGAAGAAATACTGGGGCCATCCCGGCTGAGGCTTCACCTTAGGGTTGAAGACACTGGATGCGGAATGAGCAAGGCTTATATGGAGCGTATTTTCAAGCCTTTCGAGCAGGAAAATGCACTGACGGCCAAAGAACATGGCGGCTCCGGCCTTGGATTATCAATTACAAAGAATCTGGTAGAAATGATGGGAGGCAGAATTTCTGTAGAAAGCGAAGAGGGAAGTGGCACCCGCTTTGCTGTGGAACTGCCGTGCATGATTGCGGACAATCAGCAGAGTGTTGATAAAGCGGCGATTTCAACCATGCGTGCCATCGTTGTAGATGATGACAGAGAGGCACTGGAATATGTTTCCGGTATTTTGAATCATATGGGAATTGCCCATGATTGTGTGGAAAGCGGTCAGGAAGCTGTCAACACCATTACAACTTGAGTTTCCGCAGTTTTATCCACAACTGCGGATTTTATCAGCTTTACAATAAACAACTTTCAAAAAATGCCCAAAATATAAGGAATCCAGACTCTTTGTTTGGTATAATTAAAGTGACGAAACAAAAACCAACTAAACAAAAAAAGAGAGGACTCCTTATGCTTAATTCTACCACAAAT
>JAQVCQ010000176.1 GCA_028689715.1 Lachnospiraceae bacterium
CTCTGATCGCTCTCTGGTAACGTTCAGCCTTTGTAAGTTCGGTATGTACTCTAAGACACTCTTCGACCTGCCATCCTATTTTTCTGACAGGATTCAGCGAAGTCATGGGTTCCTGAAAGACCATCGTGATCTCTTTTCCCTGTATGGAACGAAGGAGTTTTCGATCACAATGCAAAAGATCAGTATTTTCAAAAAGTATTTCTCCTGATTTCTTCATTCCATGCCTTGGTAACAATCCTGCGACCGCAAGTGCCGTCATTGTCTTTCCGGAACCTGATTCACCCACGATGCCTATGATCTCTCCTTCTTTGACTGAAAGATTCAGGTCATGCACTACAGTTTCCGGTACGATCCTGTTATGGAATTCTATATTAAGATGATTGATTTCTAATAACATGATTTTCCCTCAGTTTCATTTATTATCTGGACTCATTACCGATACCTTCACCCAGAAAGCTAAATCCCAGAACAATAAAAATCAACGTTCCGCCAACACAAAGTGCATATCCTGGTCTTGAAAACAAATACGCCTGTGCCTCAGAAAGCATTCTTCCAAGGCTGGCATCAGGTGGCTGTACTCCAATTCCAAGAAAGCTGAGCCCTGCTTCTGCCAGGACCGCATTGTTAAAACCAATTAATAATGATGAGACCAGAACTCTCATTGAATTTGGAAGAATATGGACAAACATGATCCTTCTGTCACTGACTCCTATCAGTTTAGCCTGTCTGATATAATCCATTTCATGCTGTCTGATAAATTCACTTCTTACAATTCTCGCAAAACTCGGTACAAATGCAATTCCAAGTGCAAGTATAATATTATATTTGCCTGTTCCAAACAAACTGATCAGAACAAGTGCCAATAAGATACTGGGAAACGCGAGTGCCGCGTCATTCAGTCTCATTAATATTTCATCGGCCAGACCACCATAATAGCCTGCAACTGCGCCGATCAAAATACCAAAGAGCATGCCTATCATGACGGTTCCCATTGCGATCAGAAGCGTTGTGGCACTTCCCTTCATGACTCTGCTTAACACATCGCGTCCAAAATTATCACATCCCATAAGATGTTTCCATGAAATTCCTGCAAGTTTGGCTGATGCATCCATTGCTTCAGGATCATAAGGCGTTGCAATCATCCCAAAGACCACAAACAATAATGTGATCACAGTCATCAAGATTCCTGCCATTAAAAGAGGCGATCGCTTTTTCCCTGATGCCTGTTTTATCATATCTTCTTTTTGATATTTCTGTTTGAAGAGCTGTTTCAAGTGTTTTTCCTCTCTGAATCCTTTTTACTCTTGCAGATCTATAGTCAACTATGCTTAATTCTGGGATCGATCAGATGATAGATCACATCAACAATTGAATTGATCAGATTGACTGCAATCGCAAGTATCATGATAATTGCTGAAACCACAGGATAGTCTCTGTTTGCAATTGAAGTCAGCAGAATTCTTCCAAGTCCGGGAATTCCAAATACCTGTTCAATAATAATACTACCTGCGATCATATCCGCAAGTGCCATTCCCAGAAATGTAATGACCGGGATCATTGCATTTTTCAACAAATGATTCCAGAGCACTGAATTGGTAGAATTTCCTCTGCTATAGGCTGTTCTGGCATAATCCAGATCTGCCTGTTCTAATATCGAGCTCCTAAGAAGTTTTGCCGTCATAGCACTTTTAGGAAGTGCAATTGCTATGGCCGGAAAAATAAGGTATCCCAAAAAGGCGCCGACATTTACATCATAGGATATGAATCCACCCGGTGTGAACAGATGCAGTACAAGCCCAAAAAGAAATGTTAACAAGATTCCTGCAAAAAACGGTGGCACCGCCATCATGATCTGATTCAAAAATCCAATCACCGCATCAAGCCTGCCTCCTGCATGCTTTGCTGAATAGATTCCAAGTGGTATTGCAATCAGAATCGTAAAACAAAAAGACAGCAGAGTAAGTGCCGCTGTGATCGGCACTTTATCCCCTACCATCTCTTTTACAGGGATATGATAACTATAAGAAGTTCCCATATCCCCTTTTATAAATCCTAAAGACCATTCAAAGTATCTTACAACGACAGGGCGATTCAATCCCATTTCTTCTCTAAGCGCTTCCACTTTTTCCGGAGTAGCCTGTGTTCCGAGAAGTGAGGTCGCGGGGTCGCCCGGTATAAACTCAAATGATAAAAAGACCAAGACCGATACAACGGCCAGTGTAGCAATAAGCGATCCCGCTTTTTTAAAAATAAGTTTCATATGTTTCCCTGCCTGTAGTCAGTTGTTCTTATTCTTCAACCAGATACATTTTTGATATATCCTGTACATAGACCGGATAAAACTCATATCCGGCAAATTTTTTATTCACTGCCACGAGCTGAGGCAGATCCTGAATATAGACATTTGCAGCATCATTTGCAAGGATTGTTTCACATTCCTTATAATACTTTGTCTTTGTATTCTCATCTGTTGCTGTCATGGCATTGTTAAATGCAGTATCATAGTCCTTGTTACTGTATAGAACAAAATTGCCTGATGCATCCGTTGTAAATCGTTCCAATAATGCTCTTGCTGTAAGACTTGTGGCATCAACTCCGATTACTGTTGATTCATAGTTACGGTCTGTATAGACATCACTTAACCAGCTGTCCCATTCGATCAGTTCGATTTCTGCCGTAACACCGATCTTTTTAAACTCTTCAGCCAATATCTGTGCTGTATCTACATGCTGCTGATAATTAGATGGAACTGTGATTTTAAAAGTAAATCCTTCCGGATATCCCGCCTCTGTAAGAAGTGCTTTCGCCTTTTCCAGATCCTGATTGTATACATCGTTCAATTCTTTCATAAAATATTTTTCAAAGGTAGGGAACATACTGCTTCCGATCTCAACACCCTTGCCATCTGAAACGAACTGCATGATTTCCTGAGGGTCTATTGCATAACAGAGAGCCTGACGTACTCTTACATCCTGAAATACTTCAGTTTTATGATTCAGGTACAGTGCTTGAACAAGGTTCATGGTTCCTTCTTCAATTGTAAATTCTTCTCCAAGTTCAGCTGCCTGTGCAGATGTGACTCTTGGATACATATCTACTGCACCACCCTTTAAATTCATTGTGATTGTATCTGCATTTGCAATGATCTTAAATACGACATTCTGAATATGTGCGGCTTCTCCCCAGTATTCATCAAAACGTTCCATAATGATATTTTCCTGTGGTGATCTGGAAACATATTTATATGGACCCG
>JAQVCQ010000177.1:0-1944 GCA_028689715.1 Lachnospiraceae bacterium
AGATGCCGGATACGATTCCGGGAATCGCGATCGTACAGCATATTCCGCCTGTTTTTTCCAGAATGTTCGCAGAGCGTCTGAATACGCAGACGATCTTACATGTAAAAGAAGCGCAGACAGGTGATTATATGGAACCAGGAACAGTACTGATCGCACCTGGAGACCAGCACATGAAGATTGTAAAATCAGGCAGCAGATATAAAGTAGAGGTTTTTTATGGTGATAAAGTAAATGGACACTGTCCGTCGGTCGATATTCTGTTCGACTCAGTGGCTCGGGAAGCAGGCGACGATGCAGTTGGCGTGATCCTGACTGGAATGGGATATGATGGAGCAAAAGGGTTGCTCAGTATGAGGCGAAAAGGAGCAAGAACGATTGGGCAGGATGAAAAGTCCTGTGTCGTGTATGGTATGCCCAAAGTAGCATTTGATATTGGTGCAGTCGAAAAACAGGCACCATTATCCCAGATTCCACAAGCAATCTTTCATTTTCTTAGACAGTAAAATGTGGTAAAATAAACATAGGAATAAGTCAGGAAAATAAGAAAGAGGATGATGGAATGCTGAGTGATCACAGACTGACAGAGTGTTATCAGAAAGCAAAAGCATTAGGCGATATATTCACAGTCACAGATGATACCAGGCTTGTTTTTTTCAGTGATGTTCACAGAGGAGACAACAGCCTGTCTGATGAATTTGCCCATAACCAGACGATTTTTGCTTATGCATTGGAATACTATTATAAGCTTGGATATGGTTATATGGAGCTGGGCGATGGAGATGAGCTGTGGGAGTATAAGAATTTTCGTCTGATACGCAATGCACACAGTGATATTTTCTGTATATTGAAGCGGTTCTATGAAGAGAACAGGTTC
Organism: Lachnospiraceae bacterium; assembly: GCA_028689715.1. Taxonomy (GTDB): domain Bacteria; phylum Bacillota; class Clostridia; order Lachnospirales; family Lachnospiraceae; genus SZUA-378. The sequence goes on from JAQVCQ010000177.1 coordinate 875, forward strand.
TGGTATTTTTATGGAAATCATAACATGATATTTCGCAATCCTGAAAAGCGAAGACCACTTCATCATTTCTTTGATGAGTATCTGGATATTGATATGCCATTGTTTCCAGATATTTCTGTCAGGGAGAGCATGGTGCTACGGGATGATAAATCAGAAAAAGAAGTGCTTCTGGTACACGGTCATCAGGGGGATCTGACCAACGATGAGATCTGGTTCGTCTCTTCCATACTGGTTCGTTATTTTTGGAGAAATATGCATATGATCGGACTGAAAAATCCGGCAAGTCCTTCAAAAAACAGAGCCAAGAGACATAAGATCGAGAAAAGATTTTCTAAATGGATCGAGAATAATGGAATCGCAATTTTATGCGGACACACACACAGGCCGAAACTGCCTGAAGCTGGTATGCCGGCTTACCTGAATACAGGGTGTTGTATTCATCCAAGAGGAATTACAGGAATTGAACTGATCAACAGAGAATTCTATCTGGTGAACTGGTACATTAAAGGTGATGATTTTGGACAGCTGATCATCACAAGAAAGATCATGAAAGGACCACTGAAATTTGAAGAACTATAAACAAACCACCAAATGCTGATGGGAGCATTATTGAGTAGGGAAAGGCGGAGATGAGATATGATGAAAGTTATATTCCTCGACATCGATGGCGTTTTAAACTCACATAGTTTTCTAATGACCAATACAAGTGCGCTCTTTGACCCTGATAAAATCAAGATTCTGAAAAAAGTAGTAAGAGAAACGGAAGCAGAACTGATACTGCATTCTACTTTAAAAGATCATTTTAAAAGTGATATGACTCCTGTGACTGCACCTGCATGTGAGTTAACGGATATGCTGTTTGAGGAAGGGATGTTCCTCATTGATAAAACAGATGAAGATGCAGATCCAGAAACAGGGATCAGAATCTGGCTCGAAAAGAATCATGTAAACAGCTACTGTATCATAGATGATGAGACCTCGCTTTTTCGGGCAGAGGCAGGTCATCTGGCAGCCCCGCCCAAGAATCAGGGGCTGAATGAGGAATGTGCCCAGAAGGCGATCTACATTCT
>JAQVCQ010000177.1:2044-3211 GCA_028689715.1 Lachnospiraceae bacterium
CCTGCAAGTATTCCAATGAAGGGACCAAAACGACCTGCAATCGGTGCAAGCGCAGTACCGAAGAGACCTGCAATGATAAAGGAGGTTGAGTTGGTATCCCAGATTTTCAAAACACCGGCAATATAGACTCCGATCAGCACAGGAATCGCATTTTTAGGATGTTTACCAAAGGCAGCAAATCCTGTGACTGCAAAGATCGCACCGATCACAGGCCCGTTGTACACACCATTATGGCCCACAAGAAAGACAAAGATCATGGATAAAAATCCCATGACGCCCATATTAATGAATGTGATTCCATATCCTTCAAGCTGTGTAAAGTCCGTAATGAGCTTTCCGGAATATTGAAAAATGCGGAAATAACCATGAAAGGACTTTCCGTTCATAAAAAATCCCAGAAGGATAAGAAAAGTGAACAGGATCAAAAAGAACACTTCAAAGAAAACGTTATATTCGGTAGAAAGGATCAGTCTTGGAACCAGATTAATTCCAAAGCTCTTAAATAAAGAGTTCAGAACGATGGCAATGATACCAACAGAAAACCCAACATTATAAAGATTAAATCCATCATGGATCGAGATCATATTCGCTGATAATGGTGTGATCACAAAGCCACAAAAGGCACCAAACGCAATTGCAGCAGGAACGCTGATCAGAGGATGAAGTCCAAGTCCAAAAGCGATCTCACTGACAGCAGGTGCGAGTGCAGATGAGAACATGATGATGACAAGTATATTTTTGAATTCGATTTTCTGGGTCTTGGCATAAAGAAGTCCACCCAGATACATGGGCAGCACATTTAGCAAATTCTTACCAAAAAAGGAAAAGCCGATCGTCATAAAGGTAGCTGCGATCAGCATACCGCTCATTTTAACACGCAGCAGATACGAAAGAGTGATCGTAAAAAGACTAAGCAGGGCTACATTGACAAGCGTTGCACCCAGTCCGCCGATTTTCAGATAATCGACCAGAAGAATATCAGAAGAAATGATGATCTGGTAAAGTCCTCTCAGAATTTCACCAGGGGTATCGGCCAGAAATGCAGTCAGTGTAAGCAGCAGAGGAAAAGAAAGGATGAAAAAGAAGTTGCGTTTTCGATTCTTATTCAGCTGGTGGTGCTTTTTAGTCAATTCAGTCAATAGGGTCCTCCTTGAAATGAGTGATTGG
>JAQVCQ010000003.1:0-60000 GCA_028689715.1 Lachnospiraceae bacterium
AAAGAGATAAAATTTCTCAGGTCGTTAACAGGGTCGTTCAGATCGAGAAGCAGCTTGCAGAAAGCAGAGCTGAACTTGCGAGAATAGGAACCCAGTCTGAAATGCTGATCCCATGGTCTGGTCTTGACATTCCACTGAATTTCAAGGGTACAAAAACAACAAAATCTTTTATCGGTACACTTCCGGGAGAGTGGAGTTTAGAAAGCCTTTATCTGGAAATGCCTGATGTAAAAGAAATCACCATCGATTTGATCAGCAGCAATAAAATGAGCACCAATCTGTTTGTTCTCTGTAGAAAAGAAGATGCAGACAGTGTGTTTGAAAAACTTAGAAATGCGGGATTTTCTTATCCAGCCATACAGGGAAGCAAGCCTCCAAAAGAGATGGATGAAGAGCTCAGACTGCAGACCAAAGAAGTGCTTGAGGATATTGAAGCACTGTCGGAAGAACTTGCAGAACTCTCTAAAGAGAGAGAGAACATCAGATTTTATCAGGATTATTGTGCACTTCGTCTTGAAAAATACCAGGTTCTTGGAGCGTTGCCACAATCAAGAAATATCTTCGTGATAACAGGATATCTTCCGGAAGAAGATTGTGCACAGTTAGAACAGGATCTGCATGAAAGGTATGAGATCCATGTTGAATTTCAAATGCCTTCAGAGGAAGAAAATGTACCTGTCAAACTCAAGAATAATAAATTTGTGGAGCCACTTGAAGGAACGATTGAGTCTTTCAGTCTGCCGGGCAAAGGAGAAATGGATCCGACTGCTGTTACGGCGATCTTTTATTATTTTCTTTTTGGATTGATGTTGTCTGATGCAGTCTATGGGCTTGTTATAGTCCTATGTTGCGGACTTGCATTATTGAAATTTGGAAAAACCATGGAAGAAGGCTTGAGTAAAGCTATGAAAATGTTCTTTTACTGTGGAATTTCTACGACCTTCTGGGGGGTCATGTTTGGAAGTTATCTGGGAGATATTGTCGATACCTTTTCAGCAAGCTTTCTTGGGACAACCGTCAGCATACCGCCTGTCTGGTTCTTCCCGGTGAAGGAACCAATGAGAATGCTTGTTTTTTCCATGTTACTTGGAATTATTCATCTGATTACAGGTCTTACAATGAAACTGTATCAGAACTACAAAGCAAAAGATTTTACAGGTATTTTATATGATGTTGTTTTCTGGTATTTTCTTCTGATTGGCTCTGTCATTGCATTAATGGGAGTTCCAACATTCACGAACACACTCGGGCTTACGGTCTCTTTGCCGGGTGCAGTGACCAGCGTGGGTGGAATTCTGGCTTTGGTAGGAGCGGTCGGTATTGTTTTAACAAATGGAAGAGAGTCAAAGAATCCATTTAAGCGTTTTCTAAAAGGACTTTATGCGCTATATGGCATTACAGGTTATTTAAGTGACGTGTTATCTTACTCCCGTCTGCTGGCATTGGGTCTTGCGACCGGCGTTATCTGCACGGTAATTAATAAAATGGCAAGTATGACAGCGATTGGACCACTTGGAATCATTCCATTTCTGATTATTGTAATATTCGGACATACTCTGAATATTGCGATTAATGCGCTTGGTGCGTATGTCCATACAACACGTTTACAGTATGTTGAATTTTTTGGCAAATTTTATAATGGCGGAGGACGTTCTTTCAGACCATTTAAAGTAAATACAAAATATTACAAGATTAAGGAGAATTGAAAAGATGGAAGGTTTAGGAATCGTATTTGCATTAGCAGGAGCAATTTTAGCAGCATTGGTAGCAGGAATCGGATCAGCAATTGGTGTTGGTATGGCAGGAGAGGCTGCAGCAGGCGTTGTAACAGATGACCCAAGTAAATTCAGTAAAGTACTGATCTTACAGTTGCTTCCTGGTACACAGGGTATTTATGGTCTTTTGATCGCATTCATTACATTGACACAGATCGGTGTGCTTGGTGGATCATCTGATATGTCACTGGAAAAAGGACTTCTTTATTTTGCAGCATGTATGCCAATGGCAGTTGTTGGATATTTCTCAGCAGTCAGACAGGCAAAAGCTTCCCTTGCAAGTATTTCACTTGTATCAAAAAAACCAGATCAGTTTGGTAAAGCAATGATCTTCCCAGCGATGGTAGAAACATACGCGATCCTGGCTTTGCTTATTTCCATTCTTGCAATTATGGGAATCACACCACTGGCAATATAATGAAAATAAGGAGAGCTTGGCTATGACCGGATTGGATAAAATCATTAAGCATATTGAGGATGATGCCTCTGCTGCCGCTGAGGAATTGATTCTGCAGGCCAAGAAAAAAGCAGAACAAATAAAAAATGATGCAATTGCGGAAGGGGAAAAGCTGACACAAGAGGCGAAAGCACAATCAGAGCTTGAAACAGTTTCCTTTCTGGAACGTGCAAAGTCAGCAGCCACGCTGCAGAAAAAGAAAATGATACTGACAGAAAAACAGAAATGTATCAGTGGTATCATAGAAAAGGCGCAGGAACATTTACTTCAGATGCAGTCAGAAGAGTATTTTTCTACTATTTTGAAGATGCTTCCTAAATATGCAAGAGGCTTGAATGGAGAAATTAGATTTTCGCCCAGAGATCTGGACAGGATTCCGGCGGATCTTGAACATAGAATTGCCTCTGTTCTAAACGAAAAAGAAGGAGCAGCTTTGAAAATTTCAAAAGAGTCTGCGAAAATCAAGGGCGGATTTCTGCTGATCTATGATGATGTGGAAGAGAATTGTTCCTTTGAAGCACTTCTTGAGAATCAAAGAGATTATTTACAGGATAAAATCGGACAGCTGCTTTTTGAGCAGCAGACATGATAGAAAGGGAAGGTGTTTGGATGTCAAAGGAACAATACATCTACGCAGTTGCCCGCGTACGTTCCAAAGAACTTGCATTGCTTGATAAACCAGTTCTGGAACAGCTGCTGTCCTGTAAAACATATGAAGACTGTCTGAAGGTACTTACAGATAAAGGATGGGGAGAACACTCAGGTGAAAGTGCAGAAGAGATCCTCACCCAGGAACGGGAAAAGACCTGGACTTTTATCAGAGAACTGGTGACGGACATGTCAGTGTTTGATACCTTTTTATATGAGAAAGATTTTCATAATTTAAAAGCAGCGATCAAACAGGTCTATGTCAGAAACGAAGTGCCAAATATCTTTATAAATGATGGAACTGTTGATAAAGAACTAATTTTTGAAGCTGTTAAGAATCATGATTTTACGAATCTGCCTGACCACATGCAGACGGCGGCGGAAGAAGCATATCAAATGCAGATGAGGAATGGCGATGGTCAGCTCTGCGATATCATCCTGGACCGTGCAGCACTGGATACAGTGTATAAAAAAGCAGGTGAATCAGGCAATGAGCTTCTCATGGAATATGCTGAACTACGAGTCGTGACTGCCAATCTGAATTGTGCAATCAGGGGAGCCAAAACAGGAAAAAGAATTGAATTTTTTGAAATGGCCCTTGCACAGTGCCAGACACTTGATAAGAAAGAATTGGTCAGGGCAGCGTTGACAGGAGTGGAAGCAATTTATGATTATCTTTCAACAACAGTGTATGATGATGCGGTATTTGCTTTAAAAGAGTCATTTTCAACATTTGAACGTTGGTGCGACAATCTGATCATAAACAGGATCAAGCCACAAAAATACAACACGATATCAGTATCACCTCTTGCAGCTTATATTCTGGCCAGAGAGAATGAAATAAAAACTGTCAGAATTCTATTATCAGGAAAATTAAATGAATTACCTGAGAATTCGATCAGGGAAAGACTGAGGGATATGTATGTATAAAATAGCGATTATGGGAGACCGTGACAGTATTTATGGATTTGCGGCTTTAGGAATTGCAACCTATCCTGTCAGTACAAAAGAGGAAGCCACAAAAACATTAAAACATCTTGCTGAAGGCTCTTATGCAGTCATTTACACAACAGAAGCACTATATAGCGAAATTCTGGACGAGATAGAATTCTACAAAAGCAGTCTGATTCCGGCAATCATCCCCTTACCCGGGGTGAGTGGAAATAATGGGATCGGAATTGCAAACGTAAGAAAATCAGTAGAACGAGCTGTAGGTTCAGATATCATTTTTAACAACGAAAACTAGTAAAGCGGGTGATAAGTATAATGAAAAAAGGTACCATAAAAAAAGTCGCAGGACCTTTGGTAATAGCAGAGAACATGCGTGATGTCAATATGTTTGACGTTGTTCGTGTCAGTGAACAGAGGCTGATCGGTGAAATCATCGAAATGCATGGAGACCTCGCATCCATTCAGGTCTATGAAGAAACGTCTGGACTCGGACCGGGAGAACCTGTAGAGTCTACAAATGCACCACTCAGCGTTGAACTCGGACCTGGGTTGATTGGAAGTATTTTTGACGGTATCCAGAGACCTCTGGTGCGTATTATGAAGGAAACAGGCAATAATTTAAAGAGAGGGATTGAAATACCAGCTCTTGACAGAGAATCATCCTGGCACTTTGTACCGCAGAAAAATGTTGGTGACAAAGTAGAAGCTGTAGATATTATCGGGACTGTACAGGAATCAGTTATTATTGAACATAAGATCATGGTTCCGCATGGATTTGCGGGAACCCTTGTATCTATTTCAGAAGGCGATTATAAGGTCGAGGATGTAATTGCTGTTGTAGAAACAGCCGATGGCGAGAAAAAAGAAATTACACTGATGCAGAAATGGCCGGTACGTGTCGGCCGTCCTTATAAAGAAAAACTGTCTCCGGATATGCCTTTGGTTACAGGACAAAGGGTAGTTGACACTTTATTCCCAATTGCAAAGGGTGGTGTAGCTGCTGTTCCGGGACCGTTCGGAAGCGGAAAGACGGTCGTTCAGCATCAGCTGGCAAAATGGGCAGAAGCAGATATTATCGTATATATTGGATGTGGAGAACGTGGAAATGAAATGACAGATGTTCTTAATGAATTTCCCGAACTGAAAGATCCAAAAACCGGACATTCTCTAATGGAAAGAACTGTTTTAATTGCCAATACTTCTGATATGCCTGTTGCAGCCAGAGAAGCATCGATTTATGTTGGTATTACGATTGCAGAATATTTCAGAGATATGGGATTCTCAGTAGCACTTATGGCTGACTCCACTTCAAGATGGGCAGAAGCACTCCGTGAAATGTCCGGACGTCTTGAGGAAATGCCTGGTGAAGAAGGATACCCAGCTTATCTGGGAAGCCGTCTGGCACAGTTCTATGAACGTGCAGGAAGAGTAATCTCTCTAGGCGCAGATGGAAGAGAAGGAACGTTGTCTGTTATTGGTGCGGTATCACCTCCGGGTGGAGATATTTCCGAGCCGGTATCTCAGGCAACACTTCGAATTGTTAAGGTATTCTGGAGTCTCGATTCGAACCTTGCATACAGAAGACATTTCCCTGCAATCAACTGGCTGACAAGTTATTCCCTCTATTCAGATAATATGGGTAAATGGTTTAATTCCAGTGTAGATGAAAACTGGATGGAATTACGTTCCAGACTGATGCATCTGTTACATGATGAATCTGAACTGGATGAAATTGTAAAACTTGTCGGAATGGATGCACTTTCCTCTCCAGACAGATTAAAACTTGAAGCGGCACGTTCCATCAGAGAAGATTTTCTTCATCAGGATGCATTCCATGAAGTGGATACCTATTCTTCATTAGAGAAACAGTTCAAAATGATGGAGTTGGTTCTTGCATATTACGATAAAGCATTACATGCGCTGGAGCAGGGAGCATCCATAAATGAATTGGTCAAGCTTCCGGTCAGAGAAAAAATTGGTAGATTTAAATACATTGCAGCTGATGTAATGGAGAAAAATTATGATGACATACTTGAAAATCTCGATAGAGATATAGACAAACTGCTGAAAAAGGAGGAAGCCTAATGCCTAAGGAATATAGAACGATCCAGGAAGTTGCAGGTCCTCTGATGCTTGTACGCGGAGTGGAAGATGTTTCCTATAACGAACTTGCTGAGATCGAACTGGCAAGTGGAGAAAAAAGACGCTGTAAGGTATTGGAAATTGACGGAGGAAATGCACTGGTTCAGCTGTTTGAAAGCTCAACAGGTATCAACCTCTCTAACAGTAAAGTACGTTTTCTTGGAAGAAGCATGGAACTTGGAGTGTCAGAAGATATGCTAAGCCGTGTTTTTGACGGACTTGGCAGACCGATCGACAATGGTCCAGAGATCCTTCCGGAAAAAAGAATGGATATCAATGGTCTGCCTATGAATCCTGCAGCCAGAAACTATCCACAGGAATTTATACAGACAGGAGTTTCAGCGATCGATGGTCTGAATACTCTGGTAAGAGGTCAGAAACTCCCGATCTTCTCGGCAAGTGGACTTCCACACGCTGAACTTGCGGCTCAGATTGCAAGACAGGCAAAAGTACGTGGAACAAGCGAACCTTTTGCGGTTGTTTTTGCAGCAATGGGTATTACATTTGAAGAAGCAAACTTTTTCACCCAGAGTTTTCGTGAGACAGGTGCGATCGACAGAACTGTTATGTTCGTAAACCTTGCAAATGATCCAGCGGTCGAACGTATTGCAACGCCAAGAATGGCACTGACAGCAGCTGAATACCTTGCTTTTGAAAAAGACATGCATGTTCTGGTCATATTAACAGATATTACGAATTATGCAGATTCGCTCAGAGAAGTATCGGCAGCCAGAAAGGAAGTTCCGGGACGCCGTGGTTATCCGGGTTACATGTATACTGACCTGGCATCTTTATATGAACGTGCAGGACGTCTGAAAGGAAAGCCTGGAAGTATTACAATGATTCCGATTTTAACAATGCCAGAAGATGATAAAACGCATCCTATCCCAGATCTTACAGGATATATTACTGAAGGCCAGATCATCCTGAGTCGTGAACTCTACAGACAAAGTGTTGCACCACCGATCGATGTACTTCCATCTCTGTCACGTTTGAAAGATAAAGGAATTGGAAGTGGAAAAACACGTGCAGATCATGCAAATACAATGAACCAGTTGTTTGCTGCCTATGCACGCGGAAAAGAAGCAAAAGAACTCATGGTCGTACTTGGTGAAGCAGCGCTGACAGATATCGATAAACTTTATGCAAAATTTTCCGATGCATTTGAACAGGAGTATGTATCGCAGGGATATCATACAAACAGAAATATTGAAGAGACCTTAGACCTTGGATGGAAACTTCTATCTATTCTTCCAAGAACAGAACTTAAGAGAATTAAGGATGAATTCCTGGATCAGTATTATGGTAAACAGTAATTGTTTATTGTATAACAGCAGGAAATAATTCCAAGGAAGAAGGGAGGAAAAATACTTGGCTAAAACGCATGTCAATCCTACCCGAATGGAATTGACTAAATTAAAGAAAAAGCTTGTCACTGCAACAAGGGGACACAAACTGTTAAAGGATAAACGCGATGAACTCATGAGACAATTTCTGGATCTTGTCAGAGAGAATAAAGAACTGAGAGAAAAAGTCGAAGATGGAATCCGCGCAGCAAATAAAAACTTTGTTCTTGCAAGAGCAGGGATGTCAAATGAAGTTTTGAATGTTGCACTGATGGCCCCGAAACAGGAAGTGTTTTTACAGGTAGACAGTAAAAATGTAATGAGTGTTGATATCCCAGTTTTTGACTATCATACAAAAACACCGGATGCAAATGATATTTACTCTTACGGTTTTGCCTTTACTTCAAGTGACCTTGATGATTCGGTAAAAGCACTGCATGACATTTTTCCGGATATGCTTAAACTGGCTGAATGTGAAAAGGCATGCCAGCTTATGGCCGCAGAAATAGAGAAGACCAGAAGAAGGGTCAACGCTCTGGAACATGTTATGATCCCGGAATTAAGAGAAAACATCAAGTACATCGTAATGAAACTGGATGAGAACGAAAGAAGCACACAAATTCGTTTAATGAAAGTAAAAGACATGATGCTCGAACAGGCACATCATTATAAAGAAAGACAAGAATCGGTATAAAAAATCAATATAAAGAACCAGCATAAAGAATCAATGTAAAAAATCAATATAAAGAATCATTATAAAGAAAAGAATCAAAAATAAGAGAGAGATATAGACGATGGCCATATAGAGGTGCTCGTCTATATCTTTTTTAAGAAAAAATTATGTTGAGCTTTTATCAGGGAAGACTTAAAATAGAATTATGGAAAAATTACAACAATTATTAGAAAAACATATAGCAGAAACAATGTATCAGTTGGTTGCAAGCAATCCGGTCAAAGGGGAAGAGACGATCAAGTTAAAACTTCGTCCGATACTTCAAAAGGACCATCTATTATATCAGGCAAGCAGCTTTATTGGTACGCAGGTCATCCATAAAAATTATAGCAAGAATGATGCAGTTACTGCAGTCTGTTTTGCAATGGAAACGAAATTCAGGCAGCTTGAAATTCATACGACCAGCCATATCGTGACGGTGCTGATCAGTAAAAAGGGTAAAATGACTGTAAAAGAGAAAGTGGTTACCGGCGCAGAGAAAGAAATTGATCTGACACATAACCGAAAAAAGAAATATTTGCTTGAAGAAGGAAAAGCTGTTGGCTTTTTGATCGACCTTGGAATACAGGAGGAATCAGGAAAAATATTGAAGTCTAAATATGACAAATTCAGGCAGATCAATCGTTTCCTGGAGTTTATTGAAGACATCATTCCTGAACTTGATAAGGAACAGAAAATCCATATATTGGATTTTGGCTGCGGTAAGTCGTATCTGACCTTTGCAATGTATCATTTTTTGAAAAATGTGAAGGGTCTTGATATTTCGATCACGGGACTGGATTTAAAAAAAGATGTGATTGAGCATTGTAACCGACTCGCTGAAAAGTATGAGTATCAGGAGTTACATTTTTTACATGGAGATATTGCAGATTATTCTCAGGAACACTCTATTGATATGGTCGTTACGTTGCATGCATGTGATACTGCAACGGATCATGCGTTACAAAAAGCTGTTGACTGGAATGCAAAAGTAATTCTTTCTGTGCCATGTTGTCAGCACGAATTGAACCGTCAGATCAAATGTACTGAACTGGATGGTATATTAAAATACGGACTGATCAAAGAAAGAATGTCAGCATTGATTACTGATGCGATCCGGGCTGAATTATTAACAGAACAAGGTTATTCAGTGCAGATCCTTGAATTTATAGATATGGAACACACACCAAAAAATATTCTGATCAGAGCTGTTAAGACAGGAAGAGTTTTAAATAACAAACGAGAAGAACTTGAAAAACTCTTTCAGTTTCTTCATGTTGACCCAGCATTGAACAGACTGCTAAGAAATGAATAAAGGAATTTATGAAAAAGACAATTATTAAAATATTCGTCTGTATTGTGACTTTTTTTGCATCAATAGCAGTGATTGGTGCAATCACAAATCAGGGGAATGCAGATATGACAGTAGAAATGAGTCCTGCAGAATTTCCACTTGTCTATGTGGTAAGAAATGGTACAAATATTAACTGTATGCATGGCTATGCGTCCCGGATGAAAGAGAGTTTTATCCGGGATTCTGTCACGCCCATTGGAGAAGACAGAAAAATAAGGTTTCATGCAGATACATACGATCTGGATATCAAAGGACTTGGATTTGAGGTAAGAAGTGCGGATGGAAGCAGACTGATCGAAAATACTGAAATATCAGAGTATAATACGACCAAAGAGGGAATTGATCTTGAAGTCACGCTCAAAGATCTGATCGAACCGGATACCGAATATACACTGATTTTTTTAATCACCAAAGAAACCGGCGAGGTCATTCGATATTATACGAGGGTGCTTCAGTCAGAAGAACTGTTTACAGATGAAAAACTTAATTTTGTAAACTACTTTCATGAGAGTACCTTTACTAAGAATAATGATATCATTAAATACCTTGAACCCAATTCAGAAGGTGACAATACTACATTTAACAAAGTCAATATACACTCTAGTTTTTCGCAGATCACATGGGGAGACTTAAGTGTTATGAAGGCAGGGGATGTTCACGCCAGTATATCTGAAATAGGAAGCCAGACGGCAACGGTCTTGCTTAAGTATGTTGCCATGGTCAATGAAGAGAAGTATCAAGTAACAGAATATTATAGGGTAAAATATGGAACAGAAAGAATGTATCTTCTGGATTTTGAGAGAACAATGAATCAATATCCACAGATGAACCAGGATATTTTCTCGAGCAGTAAGATCATGATCGGAATCAGCAGTCCTTCCATTGAGAAAAGAGAGAGTGAAGATGGAAATATGATTGCTTTTGTTCAGCAGAATACACTCTACTCTTTTAATATGGTCGATAACAAGTATGTGAGACTATTTTCTTTTTATGATAACGAAAACTGGGATGCAAGAACGCTGTTCGATAAACATGGAATCCGTATTCTGTCGGTCGAGGAAACTGGAAACGTAAGATTCATGGTGTATGGATACATGAATCGCGGCAGGCATGAAGGAAGTGTTGGAATACAGGTCTATTATTTTAACAGTATGACAAATACAATAGAAGAGGATATTTTTATTCACTATGACAGGTCTTATGAATTACTTGCAAAAGAGATCAACAATCTTGCATATGTTTCAAAAGATAATGTGATGTATCTGATGCTTGATGGAACAATCTATTCAGTAGACCTGATTGCAAAGGATAGCAAGATCATTGCTTCAGGATTGACAGAAGACAGTTATAAAGTATCAGAAAACAATAAAATGATTGCCTGGCAGTCAGAAACAGATAAGACCAGAAATAAGGAATTAATCCTTCTGAATCTGAATACAACACAGGAGAGCAGAACATCGGTTTTAGATATGCAAAGAGTTGCACCATTAGGATTTATGGGAGACGATATTATTTATGGAATTGCAGATCAGGATGATATAATCACTGATAAAGCAGGGGAAACTATTTTTCCGATGAAGAAGGTCATCATTCAGAATGAACAGGGAGAAATACTAAAAGAATACCAGCAGGAAGGTGTTTTTGTAACGGAAGGACTTGTTGAAGATAATCTGCTGACGCTAAAGCGCATCACTAAAACTGCCTTATCAGAAGAACAGGATGTAAACCTGCTGCTTTATGAACGGATAGAAGATGATCAGATCCTAAATGCAAAACAGGCTGAAAGTACACAGAATAGCCTTGAATCTGTTGTAATTCAGGATTATGAAACAGTGATACAGGTCGTATTGAAAAAAACCGTCACACCGGATACGATCAAATTTATGACACCAAAAGAAGTATTGTTTGAGGGTGGTCGAGAAATTTCTTTGGCAGAAGTTGAAAATGAAGATGTTAAGTATTATGTATATGATCCTTATGGGGTGGATTCTGACTGGACAGATCCTGCTAAAGCGGTAAAAAGAGCATTTGAGATTACAGGCGTTGTGAGAAATGAAAGCGGCGGTGAAGTCTGGGCACCAGGGAACAGGATGACGAAGAACCAGATCATGAAAATCACCGAGACTTTTGTGGAAGAAGGTGAGACCAGCCTATCGGTTTGTCTTGACAGTATACTGGCATTTGAGGGAATTCAGAAGAGTTCAAATACGCTTCTTTTAAGTGGAATGACCATCAATGATATTCTGGAGGATAATATAGAAGAGTCGCAGGCATTGATTTTATCAGGATGTACATTAGATTCTGTATTGTATTATGTAAACAGAGAAATCCCGGTCATGGCAATGCTGAATGATGGCAATGCAGTATTGATCGTTGGATTTAATGAATTGAATACAGTGATTATGGACCCACAGACTGGAACAATATATAAAAAGGGAATTCTGGATTCAACACAGTGGTTTGAAGAAAATGGTAATAATTTTATTACCTATACAAAGAAGGAGTAAAATATGGATGAGAGAATTGTAAAACTTGCAAATGGCCTGGTTCGTTATTCCTGTGCAGTTGAACCTGGGGAAAAAGTATATATTCATTATATTGGTGAGAAAACAGAAGAGCTTGCAAGATGTATTATCAGTGAAGTATACAAGGCAGGAGGAATGCCTTTTGCACACTATACAAACCAGAAAGTATTGCGCGAACTCTTATTGGGATGTACAAAGGAACAACTTGAGAAGATGGCTGAAATCGATTGTGCGGAAATGTCTTCCATGGATTGCTATATTGGGATCCGTGGAACAGATAATGTCTCAGAACTTTCAGATGTACCCGAAGACAAAATGGAATTATATGACAGTATTTATATGGAACCGGTACATCATAAAATACGCGTACCAAAGACAAAATGGGTCGTGCTTAGATATCCAAATGATTCCATGGCGCAATTGGCATCGATGAGTACGCATCGATTTGAAGATTTTTATTTTCAGGTCTGTAATCTGGATTATGCAAAAATGGGACAGGCAATGGAAGCACTGGTCACAAAACTGAATCAGACTGAAAAAGTCAGAATTACAGCTCCTGGAACCGACCTGAGTTTTTCCATAAAGGAAATTCCATCGGTACCCTGTTGTGGAAAACGTAATATTCCGGATGGTGAAGTTTATACAGCCCCTGTGAAAGATAGCGTGAATGGAGTTATTCGTTATAATACGCCATCTCTTTACCAGGGATATACATATACAGATATTCAGTTCACATTTCAGGATGGTAAAATTATTGATGCAACTGCAAATAACAATGAAAAATTAAACCGTCTTTTAGATAGTGATGAAGGCGCAAGATATATCGGAGAATTTGCGATCGGGGTCAATCCGTACATCCATCATCCAATGAAAGATACACTGTTCGATGAAAAAATAGCGGGCTCGATACATTTTACCCCTGGTAATTGTTATGAGAAAGCGAATAACGGAAATACCTCCGTGATTCACTGGGATCTGGTTTTGATCCAGAGTCCGGAATACGGAGGCGGTGAGATATACTTTGATGATGTTTTGATCAGAAAAGATGGAAGATTTGTGATTCCGGAGTTAGAATGTCTTAATCCGGAAAATCTCATGTAATGACATATCAGTTAAAATCTTTCCCAGATTAGTTGGGAAAGATTTTTTTTGCGTTTTTTTGTAAAGAGAACAATAAAATCATTCCGAGAACACCACATGATATGACTTCGCCTGCAAATACAGTGGCAAAACTAAACCATAAGGGTTCAATTCCATATGCATATTTAAGAACAAAGGGAACAATGATCGTATTGGCAGCGATAGGGGGAATGGCAGCCATCCATTTGTAACGACGGAGGGAATACGTTCCAATCGCACCAAGCAGTGTTGCCAGACTTCCAAATACAATATCAAGAGGGACGCAGCCAGTCAAAGTATTACTTAACAGACAGCCGATGAACAATCCTGGGATTGCTGCAGGGGTAAAAAAGGGAAGTATGGTCAATGCTTCTGAAAAACGGATCTGAATTGCACCACTTGCCAGACCGAGAGCGTTGGCAAGAAAGGTAAGAATTACATAGATTGCAGCAATCATTGCTGCCTGGGTCATGAAAAGTACATTTTTTTGTTTCATTGAAAAATCTCCTTTAGTTTTGTTTTTTTCGTCAGGAAGGTTACGAACTGACGTGTTGTTGAGCAAATGAATCGAATACCGATGCATCTTGTTTAGTTATCAAAAGCCTTTTAATCAGGGCTTTTGCGCGCTTGAATAGTATAGCACAATTTTATATAAAAGCAAGGCTAAAATATATACTGAATAATCAAAATATACAAACAAAATAATTGATAAATAACCAACAATAAGATATAATATCAGTACATTAAAGCATAATAACTGATAAATAAAGTTTATAAACTTCGTATCAAGGTTGCGTGATAACAAATTCAGTGTATTTTGTTGGAGGAGTGGGACTATGAGATTAAGAACATTACTGATCAGTGTTTTTGGATGCGCAAGTATTCTTGCAACAGGAGTAGTTGCCCTGATCGCAGACAACAGTATTAAAAATCAGACCTACACGAAGATAGAAGAAGAATTACAGGCAGAGGTAGATACACTGACCGGAGATATCAATGGGTGGATCATACAGAAGGCCCAGATCGTTGAGTCGTTATCTACATTATATCAGGATGGTATTGATTCGAAGATTACGCCTGAATATTTAAATCCGCTCCTGTTTACTCCTGCAACAGAAGGTACTGTATCAGATATTTATATTGGAACCAAAGACGGAGTCATGATTGATGGATCGCTGTGGGTACCGGATGCAGATTATGACCCCCGTACCAGAGCATGGTATCTTGCTGCAGAAGCAGCAGACGGAGTCGTCTATACCGATGCATATCTTGATCTTGTCACAGGCAAGTGGGCCATCTCGGTAGCACAGGCGATCAAGTCTGAACAGGGAGATCTCCATGGTGTTATGGCCATTGATATCTTACTTGATACCATCACACAAAAAGTCACAGAACGTAAACTTGGCGAGAGCGGATATGCATTTATGATTGACTCAAAAGGGCTGATCATAGCACATCCTGAGGCTGAATTGCTGAATGTTGATATGCATACCATTACCGGTCTGGAATCACTGACAGACATGATGACTTCAAATGAGAGTGGTTATGAAGAATATCAGTATAATGGAACAGATAAAATTCTTGTATTTAGAAAAGTTCCGGCGACTTCCTGGTCAGTTGCATTTACGATCAATCAGGATGAAGCATTTGCAGAAGTGACGCAGAGCAGAATATCATTTGCAATATTGATCGTAATCGTAATTCTTGTGATTCTTGCAGTCAGCTTTATAGCGGCGGGTAAAATAACAAAACCACTGAAAGCATTAACAGTAGAAGCTCAGAAAGTTGCGGATGGTAATTTGCAAATAGATATCAAATCATCTGGAGCAAAAGAGGTAAAAGATCTGTCAGAAGCATTTCGAGCGATGACAGAAAATATAGCACGTGTAGTAAGTGAGATCGGAAGTGCGGCTGAAAGAGTCAATCACTCATCTGGAGAGATTCAGGTGATCACAGACAATACGAAATCAATATCGGAGGAAATTGCAAAAACATCCCATGAACTTGCGATAGGAGCCGGTAATCAGGCATCTTCTGTTTCGGAAGGAGCAGATATGATCGTGAATATGTCAAGAGCGATCGAACAGGTTGCAGAATCAAGCCAGGATACGCACCGACTGATACTCGATGTAGATCATTCAGTACAGGATGGCGTATTAGCACTTGAAAGACAACATAGCCTGATGGAACAAAATGACAGATCAACTGAAAAGGTAGTACAGGCGATCTCGTTACTTGAAAGCAAAGCATCGGAAATTCAAAAGATCGTTGGTGTGATCGGGGAAATAGCCGATCAGACAAATCTGTTATCATTAAATGCCGCAATAGAAGCAGCCAGAGCTGGAGAACAGGGCAAAGGATTTGCAGTCGTTGCTGATGAAGTCAGAAAACTGGCTGAGCAGTCTGCATCGTCAAGCAATGATATCGAAACATTATTAAAGGATATTCTTGATAAAACGATGCGAAGCATGGAAGATGTTATGGAAGTTCAAAAGATCGTAAGTGAGCAGAAGATATCACTTGATGAAACAAGAGAACTTTATGCAAAGATCCAGGATGCTGTTCAGATCATAGTTCAAAAAGCTGTTGCAATTTCAACTGAAACAGTTGAACTTCAAAAAAGCTCAGACAAAGTTTCCAATTCCATGGGAGATGTGGCGGCAATTACGGAAGAAAGTGCTGCAGCAACAGAAGAGGTGGCAGCAGCGACTTCTGATCAAAGTAATTCTCTTGGGAATGTCAGCATAGAAGTAACAAATCTGGTGAATGAGGCACAGCTTCTCATAGATACGATTTCGGTTTTTAAAGTATAATATATAGTATTTGGATATGATCTGGTATTTAATAAATGAATCTGTCACAATTTAAGAACGGTGCACTCCAAAATGGAGTGCACCGTTCTTAATCAGGACTATATTAACGATTTAGGTATTTATTTACGGTAAGGTCAGTTGTTCTTCTCATCCCGCTGTATTTTATATTTTGTAACAAGTTTTTGAATTCTGTCGTTGGGATTCAAAAGATCGCTGATTGATGTATCATGATTCAGTGTATCAATGATATAAGCAATATATTTACTCATGTCACAATTAATGTAATAAGGACGCTCTAGTAATTCAGGTGTTTGATAGATCAGATTCGTAGTCAGGATCTTATCAATCAGTCCATCTTCATATGCGGTATCGATCTTATCCAGTCCACTAGTGAAAAGGCCAAAAGTAGCACAGATATAGATTCTGTTTGCTTTGCGTAATTTCAGTTCGGCCGCAACTTCAAGAACACTTTCTCCGGAAGAAATCATATCATCAATTACGATAATATCTTTCCCTTCTACACTGGAACCAAGGAACTCATGAGCTACGATTGGATTCCTGCCATTTACGATATGTGTATAGTCTCTTCTTTTATAGAACATACCCATATCAAGACCAAGTACGTTCGCGATATAGATCGCACGGCTCATACCACCTTCATCAGGACTGACGACCATCATATGATCTGCATCAATATCAAGATCAGGAACATGTTTTAAAAGACCTTTAATGAACTGATAGGCTGGCTGTACAGTTTCAAATCCATGAAGTGGAATTGCGTTTTGTACGCGGGCATCGTGTGCATCGAAAGTGATAATATTATCAACGCCCATCTGCACCAGTTCCTGAAGAGCGATTGCACAGTCAAGAGATTCTCTTGCTGTTCTTTTATGTTGTCTGCTTTCATAGAGAAAAGGCATGATCACAGTGATTCTTCTTGCTTTTCCGCCAACAGCAGCAATAATGCGCTTGAGATCCTGATAATGATCATCAGGTGACATGTGGTTCGTTTCACCACATAGTGAGTAGGTCAGACTATAATTAGCCACATCGACCAGAAGAAAGAGATCGGTACCCCTGACTGATTCTAAAATGATTCCCTTTGCTTCTCCGGAACCAAAACGGGGCACTTTGGCTTTGAGAAGATAGGACTCTCTCTGGTACCCTGCAAAAGCAAGACTGTCTTTATGTTCATTCTTGCGTTCTGTTCTCCATTTTACAAGATAATGGTCGATTTTTTCACCAAGAGTCTTGCAGCCTTCTAAGGCGATCATGCCAAGAGAACCTACAGGTATTGTTTCAAGGTTACGTTTTTCTTCACGATTGGGCATAGCGGAAGAATCCTCACTTTCTGTTAATCAATCTTTTTTTATACATTCTGATATCCGGACCAGTTAATTTGCATACATGATAATGACTCATGATTCGGGAAAAAATTCGATCAGAATAACGGTTGCGTGTTTCTTCAAGAGAAAGATTAGTAGAGATGATTGTTGGTTTTTTCCTGATGTGTCGTTCATTCAGAAAGGAAAAAAGTTGTGATGTGACATTTGCTTTCAGGGTCTCTGTTCCTAAATCATCTATTATCAACAAATCACAATTATATAGGTCATCTAAAAGATTGTAAAGGTCTTCTTTCTTTTTATAGTCGAAAGTACCTGCAGAAAGTATATCAAAGAGTTGAACAGAGCTAAAATAGAGAACAGGATGACCTGCTTCTATGATCTCTTTTGCAATGCAGCCTGACAGAAAAGATTTTCCGGTTCCGACCGTTCCGTAAAAGAATAAATTACGGTAATCTTTTCCGAAAACAGATACAAACTCATGACATTCCTTGACGGCATTCTGAAAACGTGTCAGATCATCACCTTCATAATAAGAACTATTAAGAGTAGAAAAATTTTCTTTTAAAAGGACTTCCTGTATATTTGACTGTGCATATAGCATGGTAATGATAGCCTGCCTGAAACAATGACATTTTTCATTATTAATATATCCGGTATCCTGACAGTCAGAGCAATGATAGATTGGTTCCAGGTAATCAGTAGGATATCCATGAGAAGCTAAAAGTGACTGCTTTTGCGTTGAGAGTTCCTCGAGCTGTAGTTTTAAATCAGATAAAGCAGACTCATCTCCATCGATCAGTTTCTTGCCCTGCTGAACAGAAATGGATGCGATGCTGTTGTCAATGGCTTCAAATTCCGGTATGGACCGGTAGACTTCTTCCTTGCGGTTTGTATGCAGATGTCGGTTATGCAGCTGGCGCTCTTCATAGTTACGAATCATGGCATCATATTGCGAATTGCTTAATGGCACGGGATGATCTCCTTTCAGTTACTAAGAATTTCCTTTTCGAGTTTTGAAAAGTCGTAGGTATTTTGTTCGAACTGATTAAATGCATTCTTTGCCAGCACTGCTGAAGGTCTGCTTTTTTTAAAAGTTTCATCTGCCTTACGAATATCTGAAAGATGATGAATATTTGACTTATACCAGTTGCTGATCACGCTGTCAGCATATTCAAATCGATGTGTATCAACAGCAAGTACTGTTCTGTCACAAGCTTCCAGAATAATATCCAGAGAAAAACCATATGTTTTTGTCCATTTGCTGATAAAATCAACCTCTTTTCCTACAGGAGCAGAGGTCTTTCCAAGTGCAGCCATGATCTTATAAACTGTTCTGTCATATTTTCCAACAACAGATGCAGCCTGTTTTGGCGTAGTGATTCCTTCTTCGGCCCATGATAGTGCAACTTTTTCGATATATCTGAAGTCTTTTTTGCCTCTTCCTACACAATATTGTATCAGATAATCTATCAGATCAGAAGAAAAACCTAATACATCATAAATATAGAAAACTGATTTAATTTCAGAAGAACCTAGTGTTTTACCAAGATACTGCTCTGTAATAAATAAAATCTGCTGCGCATCACTTTGCTCTTTGAATGTTTTGATCTGATCTGGAGAATAAGCAGGCTTATCAAAACGCGAAGATGGATCAGGGAGTGGATCCTGAACGGATTCCGGTGTTGAAGAAATTGCTTCAGGAAGCTGTGTAGATTCTTTCTGATCTGATATTTTGCATACAAGACGGTTCAGATCATTCAGATGGATTCCGGTCAGAGTCTTTGTGTCACTGTATTCAAGTGAGATCAGACCGTTCTTTTCCCAGTATTTTAAAGAACGCAGAACGTCCTTTTCTGTATGATTGAACTTGTCAGCGATATCGGATATGCTCGTGGGCAGATTCGCGCTCATCATACGTATCAGATAAAGATAGACCTTGATCTGTGCATCATTTGCATCCTTTATAAAAAAATCAATAAAAAGATTGGATATTGGAGTCATATCCATATATCCTTCTTTGTAAATCGTTAATGAACTCATAGTATCACCCATCTCATTTATTTTCTAAAGCAAATGAATTATAGCACAACAGTATTTAAAATGAAAGTGTGATTTTAACAGAAAACCCAGCATTTATGCGCCTTCCAAGCGGTTATTTGAATTGTGGATAAAGTGGAAAACCAGTCCACATAATGCAAAAGAGAGCGTCTGTCTGATCGGCTTAAAACCCTTTAAAACAAGGTTTTCAAAGCTTTGCAGAAATATAGATTATGTAAACGAAATATCCACATTTTCTAGGAGGCAGTTTTCCTCATAAAAAATGTGGATATTGTGGATAACTTATTGACCGAGGAGGTTTTCCCCGATTTTTACAATGTCTCCGGCACCCATAGTTATCAACAGGTCACCGTTGATACAGTGTTCAAGTAAAAAATTCTCAATTTCATCGAAAGTAGAGAAATAGTAACATTCTTTTCCGGCTTCAAGCAGTAATTTCTGCAGATCACGTGATGTGATGCCGATGGTGTTGACTTCTCGGGCTGCATAAATGTCTGATAATATAATTTTATCTGCCTGACATAATGCATCGGAAAAGTCTTGCAGGAAGGCATTTGTCCTGGTATAGGTATGCGGTTGAAATACGCACCATAGTGTATTGTGGGGGTAATTTGAGGCAGCCTGCAGCGTAGCGCGTATTTCTGTTGGATGGTGTGCATAATCATCAATGATCGTAACACCTCCAACTTTTCCTTTGAATTCAAAACGTCTGTCAGAGCCTTTGAACTGTGCCAATGCACCTTGATAGGACTCGGTACTGATAGACAGACATTCAGCCAGAGCAATCGCAGCAAGAGCATTTAGAACATTATGTTCGCCGGGAACAGACAATCTGACTGGCAGGGATTCTTTATGCTTTCTTATGACAACGAAAGAAGCGTGTCCACTTTCGCTATAGGAGATATCCTGACAGATATAATCGGCATCTTCAGTTTTACCAAAGGTTATAATGCTGCAGGGCAGGTCTTTGATGATTGTTTCATATTCAGGGATATCCCTGTTTATGATCAGTGTGCCATCTGCGGGGAGCAGACCTGCGAACTGATGAAAAGAATCACGGATTTCAGAAATATCATGAAAAAAATCCATATGATCTTCTTCCACATTAAGTATGATCGCGATTTTAGGAAAGAACTTTAAAAAACTATTTGTATATTCACATGCTTCAGTCACAAAATAGTCTGATTTTCCTATTCGGAAGTTCCCGTTGATCGATTTTAGGATTCCACCAATTGATAAAGTAGGATCCAGATCGGCACGCAGCAGTATTTCGGAGATCATGGAAGTTGTAGTTGTCTTTCCGTGTGTACCGCTAACGGCAATTGGCGTTTTATATTTTTTCATGATCTGTCCTAATAGTTCTGCTCTGCTGAGAACCGGAATATGCTGGGCATTGGCTGCCACGAATTCCGGATTATCTGCTTTGATAGCAGCGGTATATACGATCAGATCAAGATCTGAATTGATGTTTTCAGCTTTGTGTCCATAATGGACAACTGCTCCTTTTAAAATCAGATCATCTGTCAGTGTAGACTGTTTTGAATCAGAACCTGATACAGTGAAACCTGAATCAAGCAGTACTTCAGCCAGACCGCTCATACTGATTCCGCCTATTCCAATAAAATAGACATGGATCGGTTTTTTGAAATCTATTTCATACATTGATGACTCCTATCTGCATGCCGGGTGCATGCACTTTATTTCAAACCCATATGTATTATACTCACCTGTATGGAAAAAACCAATCGTTAATTTATAATTTAATAAAATTATTATTTTACAATGGCTGAAAACAAGGGATACATCAGGAAAAAAGTTACTGTGATGATTGGAGGCAGCCTGACACAGTATCTTGTATGTTTTGTTTATAATTCCTCAAATAAGGCACAACTAACCGCGATTATGCACAGATTTTACAAAAACATAAAAATAGAGTTGTAAAATTTACACATAAATACTGGCATTAAATGCCAATAATTTTGTAAAAAATATTCACAATCTGATTACGGTATGTTATAATCTACGTAATTGAATTAGTTCTAAAATATGAGAAATCGGACGGAATGAGGTGACAACATGATAAAAAAAGAAATGATAGCCATGTTGCTTGCGGGGGGGCAGGGCAGCAGGTTAGGGGTTTTGACTTTGAAAATGGCAAAACCTGCAGTTGCATTTGGCGGAAAATACAGAATCATCGATTTCCCACTGAGTAATTGTATTAATTCCGGAGTGGATACAGTCGGTGTTCTGACACAATATCAGCCACTTAGACTAAACACCCACATTGGAATTGGAATTCCTTGGGATCTAGACAGAAATATTGGTGGTGTTACAGTACTGCCACCTTATGAGAAAAGTACCAGTAGCCAGTGGTATACCGGAACAGCTAACGCAATATTTCAGAATATTGATTACATGGAGACCTATAATCCTGAATATGTTTTGATTCTTTCAGGAGATCATATTTATAAAATGGACTATGAGGTCATGCTTGATTTTCACAAGCAGAACAAAGCAGAAGTAACGATCGCGACCATGGCGGTTCCACTTGAAGAAGCCAAGCGGTTTGGGATTCTGATCACGGACGAGAACCGCAGAATTGTTGACTTTGAAGAAAAACCTGAGAATCCAAGAAGTAATCTGGCTTCGATGGGAATTTATATTTTCAACTGGAAGACATTAAAAGAAGCACTGATCGCAAAAGCAGAACAACCGGCGTTAGATTTTGGACAGCATGTCATTCCTTACTGCCATGAAAAAGGTGCTCCTTTATATGCATATGAATATAATGGATACTGGAAAGATGTTGGAACGCTTCAGTCATATTGGGAAGCCAACATGGAGCTGATCGATATTGTTCCCGAATTTAATTTATATGAAGAGTACTGGAAGATCTATACAAGAAGCCTTACGCTTCCTCCACAATACATTTCATCAGAGAGTGTAGTAGAAAAGAGTATTATAGGTGAAGGTACGACTATATATGGACAAATTTATAATTCGGTCATAGGTTGTGGTGTAACCATCGGATCGGGAACCATCGTCAGAGAT
This sequence comes from Lachnospiraceae bacterium, assembly GCA_028689715.1. GTDB lineage: Bacteria > Bacillota > Clostridia > Lachnospirales > Lachnospiraceae > SZUA-378. Next base: position 22,298 of record JAQVCQ010000003.1, read on the forward strand.
TCTATCATTATGAATGAAGCGGTGATTGGAGATGGCTGTGAGATCAATAAAGGAATCATAGCTGAGAATGTTCAGATCGGTAATGAGGTCCGGCTTGGAATCGGGGAAGAAGTTCCAAATGAAACACATCCTCATATTTATAGCCATGGAATGGTCACGGTAGGAGAAAAAAGTGTGATTCCAGACGGCGTAACAGTTGGTAAAAACACAGTGATTGCCGGAACAACGGATTACGATGATTATATGAATAAAAGTCTGGCGGGAGGTAAAACACTGATTAAGGCAGGTGACGAATCATGAGGGCAATAGGAATTATACTTGCAGGCGGCAATAACCACCGGATGAAAGAACTGTCTCAAAAGCGTGCGATCGCAGCAATGCCGATTGCGGGAAGTTACAGAAGTATTGATTTTGCACTGAGTAACATGTCGAACTCACATATACAAAAGGTAGGCGTATTTACTCAGTATAATGCAAGAAGTCTGAATGAGCATCTTAGCTCATCCAAATGGTGGGATTTTGGACGAAAACAAGGTGGGTTGTTTGTATTTACCCCAACAGTAACCTATGATAACAGCTTCTGGTATAGAGGAACAGCAGATGCGATCTACCAGAATCTGGCATTTTTGAAAAATAGCCATGAACCATATGTTATCATCGCTTCAGCCGACTGTGTTTATAAGATGGATTATAATAAAGTTCTTGAATATCATATTGAGAAAAAAGCCGATATCACGGTCGTGTGCAAAGATATGCCTGCGGGCACGGAAGTAGAACGATACGGAACTTTAAAAATGAATGAAGAATGTCTGATCGAAGATTTTGAAGAAAAACCAATCGTTGCAAAATCAAATACGATTTCCTGTGGTATTTATATCATAAGAAGACGACAGCTGATCGAGCTGATCGAAAAATCAGCAGAAGAAGACAGACATGATTTTGTAAGGGATATTCTGATCAGATATAAAAATCTCAAAAAGATATATGGATATAAAATCAAAGAGTATTGGAGAAATATTGCTTCTGTTGAAGATTATTTCAGTACGAATATGGATTTTCTGAAACCAGAGATCAGAGATTATTTCTTCAAGCAGTACCCGGATGTTTATTCAAAAGTAGATGATCTTCCTCCGGCAAAATATAATATGGGATCACAGATCAGGAACAGTCTGATCTCCAGTGGATGTATTATTAATGGAATTGTTGAGGATTCAGTAGTCTTTAAGAAAGTATTTATTGGTAATAATTGTTTTATTAAGAATTCTATTATCTTGAATAACGTTTATATTGGTGATAACACTCATATTGAGAACTGCATCATTGAAAGCAGGGATACAATCAGGGCGAATTCCTATCACAAAGGTGAAAATGGAATCAAGATTGTAATAGAAAAAAATGAAAGATATATATTATAGCTAGAAATACTTACAAAACAAGGGGGTATCTAAAATGATTATTACTGACGTACGCGTTCGAAAGATCGCAAAAGAAGGCAAAATGAAGGCAATCGTGTCGATTACAATTGATGATGAATTTGTTGTTCATGACATCAAGGTAATTGAGGGAGAAAAGGGACTCTTTATCGCAATGCCAAGCAAGAAAGCAACAGATGGTGAGTACAGAGATATTGCGCATCCCATCAATTCAGCTACAAGAGAAAACATTCAAAACATCATTCTGCAACATTATGAAAAGGCCTTACTGGAGCCTGAGACAGTAGAAGTGTAATAGACCGTTATCACACAGGGATGTCAGTTTGACATCCCTGTTATATTTTAGTAATCTAAAACTGATTCGTTAATTACAGACTCTATTATTTAGGACGGAACAGGAGAACTATGTACATCATAACAGGACTTGGAAATCCCACAAATGAATATAAAAATACAAGACATAATATTGGATTCGATGTGATCGATGTGATCGCAGCGCAGAATCAGATTTCCGTATTAGAACATAAATTCAAAGCACTGATTGGGAAAGGGTACATCAATGGTCAGAAAGTAGTTCTGGTCAAGCCTCAGACTTTTATGAACTTGAGCGGAGAGAGTCTGAGAGCAATTACAGACTATTTTAAAATCGACGTTGAATCAGAGCTGATCGTTATCTATGATGATATCAGTCTGGATGTAGGACAGATCAGAATTCGTAAAAAAGGAAGTGCCGGCGGGCATAATGGAATCAAGAGCCTGATTGCACATCTTGGGACGGAAACATTCCAGAGAATCAAAATGGGCGTTGGTGAAAAACCTAAAGGATATGATCTTGCGGATTATGTTCTGGGCCACTTTACAGGAACGGAAAGAAAGATCATGGATGAGAGCAGCCTTAAAGCATCTGAAGCAGTTGTTCTGATGATGTCTGACCGAACGGACGAAGCGATGAACCGTTTTAATAAAAAAGAAGGGTGAGATCGAAGTGAAAGCATTATCAGCCCCGCTGTGGGAAATGGCAGAATTTCCTCAAATAGCAGAAACACTGCAGGATGAAAAAAAGAGCGTTCTTCTGACAGGGTGTGTCGATTCACAGAAACTTCATATGATATATGGATTAAGCGGTGGTTTTAATTATAAGATCATCGTTACTTATCATGAAATAAAGGCAAAAGAATTATATGAGGATTATAAATTTTATGACAAGAATGTCAGTATATTTCCAGGGAAAGACCTGATCTTTTATCAGGCTGATATCCATGGTAAACAACTGACAGCAGAACGAATGAAATGCCTGAAAAAGATTCTTGAAAGAACACCATTTACGCTGATTACGACCTTTGATAATTTTATGATTCCGCAGGTCCCGCTGGAAGTTCTTGAAAAGAGTGTTCTGAATATTACAAAACAGACAACTGTGGATGAGACATGGATTTCAAAAAAACTGGTGGAAATGGGATATGAAAAAAATTATCAGGTCGAAATACCCGGACAGTTCAGTATCAGAGGTGGCATTATTGATATATTTGATCTGACAGAAGAGAATCCATTTCGAATTGAACTCTGGGGAGATGAACCGGAATCGATCCGAACCTTTGATGTGCTAAGTCAGAGATCGATAGAAGAAAGAAATGAAATTACTGTTTTTCCTGCCACTGAGATGATTCTGAATGAAGGAGAAATAAGGGAAGGACTTAAAAAAATTGAACAGGATGCGAGTAGATGCCGCGAACAATTCAGAAAAGAATTTAAAACGGAAGAAGGAGCCCGTGTTGCTGCATTATATACAGATCTGAAAGAACAGATCGAAGAATTTCAGGCTTATGCAAATGTGGAGAGTTATATTAATTATTTTTATAAAGAATCCGGTAGCCTGTTTGATTATTTTAATGGGTTTTCCAGTTGTATCTTTATGGATGAGCCGGCAAAAATCGCAGAGCATGCAGGTGCTGTTGAACTTGAATTTAGAGAAAGCATGATTCACAGAGCAGAAAAAGGATATATTCTGCCAAAACAAATGGAACTTTTACGTTCGATGGAAGAAGTAGTGGCAATTCTTGCAGGAAAAAGAATGCTTGCACTTTGCTCCATAGATATGCATCAGAATTTATTTAAATTTTCTTCAAAATTCGACATTACTACCAGGTCGGTTCCGTCTTACAATAGTAGTTTTGAGAATCTGCTGACAGACCTGAAAAAATATAAAAAGAATGGATACCGTATCCTGCTCTTATCAGGATCGAGAACCAGAGCAGCCAGGCTTGCTGAAGACATTTTGCAGGAAGGTATGAGCTGTTTTTATAGTGAAGAAATGGATCGTCAGATTCTTCCGGGAGAGGTCATGACCGCATATGGGCATGTTACCAGAGGCTTCGAATATCCGCTAATTAAATATCTTGTCATAACAGACAGTGATATTTTTGGTACAGATCATAAAAAAAAGAAAAAAAGAAAAGTATATGAAGGACAAAAGATCCAGGACTTTTCCCAATTAAAAGTCGGAGATTATGTGGTTCACGAAAATCATGGACTTGGTATCTACCAGGGAATTGAAAAAGTTGAAATGAATCATGTAACAAAGGATTATATTAAGATCCAGTATCGGGACGGCGGCAATCTTTATGTACTTGCGACCGGTCTTGATGTGATACAGAAGTATGCATCAGCAGATGGAAAACAGGTCAGATTAAATAAGCTTGGCACGCAGGAATGGATAAGGACAAAAACAAAAGTAAAAAGTGCAGTTAGTGAGGTCGCAAAAGATCTGGTCGAACTTTATGCGCAGCGTCAGATGAAAGAAGGATTCCGGTTTGGTCCTGATACGGTCTGGCAGACAGAGTTTGAAGAAATGTTTATTTATGATGAGACGGAAGATCAGTTGAATGCAATAGAAGCAACGAAGTCAGATATGGAAAGCTCTAAGATCATGGACCGCTTGATCTGTGGAGATGTTGGTTATGGGAAAACGGAGATTGCGATCCGTGCGGCATTTAAAGCTGTACAGGATGGAAAACAGGTCATTTTTCTGGTCCCGACCACAATACTGGCGCAGCAGCATTACAATACTTTTATTCAGAGAATGAAAGATTTTCCGGTACGAATAGATCTGATGTCCCGATTCAGAAGTGCAGCAGAACAAAAAAAGACGCTGATTGATTTTAAAAAGGGAATGGTCGATATTCTGATCGGAACACATCGTGTGTTGTCTAAGGATATTATTCCAAAAGACCTTGGGCTCCTCATTATAGATGAAGAGCAGAGATTTGGTGTGACTCATAAAGAAAAAGTCAAGAAGATGAAAGATACGATCGATGTTCTGACACTGACGGCTACTCCGATACCAAGAACACTTCATATGAGTCTGGTAGGAATTCGGGATATGAGCGTGCTTGAAGAACCACCAAATGACAGAATGCCCATTCAGACTTATATCATGGAATATAATGAAGAAATGGTCAGAGAAGCAATTGTGAGAGAACTGACCAGAGAGGGACAGGTCTATTATGTCTATAACAGAGTAAATAATATTGCAGACATTACAGCGAATATACAGAAGCTAGTGCCGGAAGCAGTCGTTGCGTTCGCGCATGGACAAATGAAAGAACATGAACTGGAACGGATCATGTATGATTTCATGAATGGAGAAATTGATGTATTGGTATCAACAACGATCATTGAGACCGGACTTGATATTTCAAATGTCAATACCATGATCATTCATGATGCGGATAATATGGGTCTTTCTCAGTTATATCAGTTGCGTGGAAGGGTCGGAAGATCTAACCGTTCAGCATATGCATTTTTAATGTATAAAAAGAATAAGATGATCAAAGAGGTTGCGGAAAAAAGATTACAGGCAATCAGAGAGTTCACTGATCTAGGCAGCGGATTTAAGATAGCAATGAGAGACCTGGAGATCAGAGGAGCAGGAAATCTTCTTGGAGAAAAGCAGCATGGACATATGGCAGCAGTTGGATATGATCTCTATTGCAAGATGCTGAATGAAGCAGTAAAAATTGAAAAGGGGATTTCCACGCAGGAAGATTTTAATACAACGGTGGAACTTGATGTCGATGCTTATATACCGCCTACCTATATTTTAAATGAATTGCAGAAGCTTGATATTTACAAACGGATCGCAGGAGTGGAAACGCAGACAGAGTATGAGGACATGAAAGAGGAACTGCTCGACCGTTTTGGAGAAATACCAAGACCTGCCGATAATCTGCTTAGAATTGCTATGATCAGAGCAAAAGCACATAAGTTGTTTATTACAGAAGTACAGGGTAAAGAGGAAGTGCTGAAATTCGTATTGAAGGCAGATGCGCCCGTTGAGCCGGCGATGATACCAATTCTTCTTGCGGGTTTTAAAGATAAACTTAAATTCAGTATGAAAGGAATTCCGAACTTTACATATCGTTATAAAAAGACAGGAATGATAGAAAAAGACGCTGAGAATCTTCTTCTCCTTACAGAGAGTCTGTTAGATGAAATGAAGGTGATCATCCGAATACCATAATGGGGATGGTGTAACATGTCTAAAAAAAAGAAGGAAAAAATAGAATTTCGATATTATGAGATTCCTCAGAAAGAGCCATTGCTCGCATTGATGGGGAATAAATGGATTCAGTATTATGGAATTGATGCTGACTTTCTTCATTTTCATAATCTGCTAGAGATTGGTTTCTGTTATTTTGGTACAGGAGAACTTGTACTTGAGGATAAAATACTTAGATTTGATGCTGGAATGGCCACTTCTATTCCTAAAAATATATTACACACAACACAGAGCGATCCCGATGTGATTGGCAGTTGGGAATATCTTTTTATTGATGTTGAAACATTTATTAATGAGATGTACCCACAAAATTCTGTTTTTGCACATAACCTGATCAAGAGGGTCAATAAAAAAGCATTTGCTGTTTTCGAGGAGAACAACGGTGCGATTGCAGGGATCATACGTGCACTTTTCAGAGAGATGCAGGAGAAAAAAGAGTTTTATTTTGAAAGCACAAAGGCACTTATGCTTTCGCTGATGTTTGAAATTGCAAGGATCAATGATCCTGAGCCTGAAAAAATGAAAGCAGTCGTATCTGGTTCCACTCAGATCGCTCCTGCACTCGACTACGTGAGCGACTACTACTTCAAAGAACTGAAAGTAGAGGATCTTGCAGAAGCGTGCCATATGAGCGAGACCCACTTCAGACGTGTTTTTGAAGAGTGTATGAATATGCCACCACTTGAATATATTAACCTGGTGAGGATACAGATGGCATGTGATTTTATGAAAAAGGGAAAAGATTCCATGTCAGTGATTTCCCAGAAAGTAGGGTATGCGACCCAGACTACTTTTAACCGTAATTTTAAAAGAGTTGTTGGAACAACACCTTATCAATGGAAATCTCATCCGGAAAATTATGAGTGCAAACTTGAAAATTTTAAGATCTCAGCTCACAGAGGTTGGTAAATCATGGTCGAAATTGCATATTTTTTAATGGAATATGAAAACATATTATCTTTTTGAATGATATAATATACATAAATCAACAGATAAATGTTGTGATAATGTACATTTTAAACAAAATCACCGGGGATTTTCGTGTACAGGTATTTCTATCTTAAGGAGGATATGATTAAGTATGAAAAGAAAAAGTATTGCATTATTATTAGCGGCAGTGTTATCGCTTTCACTTATGGGGTGTGGAGCAAAACAGGAAGCAGCGCAACCAGCTGCAGAAGAAACAACAGAAGCTGCAACAGATGAAGCGTCAGCAGAGGAAGCACCTGCGGCAGAAGCATCAGCAGACAGTAACACGTTAACAGTCTGGTGCTGGGATCCTGCATTTAATATTTATGCGATGGAACAGGCAGCAGAAGTCTACAAAGAAAAAAATCCAGATTTCGTTTTAAACGTAGTGGAAACACCATGGGCTGATATTCAGACAAAACTTACAACAGCAGCGACTTCATCTGATTTAAGCTCATTACCGGATATTATGTTATTGCAGGATAATGCATTCCAGAAAAATGTGATTAGTTACCCAGATGCATTTACAGATATTTCAGGATCTGGAATCGCATTTGACCAGTTCGGTGGAGCAAAACTTGCTTATTCAACTGTAGATGGTAAAAATTATGGCGTTCCATTTGATAATGGTGCGGTAATCAGCTGTGTAAGAACAGATGTATTGGAAAAAGCCGGATATACAGTAGATGATTTTACAGATATTACATGGTCAAAATATATTGAAATTGGTAAAGATGTACTTGCTAAGACCGGAACACCAATGCTTTCCATGCAGGCAGGAGAAACAGACCTGATCATGATGATGCTTCAGTCAGCTGGTGGAAGTTTATTTGATGCGGAAGGTAATCCGACTATCGTAAACAATGCAGTACTTGCAGAAGTAATGGGTGTATACCAGGAACTGATCAAATCAGGCGTATTGATCGAAGTAAATGATTGGGATCAATATATTGGAACTTTGACAAATAGTACTGTAGCAGGAACGATCAACGGATGCTGGATCCTTGCATCCATTCAGACAGCAGCGGATCAGTCAGGAAAATGGGCAATCACAAATATGCCAAAACTTGAAACTGTTGATGGTGCTACCAATTATTCCAATAACGGCGGTTCAAGCTGGGTCGTTACATCTAATTGTAAAAATGTAGATCTTGCAACAGATTTCTTGGGAAGTACATTTGCAGGAAGTGTAGAATTCTATGAAAAAATCCTTCCAAGTTCAGGTGCACTTGCAACTTATCTGCCAGCAGCAGACAGTGCAGTTTACGGGGAACCACAGGCATTCTTTAATGATCAGACGATCTATGCACTGATCACAGAATTTGCAGGAAAAGTACCAAGCAATAATACAGGCGTATATTATTATGAAGCACGTGATGCAGTAGCAACAGCACTTACGAATGTTGTGAATGGAGCAGATATTACTTCAGAACTTCAGGCAGCTGAAGATACTGTCAAATTCCAGATGGGACAGTAACTGATAGATAGAATGTGAAGTGGGGGAACTTCCCGACTATGGGAAGTTCCCTTTCATAATATAAAGGAGGCATTGCTGTGAGCCGGGCAAATAAAACAACATCACAAAAACTGACCCTTAGTAAAAAACAAAATATTTCTGGCTGGTTTTTCTTAATGCCAGCAACATTTCTGATTGCGATCATGAGCTTTATCCCTATGTTCCGTGCTTTACTGCTCTCGTTCAAGACCGGAGTAGGTAATAATCTGAAATGGGCAGGAATATTTAATTATCAGCGTCTTGGACAGGATACTGTATTCATTCAGGCGTTAAAAAATAACTTTATTTATCTTTTGATCCAGGTTCCGATCATGCTTCTTCTTGCACTGGTCCTGGCCTCCATGCTGAATAATAAACACCTACGTTTTAAAGGTCTGTTTCGGACGGCAATCTTTCTACCGTGTGCGACATCACTTGTTTCTTATGCCATTATTTTCCGGTCACTGTTCGCAGTGGATGGACTTGTGAATCTCATTTTGATCAGACTTGGCTTTCTTGAAGTGGGTTATAACTTCCTTGCCCATCCTAACAGTGCAAGAATGGTTATAATTCTGGCATTGATCTGGAGATGGACAGGATATAACATGGTCTTTTATCTGGCAGGACTTCAGAATATTGAATATTCTGTTTATGAAGCAGCCATGATCGATGGAGCTTCTCCATTCAAAACTTTCTTTAAAATAACAGTTCCTCTTTTAAAACCTACTATTTTACTGACAGCTATCATGTCTACGAATGGAACGTTGCAGTTGTTTGATGAATCTGTAAATCTTACAAACGGCGGACCAGCCAATGCAACCATAACGATGTCACATTATATTTATAATTTATCCTTTAAATATGTGCCAAATTTTGGGTATGCAGCTGCTATGTCGTATCTGATTCTGATCCTTGTTGCAGTATTGGCATTTGTTCAGATGAAAGTAGGTGATAAGCGTGATTAAAATTAAAAGAAGTTTTCAATATGTAGTTCTGACGGTTGTGTCATTTGTTTCGGTTTTTCCTCTTCTCTGGATGGTGATCTCAGCTACAAATACAAGCCTTGACGTTACCAGGGGTGCCATGCTCCCGGGAAAAGCATTAATAGAGAATTTTCAAAAACTGATTGGTGCCCAAAATGTCAGTCAGGCTATGATGAATTCATTTAAGTATGCTATTTTACTGACATTTGCGTCACTTTGCATCTGTTCCCTGGCTGGATATGGATTTGAGATTTTTCATGACAAGGGAAAAGATGTCGTGATGGGCGTCATACTGTTAGCAATGATGGTTCCTTTTGCTGCAACCATGATCCCTCTGTTTCAAATGTTCTCAAAAGCCGGTTTGTTAAATACAACTGCCGGATTTATGCTGCCAACGATTTCAACACCGTTTCTGATCATGCTGTTTCGCCAGAGCGCCAGATCTTTTCCGCATGATATTATTGAGGCGGCCAGAATAGACGGACTGAACGAATTTCAGATATTTTACAAGATGTTCTTTCCGACCATGCGGTCTACCTATGCTGCAGCCATGACGATTACCTTCATGAATGCATGGAATAATTATCTCTGGCCAAAAGTTATTATGACAGACCAGAAGAGTATCACAATGCCGATGCTGGTTGCGAACCTGACAGAGGGTTATGTAACAGACTATGGTGTACTGATGCTGGGTGTTTTATTATGTACGATACCGACAATCATAATTTTCTTCGTCCTGCAAAAGAGTTTTGCGGAAGGAATTACAGGTGCGGTCAAATAGGATAGAAAGTTGATGAATAGGTGTGAATATGTTTGATTATAATAAAATAAAAGATCCTGAGTTTTTCATGGAAAACAGAATGCCTGCTCATTCAGACCATGAATTTTATAAAGATGACTCAGAACTGCAGTTGCGGAACAGCAGTTTTCGGTATTCGTTAAATGGATTGTGGAAATTTGCGTATTCGAAAAATCTTAATCTTGCTGTAAATGGTTTTGAGAAGGCAGATTATAATGCTTATGACTGGGACACCATCCATGTGCCTGCACATATCCAGATGGAAGGTTATGATGTACCGCAGTATGCGAATGTACAATACCCGTGGGATGGAAGGGAACAGATCGAACCGGGAGAAATTCCAAAGGATTTTAATCCGGTCGCACATTATGTAAAATATTTTAAATTACCAGCAAATTTTGAAAGAAAAAGAACAATGCTATCCTTTCAGGGTGTAGAGAGTGGAGTGATCGTCTGGCTGAATGGAAGATATATTGGCTACAGTGAAGACAGTTTTACCCCTGCGGAATTTGATGTCACAGACTACTTAACAGAAGGCACCAATAAACTTGCTGTGCAGGTGATAAAGTGGACTGCTGGCAGCTGGTGTGAAGATCAGGACTTTTTCAGATTTTCAGGTATTTTCAGAGATGTATTTCTGTATTATATTCCAGATGTTCATATCCGTGATCTTAAGATCCGAACACCTCTGTCTGATGATTTTAAACAGGGCACTTTAGAACTGGAGATGGATAGTATAGGAGATGGAAGTGCCGAAATCAGTTTATATGATGGAGAAAAGCCATTATTTAAAGAAGAGATCGGGATATCGGGACTGACTGGAATAACGCAGACAGTATGCGAACCAAGACTGTGGAGCGCGGAATCACCTGACTTATATCGTCTTGAGATCAGAGTATATGATAAGAGTGGAATTCTTCAGGAGATCATTCCATATTTTGTTGGATTTAGAAAATTTGAAATCCGAAACAGTATCATGTACCTAAATGGAAAAAGAATCGTATTTAAAGGTGCCAACCGACATGAATTTAGTTCTGTTGGGGGCAGACATGTCACCAGAGAAGAGCTGCTCCAGGACATTATTACCATGAAAAGGAATAATATCAATGCGATCAGAACCTGTCATTATCCTGATGACAGTGCGATCTATCATTTATGCGATCAGTATGGTCTTTATATGATTGACGAGACAAATCTTGAAACGCATGGGGTCTGGGATGCAGTAGCAAGAGGGGTTATTGGAATCGAAGAAGCCATTCCGGGTAATAGACCTGAATGGAAAGAACTGATTCTTGACAGAGCAAATTCTATGTATCAGAGAGATAAGAACCATCCATCCATCTTAATCTGGTCATGTGGAAATGAATCCTTTGGTGGAAGCAATCTTTTCGAAATGTCAGAGTTCTTTAGAAAAGTCGATCCGACCAGACCTGTTCATTATGAAGGGGTTCACCATGACAGAAGATATAATGGTACCAGTGATATTGAGAGCCAGATGTATACACCGGCAGATGAGATCGCGAAGTTCTTAGAACATGACAGAAGTAAACCATTTATCTGCTGTGAATATCTGCATGCCATGGGTAACTCCTGTGGAGCGATGCATAAATACACCGATCTGACAGACACAGAACCTCTGTATCAGGGAGGATTTATCTGGGATTACATTGACCAGTCTATTTTGAAGAAGGATCGATATGGAAAAGACTTTCAGGCATATGGTGGAGACTTTGATGACAGACCATGCGATTATAATTTCTGCGGGAATGGGATCGTATATGCTGATGATCGTTCACCATCCCCTAAAATGCAGGAAGTAAAATATCATTATCAGAATATTTCAGTAAAATGGAATGAAAGAACTTTCGTTGTTGTGAATAAAAATCTGTTCACGCCTACAGACCGTTATGAATGCAGATTCAGCATCTGTAAAAATGGGAGGCTGATCAGACAAGAAGTGCTGGATATTGAAGTTCAGCCTTTACAGGAAGCAGAATATCCAATACCTGATGGGAAACTTGATGAGCCTGGGATATACTCCATGGTAGTATCATTCCATCTGAAAACAGATGAATGCTGGGCAGAAAAAGGATATGAAACTGCATTTGGAGAAAAAATTCTTCAAGTGAAAAAAGAAGATACTTCTGAATACGTTCTTCCGGATGATCTTGAGGATTCGGGTTCGGTACAGGGACTGAATGTGATCAGAGGTAAGCTGAATATTGGTGTAAAAGGAGATCATTTTGAAGCGCTGTTTTCTTATCTGAACGGTGGGCTTGTCTCTTATCGATATGCCGGAAAAGAAATGATTAAATCCATTCCAAGACCGAACTTCTGGAGAGCACCAACAGATAATGATTATGGAAATCAGATGCCTGCAAGATATGGACAATGGAAGATCGCAAGTCTATATCTGACACATAAGCATGGAGCAGACGCATGGAAATCAGAACCGGAGCTGATCGTAGAAAAGGATATGGCAACGATTATTTACCGTTATTATCTGCCCACAGTACCAGCGTCAGAATGCGCTCTGATCTATTGTGTTCATCCTGATGGAAGTATTAAGGTCAGACTGGAATATGAACCAGTCAAAGAACTGAAGGATATGCCGGAATTTGGTGTGATCATGAAGATCGATGCTGATTACGATACAGTAGAATGGCTGGGAATGGGACCGGAAGAAACATATTCAGACAGAAATATGGGAGCAAGGTTTGGGCTGTATCAGAACAAAGTACATGAGAACATGGCGAGATACTTAGTTCCTCAGGAGTGTGGAAACAAGACTGGGGTCAGATATGCAAAAGTTATGGATGAAAAAGGAAGAGGTATGATTTTTTATGGGACAGAAATGAATTTTTCTGCGCTTCCCTTTACGCCGCATGAAATAGAAAATGCACAACATCCATATGAACTTCCGCAGGTACATTATACTGTAATCAAAGCATCCATGATGCAGATGGGTATTGCAGGAGATGATAGTTGGGGTGCAAGAACACATAAAGAATATCTGTTACCTGTAGAGGAGAAGCTTGTTTTTGAATTTTGTATGAAAGGAATTTGAACATTTTTGGTAAACCGGGAGTAAATTTGATAATTTGCTCCCGGTTTTTTCTGATTATATGCTTTTCATTCAAAAACAGTTATGCTATATTTATAATAATCATCTTCTGATTCTATGCAGAATGTATAGATTCTAAGTATAGGGAGAAAAAAATGCAATATAAAAAAGCATATGATAAATGGCGTTTCATTATAATTGAATATCTATCCTATATTGTTTTTCTGATTCTCTTTCTTGAAATTATTGTTTTCGTATACTTTACATATACAGGTATTATGATTTCCACACCGCAGAAATATTTTATGAAATATACTTTGTTTCCAACTGCGACCAATGTATCACTCCTGGCGATCGGAAATTACCTGCTTAAGAAGGAATCTTTGTCTGAGGAGATAAAAGATTATATCCCGATCCTGTGTCTGGTAGGTTTTTGTCTTACCATTTCTCTGGTGCATAATTATTTTTTGATTACAGCAAGTATTTTTATGGTTCCATTGATGTTGTCGTCCATGTATGGCAGTAAAAAGATCACAACAAGAATTTTCCTGATCTGTATTGCAGCACTGCTATTTAGCGCATTTTTTGATGGGTTTGATTCGGCAAACAGAGACAAAGAAATGTGGTATATCAATGAAGTGATTGCATTGATCCTATTACTTTCGGCATATTTGCTTACAATTGTCATGATGAACTATTCCAGAGAGAAGGAAGAAGAGCTCAGAGAAAGCATCATAGCGAAATATACGCTTGAGGAAGCATTAAAAAGAGATCCGCTTACTGGGCTATATAATCATACGGAATTTTACAGATATCTGGAAACGCTGCTTGACCATGTAGGGACAAAGATAAAGACTGTCAGCCTTGTCGTAATAGACATCGACAACTTTAAGAATGTAAATGATACCTATGGTCATGAAAAAGGAAACATCATTTTGTTAGAATTATCAAAAATGATGACGGAATATTGTGGTGAAAAGGGACGTGTGTGTAGATACGGAGGGGAAGAGTTCGTAATTGTCTTTCCTGACCTGAACCAGGATGAAGTGTGGAGCCACATGGAACATATTCGAAAACTTTTTGCAAGACGAGAGATGTTGCCGGGCGAGCGAGTTACCATCAGCAGCGGAATCGCTGAATACGAAGAAGGTATAACAGCACAAAAACTTTTTGAAAAAGCTGATGCAGCAATGTACACGGCGAAAGCAGAAGGAAGAAACAGGTCTGTCATATTTCAGGAAGTAACAGAATAAAATCAGAAAGAGAAGAAAAATGTATCGTTTTAATAATGACTATAGTGAATGTGCCCACCCAAGAATATTAAAAGCACTCCTGTCAGGCAGTGAAGAACAATATTCGGGATATGGTGCTGATGAGATAACAGAAGAGGCAAAAAGGCTGATCAAAGAAAAACTGAAAAATCAGGAAGTGGATATCCATTTTCTCTCCGGAGGGACACTGACGAATCTGACCTTTATTTCCCATGCATTAAAACCATATGAAGCAGTAATCGCTGCATCTACCGGTCATATTAATGTTCACGAAACGGGAGCGATTGAAGCAACAGGACATAAGGTCATTGATATTGACAGTTCAGATGGGAAACTGACTCCTGAAATGATACAACCGGTATTGGATGAACATGTAGATGAACACTCGGTTCTTCCTGCAATGGTCTATATTTCGAACACAACAGAAGTTGGAACAATCTATACACTGGAAGAACTGAAAAGATTATCAGAATATTGCCATTCAAAAGGACTACTTCTGTATCTGGATGGCGCAAGACTATCCATGGGTCTTGCAGTAGAGGAATCAGAGCTTGCATTCTCACATCTGGCGGAATATCTGGATGCATTTTACATTGGTGGAACCAAATGCGGAGCCATGTTTGGGGAGGCGCTGATCCTTGTGAAAGATGAACTGAAAAAGAATTTTCGCTATCATATGAAACAGCATGGTGCCATCATGGCAAAAGGATGGATCACCGGATTACAGTTCTATGAGCTGTTCAAAGACGATCTCTATGAAGAAATAGGAAAACACTGCAATGAAATGGCATGTATTTTAAAGACTTTTTTTGCAGAACAGGGATATACATTTTCAACGCATTCAAAGACTAATCAGATTTTTCCGATTCTTCCAAATGAAGTCATTCAAAGAATGAGTCAGGATTATCTGGTCGCAGAGTGGAAAAAAATGGATGAAGATCATACTGCAGTACGTTTTTGTACTTCGTTTGCAACAACACAGAAAGATGTGGAAGCATTTTGTAACGACTTTTCAAA
Source organism: Lachnospiraceae bacterium (assembly GCA_028689715.1). Classification (GTDB taxonomy): domain Bacteria; phylum Bacillota; class Clostridia; order Lachnospirales; family Lachnospiraceae; genus SZUA-378. The sequence goes on from JAQVCQ010000003.1 coordinate 37,887, forward strand.
TTATTTAGTGTAAATATAGATAGCAGACCTTATTCATTTTAAACAGTAAAAAACCCATGATGCAATCCGGTAAAAGATCCGATGCATCATGGGTTTTGCTTTGTAGATCAGGAATCAGACTCGCTCAGTTCGTCCAAAAGGCTGATCTTCATATCATATAATCTGGAAGACAGATCAATATAAACATTATGAGGGTTCACAAGTCTCCTTGTTTCATCCCAGAGTGTGGATAACTCCTTCTGACAATAATCTCTGATTTCCATTACTTTTGGTGATTCATAGACACAAGCTCCATCAAGAAAAACTGGTACCATAATTTCACGGAGCGTAAAAGTACCTGCTTTCAGTTTGGTTTTTTTCCATGGTTCGAGTGGATCAAATAGAAGCAGAGATTCTGTTTCAACAAAAGTCTCATCGACCAGACAGATCAGATCAGCTTTTATTTTCCCGGAATCATTTTCATAAATACGATAGATCTTTTTATTACCGGGGTTTGTGATTTTCTCGCTGTTTTCTGAGAGTTTGATCTTTGGAATAAAATGCCCGTCTTTATCCATAACAGCAGCAAGTTTATAAACTCCGCCAAAAGCAGGCCAGTCCTTAGAGGTGATCAGGTTGGTTCCAACACCCCATGAAGTAATGGTTGCACCCTGTGCTTTCAAACTGTCGATCAGATATTCATCCAGGTCATTAGAGGCCGAGATCACTGCATCTGTAAAACCTGCTGCGTCCAGCATTTTTCTTGCTTTTTTGGAGAGGTAGGCAAGATCCCCGCTGTCAAGTCTGATACCATAAAATGTTAATGGAATATTGGCATCACGCATTTCCTGGAAGATACGGATCGCATTAGGGACACCGGATTTAATTGTGTCATAAGTATCCACAAGAAGAATACATGCTTTTGGATAAAGTTCAGCGTATTTTTTAAAGGCAGTATATTCATCAGGAAAGCTCATGATCCAGCTGTGTGCGTGTGTTCCCTTGACTGGTACGTCAAAGAGCTGTCCGCAAAGTACATTGGAAGTGCCTACACAACCACCGATCATAGCAGCTCTTGCACCGTAAATTCCTGCATCGGGACCCTGTGCTCTTCGCAGTCCGAATTCCATAATGCCGTCACCCTTTGCTGCATAACATACACGGGAAGTTTTGGTGGCGATCAGACTCTGATGATTTATGATCGTAAGGATCGCAGTTTCAACTAATTGTGCTTCCATAATTGGGGCAATCACTTTTATAATTGGCTCTCTGGGAAAAATAATGGTCCCTTCCGGAATGGCATAGATACTTCCGGAAAATTTGAAATCTTTTAAATAATCCAGAAAATCCGTCTCAAAAATATTCAGACTGGCAAGATACTGAATATCTTCATCTGCAAAATGCAGTTCCTTTACATATTTAATGACCTGTTCCAGACCGGCAGCAATTGCATAGCCGCTCTCTAAAGGATTGGTCCTGTAAAACATATCAAAAATTACAGTTTCATTCTGTGCTTTATTTCTAAAATATCCCTGCATCATCGTTAACTCATAAAGATCTGTGAGCAGAGTCAGATTTTGTCTGTCCATTGATTCTCCTCCGTTGATTTATCATTTACTACTGACAAGACACTATGCCTATACTATAGCGGAAAGCAAATCAGAAATCAACGATGAAAAGAATGTCTCATTACAGTTCCCACAGGAGTTGCGATTGGAACTGATAAACCACTTGACATAGGAATACAAAACAAATTATAATAGGGCGGAATATAATAAAAACGTTGACGAAGACAGTAAATAACGTGAAAAAGTCAAAGAGAGTCCGGATGGGTGGGAACGGATACAAGTATCATGCTATTGAAAATCACTTCTGAGCTGCAGTCTGAACGAGTTGGGATTTGAAGACCATAACAAGTAGGCGCTGACGGAATTCCACCGTTATAGGGAACTCATATGATCGTATGCAGTAAGGTGGTACAACGAGACAGCAGCCTCGTCCTTTTACAGGACGGGGCTTTTTTGTAAATCAGGAACAAAATGGAAGGAAGGAAAAACAATGTACAGGAAAGTATCAACAGACTTGAATTTTGTTGCACGTGAAAAAGAAGTAGAAGATTTTTGGAAAGAACAACAGATTTTTCAAAAAAGTATGGATAGCAGAAAGGAAGGGGAAACCTATACCTTTTATGATGGACCACCAACGGCAAACGGAAAACCACATATCGGACATGTTCTGACCAGAGTCATCAAAGATATGATTCCAAGATATCGCACCATGAAGGGATACATGGTTCCGAGAAAAGCCGGATGGGATACACATGGATTACCGGTAGAGCTTGAAGTGGAAAAAGAACTTGGTCTGGATGGAAAAGAACAGATCGAAGAGTATGGTCTGGATCCTTTCATTACAAAGTGTAAGGAAAGTGTATGGAAATACAAAGGGATGTGGGAAGACTTCTCCGGAACAGTTGGATTCTGGGCTGATATGGACGCTCCTTATGTTACTTACCATGATGATTATATTGAATCAGAATGGTGGGCACTCAAAGAGATCTGGAATAAAGACCTGCTTTATAAAGGATTTAAAATCGTTCCTTACTGCCCAAGATGTGGAACACCTTTGTCCAGTCATGAAGTAGCACAGGGATATAAGGATGTAAAAGAACGTTCGGCAATCGCAAAATTCAAGGTAAAAGACGAAGATGCATACATTCTTGCTTGGACAACAACACCTTGGACACTTCCTTCCAACGTTGCACTTTGTGTGAACCCGGTCGAGGAGTATGTGAAAGTCAAAAACAGTGACGGGGCAGTATATTATCTGGCAAGAGCACTGGCAGATACTGTTTTAACGGAAGGTTATGAGATACTGGAATCCTTTACAGGAAAAGATCTGGAATATAAAGAATATGTACCGTTATTCCATTTTGCTGACAGTATTTGTGAAAAACAGCATAAAAAAGCTTTCTTTGTTACATGTGACAGTTATGTCACATTATCAGATGGTACAGGTATCGTTCATATAGCACCTGCATTTGGTGAAGATGATGCGAAAGTTGGAAGAAAATATGATCTTCCTTTCGTACAGCTTGTTGATGAAAAGGGCGAAATGACTCAGGAGACAGATTGGGCAGGAGTATTCTGTAAAAAAGCAGATCCTATGGTCTTAAAAGAACTCGAAGAAAAAGGGCTTCTTTATTCTGCACCTAAATTCGAACACAGCTATCCTCATTGTTGGAGATGTGATACCCCTCTGATTTATTATGCACGCGAATCATGGTTCATCAAAATGACAGCAGTCAAAGATGACCTGATCAGAAATAATAATACGATCAACTGGATTCCTGAAAGTATCGGAAAAGGAAGATTTGGTGACTGGCTTGAAAACATTCAGGACTGGGGAATCTCCAGGAATCGTTACTGGGGAACACCACTCAATGTATGGGAATGTGAATGTGGTCATATGCATGCGATCGGAAGCCGTCAGGAACTGGAGCAGATGAGTGGCAATCCTGAAGCAAAAACAGTAGAGCTTCACAGACCATATATTGATGAGATCACGATCACATGCCCAAAATGTAATGGTACGATGAAGAGAGTGCCGGAAGTAATCGACTGCTGGTTCGATTCCGGTGCAATGCCATTTGCACAGCATCATTATCCATTTGAGAACAAAGAACTTTTTGAACAGCAATTCCCAGCGCAGTTCATATCGGAAGCGGTAGACCAGACCAGAGGATGGTTCTATTCTCTTCTTGCCGAATCAACACTGTTGTTCAATAAAGCACCATATGAAAATGTTATTGTATTGGGACATGTACAGGATGAAAATGGACAGAAAATGTCCAAGTCCAAAGGAAACGCAGTAGATCCTTTCGATGCACTTGATACATACGGAGCAGATGCGATCCGCTGGTATTTCTATGTAAATTCAGCACCATGGCTCCCAAATCGCTTCCATGGAAAAGCAGTCCAGGAAGGACAGCGTAAATTCATGGGCACACTGTGGAATACCTATGCATTCTTTGTACTTTATGCAAATATTGATGGTTTTGATGCAACAAAATACACACTTGAATATGATAAATTATCTGTTATGGATAAATGGCTGTTATCAAAACTCAATACACTGGTCGCAGAAGTAGATCATAACCTCGAACACTACAGAATCCCTGAAACAGCAAGAGCACTGCAGGATTTCGTGGATGACATGAGTAACTGGTATGTCAGAAGAGGCAGAGAGAGATTCTGGGCAAAAGGAATGGAACAGGATAAGATCAATGCTTATATGACTCTCTATACAGCACTTGTCACAGTTTGTAAGGCAGCAGCACCAATGGTTCCGTTCATCACAGAAGAAATTTATTTGAATCTTGTAAAGAGCATTGATCCAGCAGCACCAGAGAGTATTCATCTGTGTGATTTCCCTGTCGCAGATCAGTCTATTGTTGACAAACAGCTCGAGAAAGATATGGATCAGGTATTGAATACGGTCGTCCTTGGAAGAGCAGCCCGTAATAATGCAAATATCAAGAACAGACAGCCAATTGGAAAAATGTACGTTAAATCAGAAGGCAGTCTTTCAAGATTTTATATTGAGATCATCGAAGATGAGTTAAATGTGAAAGAAGTAATTTTCACGGATGATGTGCGTGACTTTACATCCTATACATTCAAACCACAGCTCAAAACACTTGGAAAACGCTTTGGAAAACAGTTGAATACATTAAAAGAAGTATTGGCGTCACTGGATGGAAATACAGCAATGGATGAGATCAACGAAAAAGGAACTCTGACGATCGAGCTTGATGGTGTCAAAGAAGTGCTGGAGAAAGAAGATCTTCTGATCGATGCAGCGCAGGTCGAAGGTTTTGTATCCGAATCCTATGGCGGCATTACAGTAGTACTTGATACGAATCTTACAGCAGAACTGATTGAAGAAGGTTATGTCTATGAAGTGATCAGTAAGATCCAGACGATGCGTAAGGATGCTGATTTTGAAGTAACAGATCATATCAGAGTTTATATTGATTCCAATGAGACAATCGCTGAAGTTGTCAGAAATAACAGGGAAACAATCGCCGATAAAGTACTTGCAGATGAAATGCATACAGGTCGTATGAATGGAATCGCAAAAGAATGGAATGTCAATGGCGAAGATGTTATGATAGGAATTGAAAAAATTTAACCGGCTTAAATCAGGTAAGGAGGAAATACATGGTTACATTATTGAATGGTGGCGCATATCTGTTAAATGGAAAAGATATCATTACCGATGGTCCACAGGCAGAGTTCGAAATAAAAAATGCTACAGGGAATACTGTGAGCAGAGAAACTGCGAAAACACAGACAATCTCTTATGAAATACTGAAGAATCATAACACATCAGGATCCATGGAAAAGCTCAAAGTGAAATTTGACAAGCTGACATCCCATGATATTACATTCGTAGGAATCATTCAGACGGCAAGAGCTTCAGGCCTTGAAAAATTTCCGGTACCTTATGTATTAACGAACTGCCATAATTCGCTTTGTGCTGTTGGCGGTACCATCAATGAGGATGATCATGTATTCGGTCTCACCTGCGCAAAAAAATATGGCGGTGTTTATGTGCCACCACATCAGGCGGTCATTCATCAGTTCGCACGTGAAATGCTTGCAGGCTGTGGAAGAATGATACTGGGCTCTGACAGTCATACAAGATACGGCGCACTTGGAACCATGGCAATGGGTGAAGGTGGTCCAGAACTTGTAAAACAGCTTTTAAAACAGACTTATGATATCAATATGCCTGGAGTGGTCGGAGTATATTTAAAAGGAGAACCCGTGAAGGGCGTTGGGCCACAGGATGTTGCGCTTGCAATTATTGGTGCTGTGTTCTCCAATGGATATGTTAAAAATAAAGTAATGGAATTTGTAGGCCCTGGTGTTGAAGCGTTAAGTGCCGACTTTAGAATCGGTATTGATGTCATGACAACAGAAACTACCTGCCTCTCTTCTATCTGGAAAACAGATGATACAATCAAAGAATTTTATGAGATCCATGGAAGAAGCGAGGAATATTCACGACTTGAACCGGGAAATGTTGCATATTACGATGGAATGATAGAAGTGGATCTAAGTCAGATCAAACCTATGATCGCAATGCCGTTCCATCCAAGCAATGTTTATACAATTGAAGAAGTCAATGCAAACCTGGGAGATATATTAAGAGAAGTGGAAAAGAAAGCGATCAAGAGTCTGGATGGTGCGGTGGATTACAAACTGACAGACAAGATCGTAAATGGGAAATTATATGTTGAACAGGGAATTATTGCAGGCTGTGCAGGCGGTGGATTTGAAAATATCTGTGCAGCAACAGATATCCTTCGACACCACGATATAGGATCAGATGAATTTACATTAAGTGTATATCCTGCTTCCACACCGATTTATATGGAACTTGTTAAAAATGGAAGTGTCGCTGAACTGATGGGTGCCGGAGCTGTTGTAAAAACAGCATTCTGTGGACCATGCTTTGGTGCTGGTGATACACCTGCAAATAATGCATTCAGTATTCGTCATACGACCAGAAATTTCCCGAACCGTGAAGGATCCAAACTCCAGAATGGTCAGATCTCTTCTGTGGCGTTAATGGATGCGAGATCGATCGCTGCGACGGCTGCGAACAAAGGATTCCTGACTGCAGCAACAGATCTTCCAACGGAATATGGAACATATCAGTACTATTTTGACCAGAAGATCTATGCGAACCGCGTCTTTGATTCAAAAGGGGTAGCAGATCCAAGCGTTGAGATCAAATTTGGTCCTAATATCAAAGACTGGCCGGCGATGAGTGCGCTGACAGACAATATGATCCTGAAAGTAGTTTCAGAAATACATGATGAAGTTACGACAACGGATGAACTGATTCCTTCAGGAGAGACATCATCTTACAGATCAAATCCATTGGGACTTGCTGAATTTACATTATCAAGAAAAGATCCAGCTTATGTAGGGCTTGCAAAAGAAGTTCAGAAAGCGGAACTTGCAAGAGTTGCTGGTGAGAATGTAAGCGAAAATTATTCTGAGATCAGAGAAGTATTAGAAAAGATACAGATGGAATTTAAAACAGTAAATGAGCAGAATACGGGGATTGGCAGTACTATTTTTGCCGTCAAACCAGGTGATGGATCTGCCAGAGAGCAGGCTGCTTCCTGCCAGAAAGTGCTTGGCGGATGGGCGAATATTGCAAACGAGTATGCAACAAAAAGATATCGATCTAATCTGATCAACTGGGGAATGCTTCCATTTGTAATAGAAAAAGGTGAGCTTCCATTTAAGAACCATGATTATCTCTTTATTCCGGAAATCAGAAAAGCGGTGATGGATAAAGCAGCAGAAATACCTGCATACCGTGTTGGTTCAGAAGGACTACGACCATTTGTACTCAAACTTGACGAATTGACAGATGAAGAAAGACAGATCATATTAAAAGGATGCCTGATCAACTATAATCGTGTAGAAGATTAAGTCATGCTGATTACGATTAACCCTTGCTTTGGCAGGGGTTAATTTTTTCTCAATTTTGCCGATATATTTTGCAGAACAATTCATTTAATTAATAACCATGGAGGGTATGCCTGTTTTAGGCCTGCCCTCTTTCTTTTTATAACAAGGAGGTGACTTAAAAAGAAGGTTATGAGGAACGGAGGGAATATATGTATATTGGAGCTTATCAGGGAACGATGCAGTCGGAGAGGGTGTATTCGGAAAAAACAGAATATTCTGAAAAAAAGGAGAACATTTCATTTACAACAGGAAGTAAGCAATTCGATGAGACCTGGGAAAAAACTGTTTTGTCTGGGTTGAAAAGAACTTCAAAGCAGGATGAAGACCAAAAACAAATGATCAGAACAAAATGTACGGTGTATTTACTTGAATTGTTGTTCAGAACGAGAAACGGAAGACTTTGGTCAGATGAATATTTCTTAAAAGAAATTCCACAGTCTGCAAGTACGCAAGGAAATGCAAAGGTCATGAATCTGACACAGAGTTATTATCATGAAGAGAGTGAAACGACATCTTTTGAGATGCAGGGAAAAGTGATCACAAAAGATGGCAGAGAACTTTCTTTCGAACTTGGTGTCAGTATGAGCAGGAGCTTTCGTGAATTTTATCAGACAGAACAGATCATTCAGGAATTACCGCTTTGTGATCCGCTTGTGATCAATCTTGACTCGGATATGGCAGAAGTCTCCGACCAGAAAATAAAATTTGATCTTGATGCTGACGGGATACAGGATTCTATATCAAGGCTTTCTTCCAAAAGCGGATACCTCGCACTGGATCATAATCAGAACGGAAAGATCGATAACGGAACAGAGTTGTTTGGTACTTCTTCCGGGAATGGATTTGCAGATCTGGAAAAATACGATGAAGATCATAACGGCTGGATCGATGAAGCGGATGCGGTATGGAAAAGACTGTCCATCTGGTGTGAGGATAAGAAAGGGAGTTCCACACTTTATAAGCTGTCTGAAAAAGGGATTGGAGCAATCTGCCTACAACATGTGGATACAGCATTCTCACTTCATTCGGATCAGGACAATCAGGTAAATGCAAGAATTCAAAAAACAGGAGTTTTTCTTTACGAAAGTGGCGTAGCCGGAACCATTCAGCATGTTGACCTTGCAACCCGTTCGGGGTATAATACGGGTTATGAAATCTAGACAAAGAACCCGAAACACCAAATTAATAAGCCTGTATATGACGGTGATTTTATCAGGGATACTGATCGGATGTAATGCGGAAACAGGACAGACAGAGCAGACTGAGGTGCCGCAAGAACTAAAAGAAATGGAATCCTATCGTATTCCTGATGAAATACTGCCGGAAGCAGAACCAAATGTTCTGGTAGATCAGATAGGTTATGAGACAGCCAGTACAAAAATCGTTTTGTTCGAGGGAGAAGTTCTTCCTTTGACTTTCGATGTCATTGATCAGGAGAATGATGAAATTGTATACACAGGGACACTGATAGAAAATGGATATGACGAAGACTGGAAGCTGAACACGGGATACGGAGTGTTTACCCAGTTACAACAGGAAGGGAACTATTATATCCGAGCTGATTTGATAGGAGAATCCTATCCATTTACAATCAAAAGTAATTTGTTTCAGGATCTGCTTGGTGATGTCTGCTTTTCGTTTTATAAAAATCGATGTGGTCAGGCGATTTCCAATGCTTTAGGTGGAGATGATGCACATGCAGCCTGTCACACAGCAAAATTTATGATAGATGAGGTAGAAACTGATCTTACCGGAGGATGGCATACATCAATTGATGGTTCGAGAAGTGTAAAAGAAGGGTGTGAAGCAGTCGCTGATCTGCTTCTGGCATATAAATTAAATCCAGAAGTGTTTGAGACAGAATGGGAACCTGATTCAAATGCAAATGAGATTCCGGGAATCATAAGTGAAATAAAATATGAAACAGACTGGCTTTTAAAAATGCAGGACGGTGAAAGCGGTGCTGTTTATAAAGGCATACTTGCAAAAGCTTTGGAGGGTGATGCTACCGGGAAATCTTCAGGGAAAATGATTCTTCAGAATGAAGATGTGAATGCAACGGCTGCTTTTGCTGCGATCATGGCAGAGTTCTCACAGGTCTATCAGAGATATGATGAGGATTATGCAAGAGAGTGTCTAAACGCTGCTGAAGCAGCCTGGAATTATATATCAGATCAGGATATTACACAGGCACATTATTTTGCAGCAGCCTGTCTTTACAATGCAACAGGTAAAACGGGCTTTCATACTTTTTTAAAGGAATACAGATCTGAAACTGGCAGAACAGAGGAAAATGATCTTGTGAAATTACGGGGAGATGTTGCATACCTGAACTCCCAGAGAAAAGTTGACACTGAACTCTGCAGCAAAATCATGAAAGAATGGATGGAAAAAGTAGAGCAATTATCTGAGACATCATCAGAAAATGCATTTAGGGTCTGTGGAACAAATGCAGAAGAAATTTTTGACCATCTTTTATATCTTACGATTATTAATTATGTCATAACAAATCATGAATATGGTACAGTTTTAAGAAGTCATTTACATTTCTTTTTAGGAAGGAACCCAGAGGGTGTCAGTTATTTTGGCAGTTCAGGATACCGGCATCTTTCTGATGAACGTAAGGCGGATGAAATTTGCACAAGTCCTAAACGTGCGGCTGCCATGTTGATGATTCTTGGAGAAGTAGTCAGCGAAGAAATTGATAACAAGGAGTAAATCATGAAAATTGTAGTATTAGCAGGCGGAATCAGTACAGAAAGAGATGTATCCTTAAGCTCAGGGACAATGATCTACAGAGCACTTAAAAAATCAGGACATCAGGCAATTCTGATCGATGTTTATTTTGGACTCGAGCAAAGCGATGTGGATCCTGATGAACTTTTTACAAAAGATGAAAAATGGGATGCTAATTTTCAGGGAGTGGGCGAGATCGATCCCGATATAGAAGAGATCAAAGCACGCAGAACGACCGGCGATGATGGTTTTTTTGGGCCAAATGTGATCAGGATCTGCCAGGCCTCTGACCTTGTGTTTCTTGCATTACATGGAGAAAATGGGGAAAATGGAAAGGTGCAGGCGGCATTTGATCTATTGGGAATCAGATATACAGGTACAGATTATTTAAGCAGTGCGCTTGCAATGGATAAGAAGCTTACAAAAGAGATTTTCGAGATTTATGGAGTACCTACTCCTGATGCAGTTTATCCGGCGAAGGGTGAACGTCCTGATGTCACATTTCCTGTTGTTGTTAAAACAAGTCTTGGCGGTTCCAGCGTCGGTGTTTATATTGTTCAAAATGAAGAAGAGTATGAAACAGCGCTCAATGATGTTTACCGATATGAAGGAGAAGCAATCATTGAACAGTATATAAAGGGAAGAGAATTTTCGGTGGGGGTAGTAGGCGGAGAAGCGCTTCCGGTAATAGAGATCGCACCCATTAGTGGATTTTATGATTATAAAAATAAATATCAGGCAGGAAGTACGGTCGAGACATGTCCCGCTGACCTGGATAAAGAGAAAACGGCTTTCATGAAACAATATGCGGAAAAGGCATTTCATGCACTTAGGCTTCAATCTTATGCAAGAATGGATTTTATGATGAGTGAAAGTGGAGAGCTATTCTGTCTGGAAGCAAATACACTGCCGGGAATGACACCAACGTCACTTTTGCCACAGGAGGCACTTGCAATGGGGAGAAGTTTTGAAGAACTTTGCGAGTGGATCATTCATGTTTCAATGGAGAAATACGAGAAATGAGCACAATGCACAAAATGACACCGGAATTGATCGCACAGGCATGTAACGGCAAGCTGTTTTGCTTGAAAGAAGACAGACAGCGAGAAGTGACAGGCGCAGTGATTGACTCCAGAAAAGTTGAATATCATAATCTTTTTTTTGCAGTCAGAGGAGAAAGGACAGACGGACATCATTATATTGGTCAGGTCTTTGATAAAGGGGCACTCGTCGTAGTATGTGAAGAAGAGCCAGAAGAACAATATAGGGACAGAAACTATATTCTTGTTGAAAATTCACTGACAGCATTAAGAGAGATTGCAGAATATTACAGAACCTGTATCAAGGCAATTGTAGTCGGAATTACAGGCAGTGTTGGTAAAACAACGACCAAAGAATTCATTGCAGCAACACTATCTCAAAAATTTCATGTTCTGAAGACAGAGGGTAATTTTAACAATGAGATCGGCCTTCCGCTTACCATACTCAGAATCAGGGAAGAACACGAAGTTGCGGTGGTTGAAATGGGAATCAATCATTTTGGTGAGATGAGACGTCTTAGTAAAGTTGCAAAACCTGACATTGCTGTCATCACGAACATAGGACAGTGCCATCTGGAATTTTTAGGAAGCAGAGAAGGTATATTAAAGGCAAAATCAGAAATATTTGAATTTATGAACCCTGCCGGAACAGTCTGTTTAAATGGTGATGATGATTGCCTTGCGACAATTCAGAAAGTGAACGAATGTGAAATCATTCGTTTTGGACTGAAGACTGGTCATCAGATCATTGCAGAGCACATCACACCACGTGGTCTGCTTGGCAGTAGTGCCCGTATTGTTACAGCGGAGGGATCATTTGATGTTAGTATTCCATTATCCGGGCAGCATATGGTATATAATGCACTTGCCGCTACTGCGGTCGGAAAAACACTTGGACTCAGCCATCAGGAAATCACAGAAGGGATTGCAATGGTAAAAGCGCTGGGAGGCAGAAATAATATTATACAGACGGAACGTTATATTATTATTGATGATTGTTATAATGCAAATCCGGTTTCCATGAAAGCAGCACTTGATCTGCTCTCTATTTCTGACAGCAGAAAAGTAGCAATATTGGGAGATATGGGAGAACTTGGAGAAAATGTCGCTGCACTTCATAGAGAAATTGGATATTACCTTGTCCAGAAAGGGATCGATCTTGTGATTTGTGTAGGAGAGTATGCAAAAGAAATTTTTTCTGCGGCATTAGAAAAAAAAGAGGAAATGAAACTTACCTTAAGCTGTCATTATTATCCTGATAAGGAAGAGATGATTAACAATCTGACAAATCTGCTGCAGAACGGTGACAGCATTCTGGTAAAGGCCTCTCACTTTATGGAATTTGACAAGGTAGTCGAGAAACTGGAAGAGTCCGGCTTTACCAACACCTGAACTTGTGCTATATTATAAGAACAGAAACTCTTAAGACAAAATGAAAAACCAGAACTAAAAACAAGGTTTCGTTTTTGCAGGGGAGGGGTTCATATGGTAAATAATAAAAGAGGCATCAGACTTTTTGCATTGCTCATGACGGTCGTTCTGATCATGACTGCATGTGGTAAAAAGTCAGATGCTTTTGTTGCGTCTGAAAATGGACAGACAGAAACAGGGCAGGAACAGGCAGAAAATTCAGCATGGAATGATTATGAGAAAGAAATTAAAGAGACACGCACAGCAACAGCGGGTTCAGAAGAAGTAACACTTGGTACATTGGAGGAGGACGGGATCACAGTAACACTCCCGGCTGGAACTTTTAATGAACCTGTTGAGGTGACACTTGAAAATCCAGATTCGGCACCTTCTTATCTGAAAGAGGAGATGCTTGGATTTGGGGCGCCGTTCGAGATTTCTGCAGGTGAAAATCCAGTCAGACTGATGCAGCCTGTTACGATCACAATGAAGTATGATCCGGCGGTACTTGGTGAAGATCTTGAAAGCGGCGCACTCTACTATGCATATTATAACGGTACGAACTGGGAGTATATCAAGCCAGTTGTGGATGTACAACAACAGACGATCACCTTTACGACCTGTCATTTTTCTTTATTTTCCAAGGCAAAGTTAACGATGGATCAGCGTATTGACCAGTATGTTGGGAATGCAGCAGTGGCGGACTGGGCAAAAGAACAGGCGAACTCCATAACCGATGAAGCCCTGAACAGTGCAATTGATCATATCTTAAAAGAAAAGCTTAAAATAAATGACGACTCACTGACAGGAAAAGTGCTTGCAGGCATTAAAGAAGACAGTGAGTGGATGAATATGTTAAATAGTGTTAAGGATGGAGATCCTGAAACGTTCAACCAGAATCTGCAGGTACTTCTTGGCAAAAAGATTGTAGAAAATGTATCTGAGTCTACACTTTCGAGTGCACTTGGGGCAATCACGGATGATGCCGGAATCGAAGTCGTTGCAAAAGCCGGAGAGGCGGCTGGATATCTTGCTGAAGGCAGATACAAGGATGCGGCAAAGATCATTGGAGAACAGATTGCCGATCAGTTCATGATCACGAAAGTAGGCAAATTTGCAGTTGCGGCAATAGATAGTCAGATCAGCAGTTGGAAGAATGAAGAAATTGAAGCAGCCTATCAGGTATATAAAAATGGTGCGAGCAGTACTGTGCCGTGGTGGGGATATCAGGTCGAAAAAGAGAATTTCGATGATGTCTGGTCTCAGATGGGCGGTGCTGCAAGGCAGTTAGAACTTGAAGCGATCAGGTCGCAGAACCAGGCAAGAGAAGAGGCCGGGATGCCTGTACTGACTGCAGAAGAAGAAAATAAATTAAGAGAAGGTGTCAGAAGAGATTTAAAATCCCAATTTGAAAAAAGAATAAAAACAGATGCTGAGATCGAGAAAAAAGAACAGGAACTCGAAATGATCATGAAAATGTATCAGGAATCCGGTTTCCTTGAGAAAGGCAGATGGGGATGGGATAAAGATTACGAGTTGGAAACAAGACTGGATGTTCTTGTTCACTTTAAAGATAAACTTTTGAAAGATACAGGAAGAATTGGGATCAAGTCCGGCTCCATGCATAATGAGCAGTCGATCGGTCTTGAACAATTGAAGTCAATTGCAATGAAATGGTTCAGTACAGAGAATCCGGAAGAAAGACAAAAAGGATATGAAGAATATCTGGAATCAGAGTTCGGGATCAAGATGACTCCGGATATCTCTGAGATAAACGGTATTTGGACGACCTGCACGATGACGATCACAGAGTATGATTTAGGTTCTCCGCCACCACCAAAAGAAGAGACCGGGGAAGAGGAAGAAACAATTGGCTGTGATCTGACCTCTCTCGATGTTTATAATATGGTCAAAGCTTCACTGGAAGAGAACAAAGACAAGCCTATGCCTGTTACAATGGAGATCCAGATCGGGCAGGATGGAAACGGAAGCATCAATATCATTGATGAAGAAGGTGAAAAAACACCAATGCAGGCAACATATAAAAGTGGAACGATTACAGCGTCCATTGATCAGGAAGGGACCATTGCTGCTTTTTCCGGATATATTAAGAGACAGGGAGAAACAATTACACTAAGTGGCGGGTTTGAAATTAGTTTATCAGAAGGCGCTTGGGTAAAAGGAAGCTGGGAAGGAACAAAATAGCAGATGAAAAAAATGCTGGAGATTTCAACCTTCTTTGGAAAACAGACTGTGAGCAGCTATTTATTCTTTATGATCTTTGCAGTCATCATGGCGATACTGATCAGTATGATTCTGATCATTCGATCTGGAATTGGGATCAAAAAGGGTCTGCCTGTAATGATACTCGCGGCACCACTGGTCTTGATGGGAGCAAGGATGCTTTATGTCGTGACTCATATTCATTATTACTTAGCCTGGCCACAACGAGCATGGGAATTGAAATTATCGGGATTTTCAGTGCTTGGAGGGTTACTTCTTGCAACCGCTGGATGTGTTGTATATGCAAAATTTATGAGCGTGGATTTTTGGAGACTGGCAGATTTGCTGACTCCGGGTCTTGGAACAGGAATCGTACTGACCAAAATAGGCTGTTTTTTTAATGGCTGTTGCTTTGGATTGAAAACTGATTTTCCATGGGCGGTACATTTTCCTTATGAGAGCCCGGCACATAAATATTACCTTAAGCAGGCAGGTGAGAGTGGAATGTTTTCGCTCACTTCCATGATTGGATCGCCAGCAATTCATCCAACACAGTTGTATGAAGCCATCGGAGTATTGACAGCAACACTGGTCGCGATTGTAATTCTAGTTAAAAAAATGAACTCTGGACTTGCAGCTTTGTTTGCAGCTTTCTTTTTTATTCTGACCAGATTAATAACGTTCTATTTCAGAGCACCGGTAGCGATGGATGAAAATCCAGAATGGTTCTATCCCTTGCTCTATGGCATAATCTTGATCGCTATCGTTTTCCTGATTCAGAAGAGAACCTGCGTGCGAAGCAAATAAGTATTTGAATTTTTTCTAAAGTTATGATACGATCGTTTTTGTTGGGAATGAAGGTCTCCCCTGGTAATTTACCTAAACCGCATTTTAGCTGATGACTTCTGCGAAAAACAACGCAGAAATTATCAGCTTTTTTAATTCACGCAGTTTTAAGAATGATAGTAATAAAATGTAAAATGCAGATACAATGGTTCTGCATAAAAGGAGGATGTTATGCTTACAAGTTTATCACTCATATTTTTATTGGGACTTTCCTTAGGAAAAATATTTAACAGGCTTAAGCTGCCGAGTCTTCTTGGAATGATTCTGACGGGAATGATACTGAGCCCATTTGCGCTAAATCTTCTGGACGAATCGATTCTTGCTATTTCTCCGGATTTAAGACAGCTGGCTCTGATCATTATATTGACAAGAGCAGGACTTTCACTTGATATTGAGGACCTGAAGAAGGTTGGCAGACCGGCAATTTTAATGTGCTTTGTCCCAGCATGCTTTGAAATACTTGGCGTTTTAGTGATTGCACCAAGAGTATTTGGTATGACGTATTTGGAAGCAGCCATCATGGGAAGTGTGATCGCTGCCGTTTCTCCGGCTGTTATAGTTCCGAGAATGATAAAGATCATGGAAGAAGGATATGGAAAAGAAAGAAGTATTCCGCAACTGATCCTGGCAGGTGCATCTGTAGATGATGTTTTTGTAATTGTATTATTTACTGCATTTACTTCTCTTGCGGCGGGAGGAGAAGTTACGGCAGCAAGCTTTTTACAAATTCCCGTATCTATCATACTTGGTATTATATTAGGAGTTTTAACAGGGCTTGGACTGACTGTTTTCTTTCGAAAATTTCATATGCGTGATACAGTGAAGTTAATTATTATACTCAGTATTTCATGTCTTTTAATTGAATTGCAAAATCGGTTAGAGGGAATTGTCCCGATATCCGGACTGCTTGCAATTATGAGTATGGGAATTGCGATCTATCAAAAATATCATGTTCTGGCAAAAAGACTCTCTGTGAAATATAACAAATTATGGGTAGCGGCTGAAGTGCTGCTGTTCGTACTGGTCGGAGCAACAGTTGATCTGCAATATGCATTCAAAGCAGGAGTTTTCGCTGTGATGATCGTGCTGGGAGCTTTGGTATTTCGAATGGTCGGTGTTCTTGTCTGCATGATCAGAACAAAGCTTTCAAAAAAGGAAAGAGTATTCTGTATGCTGGCATACACTCCAAAAGCAACAGTTCAGGCGGCTATTGGAGCAATTCCACTTGCCATGGGTCTTGCCTGTGGTCAGCAGGTACTTACCGTAGCAGTTCTTTCTATTTTGATCACTGCTCCATTTGGTGCGATCTGTGTAGATCATTTTTATAAAAAATTGTTAATAAAAAAATAAGCACCTGGAAATATTTTTCCAGATGCTTCAAGCGGAGACGGAGGGATTCGAACCCTCGTGCCCCGGAGGGCTAACGCATTTCGAGTGCGCCCCGTTATGACCACTTCGATACGTCTCCAAAATGAAATTACGTTTTTTATTATATATGTCCATTTCGGATTCGTCAATTTAATTATAGGATGAAATATAATTAATTGTGGGATGAAAACAGAATAATCAAAAAAATGTACTTGATCTATTTTATTGATAAATGATTATCTGGAATAATATGTTGAGTGGGTTCGAGAAATGGAGTATAATTTATTTATGACTGTGTAACCGTTGATTGAGGAGGATATTCTATGAAAAGAATTGGGATGTTAACAAGTGGTGGAGACTGCCAGGCTTTGAATGCAGCAATGCGAGGGGTTGGAAAAGCACTTTACAACTGTATGAAGGAAGTAGAGATATATGGGTTTTTAGATGGATACAGAGGACTGATCTATGGAAATTACAGACTCATGAGCAGTTCCGATTTTTCGGGAATATTAACAAAAGGCGGCACCATTCTTGGAAGTTCCAGAACTCCTTTTAAACAGATTAAAAATCCTGATGAAAACGGTCTTGATAAAGTTGAGGCTATGATCAAACATTATAACAAATTGAAACTTGACTGCCTGGTCATTCTTGGTGGAAACGGTACACATAAAACAGCAAACCTTTTAAGAGAAGAAGGATTGAATGTAATTACGCTTCCTAAAACGATCGATAATGACTTATATGGAACAGATATGACATTCGGATTTCAGAGTGCTGTAGACATTGCGACGTTCGCTATAGATTGCATTCATACAACAGCGGCTTCTCATGGGCGTGTTTTTATCGTGGAAGTAATGGGACATAAAGTAGGATGGCTGACATTAAATGCAGGAATAGCAGGCGGAGCTGATATTATACTGATACCGGAAATTCCATATGATATTGAAAAGATCGTGGATGCGATCAAGACCAGAAGTAAAAGAGGAAGCAGATTTACGATTCTGGCAGTAGCAGAAGGTGCTATCTCAAAAGAAGATGCTGCATTAAGTAAGAAAGAATATAAAGAGAAGATGAAAAACAGACTGCATCCTTCGGTTTCTTATGAGATAGCGGCACAAATACAGGAAAAAACTGGACAGGAAGTCCGTGTTACAGTACCAGGTCATACACAGCGTGGTGGAAGTCCATGTCCATATGACAGAGTTCTTGCTTCGAGATTTGGAACAGAAGCAGCAAATCTGATCATGAATGACGAATATGGATACATGGTGGGAATTGTGAATCGTGAAATCGTGAAAGTCCCGCTTGCTGAAGTTGCCGGAAAATTAAAATCTGTAGAACCGGATGCAACCATTGTACAGGAAGCAAAAATGATGGATATCAGTTTTGGTGATTAAATTTTAGAAACAATAGATAAAAGGAAGTGCAAATATGTCATATACCGCCCTGTACCGAAAGTTCCGGCCACAGCTGTTTGAAGATGTAAAAGGTCAGGAACATATTGTAACAACATTAAGGAATCAGATCGCATCAGAACGGATTGGGCATGCGTATTTGTTTTGTGGGACCAGAGGAACAGGAAAAACAACAATTGCAAAGTTATTTGCAAAAACTGTGAATTGTGAAGATCCAAAAGAAGGCAACCCATGTGGTGTCTGCAGATCCTGCAAAGCAATATCAGCAGGTGCCAGTATGAATGTGATCGAGATCGACGCGGCTTCCAACAATGGTGTGGATAATATCAGAGAAATTGTTGATGAGGTCTCTTATTCTCCTGCGGAAGGGAAGTATAAAGTATACATTATTGATGAAGTGCATATGCTCTCCACGGGTGCATTCAATGCGTTGCTCAAAACACTTGAGGAGCCACCCTCTTATGTAATCTTTATTCTCGCGACAACGGAAGTGCATAAAATACCGATCACAATCCTTTCCAGATGTCAGCGATATGATTTTAAACGAATCACTGTCGATACGATAACAGACAGACTGAATGAACTGATTGTGGCAGAAGGTGCCATGGTTGAGGAAAAAGCACTCAGATACATTGCCAAAATGGGTGATGGATCCATGAGAGATGCGTTAAGTCTGCTGGACCAGTGTATTGCATTCAATCTTGGAACGGAACTTACCTATGAGAGGACACTTGATATTTTAGGAGCAGTGGATCAGTCAGTATTTTCTGATTTTTTTCGCTGTATTCTTGAAAACAGAGTTTCTGATATGATATCTTTGATTGAAGAGGTCATTGCACAGGGAAGAGAACTGACACAGTTCACAAGCGAATTTGCATGGTATCTGAGAAATCTTCTGTTACTTCGGACAGCGCAGAATGCAAAAGAACTCTTAGATCTTTCGGAAGAGAATATTGAGAAGCTGCAGGAAGAGTCCTATCAGATCGATAGTGACAGACTGATGAGATATATCAGAATATTTTCCGAATTATCCGGACAGATCAAATACTCTTCACAGAAAAGAATTCTTCTTGAGATGACGGTCATCAAACTTTGCCGACCTGAAATGGAAAAAAGCTATGATTCTATTCTGGATCGAATCCGAAAATTGGAAGAAAAACTGGAAAGTGGAGTCATTACAACAAGTCGTGGTGATACTCCGGCAGAACAAGGGAGTGTGGAACAAGTTCCCAAAATGTCTGAGGAACAAAGAAAACAGCTTGAAAAGGCATTACCGGATGATATCCGTCTGATTGTAAAAAGGTGGAATGCATTCATAGCTGAGATGGACAGACCGATGGGAATTTATTTAAGGGGAGCCAGACTCAGTATTGACAACGACAATAAACTTTTAATTTTATTATCAGATCATCTTGCAGCAGATTACTTTTTATCAAAAGAACGGGCAAGAGAAAATCTGGAACTCTTCCTGTCTGAAAAAGCAGGCAAGGCAGTTTCTGTCACAGTAAAAAGCACGGAAGATACAAAAGCAGTACAGGATCATTATATTGATCTGAAAACGATTATTCATATGGATATCGATGTGGAAGAATAAATATATTTTTCAACACATGGTCATCATAAATTAGGAGGAAGAATACATGGCAAAAAGAGGTGGATTTCCAGGCGGAGGAATGCCGGGAAATATGAGTAATTTAATGAAACAGGCGCAGAGAATGCAGCGTCAGATGGAAGAGAGCCAGAAAGAACTTGAAGTTGCTGAATTTACAGCAAAGGCAGGCGGCGGCGCTGTTGAAATCACAGTGACTGGAAAAAAAGAGATTAAGAAAGTGAAATTATCACAGGAAGTAGTAGATCCAGACGACGTTGAAATGTTAGAAGATCTGATTGTTGCTGCAATGAATGAAGCAATGAAAATGGCTGATGATGCAAATGGCGAAGTAATGTCAAAAATGACCGGTGGTCTGGGACTTGGAGGAGGCTTGCCATTCTAATGGACCTCTATAGTGGGCATATTAATAAATTAATTGAAGAATTATCCTCTCTTCCGGGCATTGGAGCAAAATCTGCCCAGAGAATGGCATTTCATATTATTAACCTTCCAAAAGAAAGAGTGGAACGTTTTGCAAGGACGATTCTGGAAGCAAAAGAAAATGTAAAATACTGTCAGACCTGTTACACACTGACAGATAAAGAAATCTGTCCGATCTGTGCAAATGAAAAGAGAGATCATAAAACGATCATGGTCGTAGAGAACATCAGAGATCTCGCAGCTTATGAAAAAACAGGCAAATATGAAGGAATCTACCACGTACTTCATGGTGCGATCTCTCCAATGATCGGAATTGGACCAAATGATATCAAACTGAAGGAACTTATGAAACGTCTTGAAGAGGATGTTGATGAAGTGATCATTGCCACAAATTCAAGCCTTGAGGGAGAAACAACTGCAATGTATATCAGTAAGCTGATCAAACCAACGGGGATCAGAGTGAGCAGGATCGCAAGCGGTGTGCCGGTTGGCGGGGACTTGGAATATATTGATGAGGTGACACTGCTTCGTGCACTGGAAGGTCGAATTGAACTTTAATCAGCTTTGCGTATCAAGTTTTGAAATCATATTGAAAACGAAAGGATAAAAATAGGGAAGAGCATTCTTTCATATTTTTATGGAAAGGTTTGGCTATAATTATGGAAAAAAGTAGTTTTGGCATTACACCACAGGGAATTGAAGTTTTTGCATATACATTAAAAAATAAAAATGGTTTGTCTGCAAAAGTAACAAATTATGGAGCGATTTTAGTAGATCTGTTTGTTCCGGACAGAAATGGCAAACTGGATGATATTGTATTGGGATTTGACAGTCTGGAAGGCTATTTTGAGAATGGCAGCTTCTTTGGTGCCACGGTCGGCCCATCTGCAAATAGAATTAAAGATGCAAAATTTGACATTTCCGGAAAAACATATTATCTGGATGTGAACGATGGACCAAACAATCTGCATAGTCATTTTACAGAAGGATTCCATAAAAAAGTATGGGAAGCGACTGAAGGAGAGCAGGAAGTGACTTTCTATCTTGAAAGTCCTGATGGTGAGATGGGATTTCCTGGAAACAGAAAATTCTGGATCACATACACTTTAACAGATGATAATGAACTTAAGATCGATTATAAAGCAGAGAGTGATCAAGAGACTTTGATGAACCTTACGAACCATACCTATTTCAGACTGGAAGGTGTTGCTGGAAAAGATATTCATGATGATGAGCTTTGTATCATGGCTTCCCATTATACACCGGTCGTAGCAGGAGCAATTCCAACAGGGGAGATCGCACCAGTCAACAATACCCCAATGGATTTTACAAAACCGAAAAAAATTGGAACACAGATCAATGATGATTTTGAACAATTAAAATTAGTCGGAGGTTATGACCATAACTGGGTCATAGATGAGTTCGATGGATCAGTAAAATTGATCTCTACTTTATACAATGAAGCCAGTGGACGTAAAATGGAGACCTATACTGACTTGCCGGGTGTTCAGT
>JAQVCQ010000178.1 GCA_028689715.1 Lachnospiraceae bacterium
AGTATATGGTTTACCGGGCTTCCCTGTGTCATATCATTTAAATAGTTTCTATTCATATCATACCTATTTGTATGTAATATACATACAATTTCATTTATCAATTACATTACTGGAGAATTTTGTTATTGCAGATTCTTATTATAAGATAAATGAAAATAGAACTCTATCTAAAAATTGTCATAATATAGTTCAATATTTGCTAATTTCAGATTCAATCAAGATATGATATTCTCTCTTTTTCTAAGCAGTACAGCTCTTACCGGTGCAGCTTCCACATTTGGGATCAATAAGGGAAATGCTACGAGAATATATGCTCCTGCCTCTACATGTCCAAGTCTCAGACCTTCAAGAATATGAATCCCCTGCTCCATCAATGTCAGATGTGTTTCATGTCCTGGCTGGCTTCGTTCTATCCCAAGCCCATCTGTGCCAACTCCGGCTACTTTTTTTTCTTTTAAATACTTTGCACCTGATGTCTCAAGATAAACAAAATCTTTCTCTAAAATATCTTCAAAAGAATTTTTTGTTTTCAGCAGAATAAACTCTTTTTCGCAAATCTCATGCTGTTCCAGATCTTCTTTTGTAATCATCGATGTTACATCTGTACAATCCAGTACACGACATGGTACGAACAACTCTTCAAGCCTGACAGAATCGATCCATTCACCATCCGGCATCATATGATGTCCGCTGTCCAGGTGCGTACCGGTATGCAGATTCAAATCAAGTCTGCTCTCATAAATCGTTGCATTTGAAAAATCTGCCTCTGTTGTAAATCTGGGCAGTTTCTCTGCCCTTCCTTTATAAACTGGCATATCAGGTGTGATCTTCATAGATATATCAATCAGTTCAAATTGTCTCGTGTCAAATATCATGTTATTCCTCTTTCTACCACCATTTTCTTCCATCCTGAGTTAAGAGTTCCTTTGCTCTGTCAGGTCCCATCGTACCAGCCTGATAATTTGGAAAACTGCTTTTTTTCTGTTCTCTGTACTGGATCAGTTTATCTGCTACTGTCCACGCTGCTTCCACTTCGTCCCATCTCGAAAAAAGTGTGCCATCACCTCTGATAATGTCATAAATAAGTCTTTCATATGCTTCCGGTGTATTGCCCTGTCCGGGTGTGTTTCCACCAGTTTCCATCTGCGTTGCCACAATACCATTGTGTACCGAAAAATCTTTTGTATTAAATGAAAAGCGCACTCCGTTTCCTGGTTGAAACTTGATGCATAATAGATTGGGTGTCTGTTCATATACATCTTTATAATATAATACTCCCGGCATTTCTTTGAACTGTATCACGATTTCACCGCTTTGTTTTGCAAGTCTTTTTCCAGTTCTGATATAAAAAGGTGTGCCTGCCCATCTAAAATTATCAATATGAAGTTTCAGTGCAACAAAGGTCTCAGTCTCAGACGCTGGGTCAACATTTTTCTCCTCTCTATAGCCCGGTACAAGGATTCCTTCCTGTTCTCCGCTTCCATATTGCCCAAATATTACATTTTTTTCCAGAAACTCATCAGAAATTTCTTCCATGGCTTCCAGCACTTTTAATTTCTCATTACGGATCGAGTCCATTTTCAGGTTTACCGGGGGTTCCATCGCGATCAGACTCAGTATCTGCAAAATATGATTTTGAACCATATCTCTCATGGCTCCTGATTTTTCATAATATGCTCCCCTTGATTCAACTCCGAGCGTCTCAGAAAGTGTGATCTGTACATGATCGATATATTTATTATTCCAAACAGATTCGAATATAAAGTTGCAAAAGCGAAGCACCAGAATATTCTGTATCATTTCTTTTCCAAGGTAATGATCAATTCGATAAATACTTTTCTCAGGAAATACCTGGAGTATTTTTTGATTCAGTGATCTGGCTGTCAGCAGATCCTTTCCAAATGGCTTTTCAATCACGACCCTGCTATAATCAGCCACTGGTCTGACAAGATTACTTTCATGGATCCCATGAATGATCGTTTCAAAAAACTCCGGTGCAACAGCCAGATAGAATATTCTGTTTCCATTTGTCTGAAATTTCAATTCATAAGATTCCAAGAAATCTGACAATGTACTATACTGTCCTG
Source organism: Lachnospiraceae bacterium (assembly GCA_028689715.1). Lineage (GTDB taxonomy): Bacteria > Bacillota > Clostridia > Lachnospirales > Lachnospiraceae > SZUA-378. Next base: position 2,088 of record JAQVCQ010000178.1, read on the forward strand.
GATCCGTAAAATCCATTTTAAAATACGTAACAAGTTGTGCCATCTTTTCCCATACTTCATCATGAAATTCATTTCTGGAATATTTTATGATGGAATTTTTTATTTCCTCTTTGTAGCCCTCCTGTGTTTTGTCTTTTCTACCTACAGCCAGAACCGCAAAATGCTCCGGCAATAACCCATCTTTGATCAGATTATAGACAGCAGGCATCAATTTTCTGTTTGTAAGATCACCTGTTCCACCAAATATGATAAGTACACCCGACAAATTTATTTTGACCAATTCAGGTTTCTTTTGTTCCATTCCGCCCCTCCCGTCATGCTTCATTCCATTCCGTGTGAAACGTTCCTTCACGGTCAATCCTCTTATATGTATGCGCTCCAAAATAGTCGCGTTGCGCCTGAATCAGACCGGTAGGCATTTTCATGTTTCTATAACTGTCATAGTAAGCGATCGCACTTGAAAAAGCAGGAACTGCTGTCCCATTTAATACAGCATCTGATATGACACTTCTCCAGTCGTTTTCGTATTCCTTAATAACGTGGCTAAAAAAAGGATCAAGAAGAAGATTGTACAGGGAAGTGTTCTTGTGATAGGCTGCTGCGATCTGGTTTAAGAACCCTGCTCTGATAATACATCCACCTCTGAATATTTTTGATATTTCACCACAATTGAGATTCCAGTTGTATTGTTCGGAAGCTTTTAACAACATATCAAATCCTTGTGCATAGACACATATTTTACTTGCATATAATGCTCTTCTGATTTTATCAACTGTCAGATTCCCTTTGCCTTTTGCTGGACCTGTCAATATTTTTGAAGCACTGTACCGTTCTTCTTTATAAGACGATAAATATCTTTCATATACAGCACTCGTAATGGTTGGAATCGGAATCCCAAGATCCAGTGAGATCTGCCCTGTCCATTTTCCGGTGCCTTTCTGACCTGCAACATCCAATATGTGATCAACAAGGTAACTTCCATCATTTTCTTTCTTTTTTAAAATTATGGATGTGATCTCAATCAGGTAACTTTGTAATTCTCCCTCATTCCATTCTTTGAAAACTTGTGAAATTTCACCTTCGCTCATTCCCAGATTTTCTTTCATCAGATG
>JAQVCQ010000179.1 GCA_028689715.1 Lachnospiraceae bacterium
AGTATCCCCATCACCAGCATTGGCAATGGCAGTATTTAATTCGTCTAAGCTCGTTACCGTTGTACTCCTTGAGGCCAAAAGAGCTCTATCCTGAATATCAGTAACCTCATATTCAATATCTATCTCTTTCTCTACGGTATGTGCATCTCGGCCAGCCGCCTGAACCTCCCTTTCCGAAATTTCTTCTGATTGAAGCTCTTCTGGATTTTGAACAACCGTAGAAGTATATTTTAACTTAAAAGGAATGTTTCCATTTTCATCCGCTGTATATGTGACAATATTTCTCTCCACACCATCTACATTCTGCTTAAACCCTTCTTTATCCACTGTGGCTTCTGGATATACCGAACTGCCATCCGGCAGAATCACCTCGTTTAAAGTATTTCCCTCTCCTTCAGTGACTTCCAGTTTCACATTGGACGATAGCCCATCCTCACTGACTTCTTCTGAAAAAATATATTGCAATTCATCATCAGGACTGCTTCCATCCGAGAAAAGCGAGACATTTTCATCCGTCGACTCCTGCCCCTCCTCTGCGAAAGCGCTGACTGGGGATGAAAAAGCCATTAATACCGCCAGCAAAAATGCAAGACTCCTTTCCCCTTTTCTGATTAATCTTTTCATTTGTTCTTCTCCCTCTTTTCTTGTCCGGCTGTAGTAGCCATCTTCTTCCAGCTATCGGTTGATTTTATCGTATTATGTAAAATCTTTCACATCCCCAATCGCAGCAACTATATGTTCTTTTTCCAGATCCTGACAAATGATCGGTCCCATGCCATCAATATCAGAAAGCCTTCTTCTCGTATAACACTTCAATACCGTACCTGTGATTACAATTCCTGCAAAAGCCAAAAACGATGCCATATTCAAAGTCATTTTAGCAATCCCCTTCCATCTTCTTTTCTTTGTAACGTTTCAGTACCTTGAAATCAGAATACAAACTGGCTCCATAAGAAATCAGTGCTATGATGCCCATTAAATTCCAAATCATAAAGGGTTTGACATACTTTTTGGTTTCTTTTGAAAATTGGTGCGTCTCCTTTTTGTTAAAACTCGTTTGACTGCTTTTCTCATCCTTATTTTGGTATGTACTTTCATCCGCCACAATCCTCACCATCACGGTGATATAATTCCATCCCTTATCTTCTTCATCTAGATAAAATGTAACCGATACATCGCAAACGTTTTCTCCTTTTGGAAATTGAAAGGCCTCCAACTGACTGGTATCCACAAAGTATTTGCCCGTGTATTTTGTCCAATACTGCGTATCGTCACTTGCATGGAAGCGATTTGTAAAAAGCTCGCTTCGTTTTACCAGATTATCATCAAGCGTTCCCTCTGATATCCATTCTTTCCTTTCCCTGTCTGTAATCTGAACATCCCGCGCCTGCATGCAATAAGATGTCCAATCCGTATGGTGTGTAAAATATTCCGCCTGCACCTGCACCGGATAAAGAATGAAAAACGAAAAACAGCAAAGGAAGATTCCTATCCTCTGTTTTCTCTTCATCCCTGAGCGTCCTCCATTCTTTCAGACCGGGACTTAACCTCCTGGTATTTTCCTCTTGCAATTGGTATCTCTGTTCCATCCTGAAGACTCAACTGGTTATACCGCACAGAAGCGATATGATGGATAGAAACAAGAAACGACCTATGTACTTTAATAAACCCCTTACCAGTCAGCAATTCCTCAATCTTACTCAAGCGCGAAAAAAACTCAAAATGAGTATTCTCAAAGTAAACATTGATCCACCGTTCTCTTACTTCAAAATATTTGATATCACGGATGGGAACGACCACCCGCTTGCCTGCACAGGAAAAAGCCAGTGTTTCCTCTTTCTTTCCAGTTACTTTTTGGACTGCCTTATTCACAATCCAGTCAAAGCGTTCCTGGCTGCAGTTTTCTTCAAGCACGTAATGAAATGCCTGAACATCAAACGCTTTCTCCCATTGATCCTCCACATTTGTTAAAAAGATGATTTCTCCAAGTAACTTTCGCTCCCTCAGAGTCTCCGCAGCCTGAAAACCGCTTTCTCCTGCTACCTCCACATCCAAAAAAATCAGATCTGTCTGAAATTCTTTCTCAGTCATATGAAACAGCAGTTCTGACACATCATAATAGATGGAAATCTTTATGGGAATCTTGTTCTTATTCCCAAATTTTTCAAGCATAGAAACATGGGTTTTCATGGATGTTTCATCATCCATACAAAAAACAGCATTCATTTTTAGACTTACCCTCTCCCTTGTACAGAAGACCATGAGAAACATCTTCTGTTTGCAACAAAAATCTCTCCCAATTATTTATTGGGAGAGGGCGCACTACATAATATCCATTATGTAGTATTACATAATAAAAAAATCACCCGAAATGGGTGAAGTAGGGAAAAATATCAACATAAAAAGAAAGAACTTGCAGTTCAGGCATCAATATTTGCATTTCATGACACTGTTTATGACAAAATATGACATTTGGTGTATAGTCAAAGAGAAGTAAGAGATGTGTGTAATGCAAGGTTTTATCTTATTTCAATTGGGCGGTACTACATAATGGATATTATGTAGTATTACTAAAACACCAACCCCAATTGCTCAATTTGTCGTTGATGTTCATCCCCTGATGATATCGTATAAATCCTTGTTGTATTGATGCTGCTGTGCCCAAGCAGGTCAGCCAGCTTTGAAATGTCCTTGGTAAATGAATAATAGCTTCGTGCAAACAAATGGCGCAGATTGTGGGGAAATATCTTTTCTGTCGATATCATGGCATCCCCTGCAAGTTTCTTCATTGCTGACCATATGTTGCTTCTGTTTAATGGATTACCGTACTTGGTTATAAACAAGCAGCCTGTACGGATATTATTTTTCTTGGCATAGTATAAGAGTTTCATTTTCAGCTTATGTGGAATCATAATAACACGGGATTTTCCCTTGTTGTGAACCCGGATCTGTCCGTTTTTCACAGCCTCCAGGGTAAAGTATTCCAGCTCACTGATTCGGATTCCTGTTCCGCCAATGGATTCCATAACCAATGCCAGACGACCATCCCCTTTCTCTGTTGCGGTTGTGATCAGTTTCCGATACTCCTTTTTGTCAAGTTCCTTTTCCGGACTGCTAAAAATTTCCTGTTGTATCTTTACTGGCTTAACCTTGTACCTATCCATTTTCAAATAAATAAGATATTGATTCA
>JAQVCQ010000180.1 GCA_028689715.1 Lachnospiraceae bacterium
TTATGTATTATTCATCAGGAACTTATGAATCATTTGCGCATCCAGAAAAACCGGAAGGTGTGGATAAGAAGTCAGCGTATGTTATTGGAACCGGGCTTGCCGGTCTGTCGGCAGCATTTTATCTTGTTAGAGATGGTCAGGTAAAAGGGGATCGAATTCATTTATTAGAAAAACTAGATCTGGCTGGTGGCAGTTGTGATGGAAGAAAGGATTTTAGAAAGGGATTTTATATGCGAGGTGGTCGTGAGATGGACAATCATTTTGAGTGCATGTGGGATCTATTTCGTGATGTGGAATCCATTGAAACGCTAGGCGTATCTGTTTTGGATGAATACTATTGGTTAAACAAACATGATCCAAATTATTCATTATGTCGTGCTTCTGAAAAACGTGGTCAGGATGCACATACCGATAAAAAGTTTACGCTTGATAAGGAATCTGCAGCTGCATTGTCGAAACTGTTCATGACACCGGAACAGGATTTAGAAGACAAAAAGATTTCAGAGGTATTACCGGAGTCATTTTGGAAGACCAATTTCTGGTTATACTGGCAGACTATGTTTGCATTTCAAAAATGGTCTTCAGCCTTGGAAATGAAGAGATACCTTTGCAGGTATTGCCATCATATAGATGGATTGCCTGATTTTTCAGCACTTCGTTTTACCAAATACAATCAGTACGAGAGTATGATTCTGCCTTTAACGAAGTACCTTGAAAATCATGGCGTTGTTTTTGAATATGGTATGGATGTTAAAAATGTAATTATTGAGGATTATAATGGTAAAAAAGTTGCAAAGCAAATCATCTATAAACAAAATGGAATAGAGCAGACCATTGATCTGATTGAAGATGATCTTGTTTTTATCACTAATGGATGTTGCACAGATACTTCATGTTATGGAGATCAGACTACAGTTCCAGATTTAAACCAGGTGATCAATGGAAGTGGTGAATCATGGGATCTTTGGAAAAACATTGCTAAGCAGGCAAAACACGGAGAATATGGTGATCCTGAAAAGTTCTGCGGTGATGTAGATGCAACCAACTGGATGAGTGCAACTATCGAAACAGCAGATGAAGAAATTATCCAGAAAATCATCAACATCTGTAAAAGAGATCCCCGTGAAGGGAAAGTAACAACGGGTGGGATTATTACTGTAAAAGATAGTATGGAGCAGTGGTATTTGTCATGGACAATCAATCGTCAGCCACAGTTCAAATCACAAAGTAAAGATTCCGTACTGATCTGGGTTTATGCACTTAATACAGATCGACAGGGCAATTTCGTAAAGAAAGCCATTCGAGACTGTACAGGGGAAGAAGTATGCCAGGAGTGGTTATATCATATTGGAGCACCTATTGATAACATTGCAGATTGGGCGAAGAACCGCTGTAACACAACGACATGCTTTATGCCATATATCAATGCATTTTTTCAACCGAGAAAAGAAAGTGATCGACCGCTGGTAGTGCCTGAACATGCAGTGAATTTTGCATTTCTTGGACAGTTTGCAGAGACACCAAGAGATACTATTTTCACAACCGAATACTCCATCAGAACAGGTATGGAAGCAGTCTATACACTGCTTAATGTTGACCGCGGTGTTCCTGAAGTATGGGGGTCGCAATATGATGTCAGAGAATTACTACGTGCATGCTACTATGCAGTAGACAAAAAATCCGTGCAGGAACTGCCCTTATCTTTAAAAGAAAGAGTCCTGTTAAAAAATGTATTAAAGGCAATCAAAGGAACAGATGTTGAGATTTTACTTCAGAACAGTGGTTTGCTTAAATAAATAGGTAAGTAAAAAGACTTTATCATGTTAACTGTGCAATTGTAATACGCAAAGTGAATAGGATAGGGTCTTTTCTTTTAAAAATAGTAAGTTGTAAAATGTAATAAATTTAAAGAATAAGATTCAGTGAAATGTAACAAAGTTTTTTGAAAGCATTGACAATCAAAAAGCAGTTGCTATAATAAAGTTATTGAAACGGTTAACCAACTGTAAAAACTGAATAATTTAAGGAATAGGATATGAAAGATAGATATACAATTCGCGATGTGGCTGCTTTGGCAGGGGTATCCAATGCTACCGTTTCTTATGTATTGAGCGGCAAGAAAAAAATATCTGAGGAAACTAAGCAAAGGGTGTTACAGGTAATAGAACAGACAGGATTCGTTCCTGATTTGAATGCCAGAGGATTATCCGCAAAGGAGACAAAACTCATTGGTGTGGTGATTCCGCAGACAGAACCAGGAAGCAAATTAATGTTTCATAATACCTTTTATAGTCAGTTACTAGGAAGTATTGAGTATGCAACAAGACAAAGAGGGTATCATGTAATTATTTCTGCAACAGATGTGACATGGGATTATATGAACCTGATTAAGGAGCGCAATTTATCAGGCGTCATTATCGTTGGAACCTATGAGAATCAGTTCTGGGATCAGCTTAGGAGTCTTGAAGTACCTGTTGTATTAATTGACAGTTATTGTAAAGATGACTGGTTTCATAACGTAAGAATTGATGATGAAGAAGCAAGTTATATAGAAACGCAATATGTGATCCAAAAAGGACATAAGAGAATCGCATTTGCATCAGGAAGTGTTCAAAATGAAGGAGTTATGCAAAAAAGACTGCATGGTTACCAACGCGCACTAGAAGAAAATGGAATTCCATTCCGCAAAGAATTTTTATATGAAAGTACAGTAGATTATGAGAGTGGAGTATCGATTGCAGAACAGATCATAAAAGAAAATGCTGGTATCACAGCAGTTGTGGCAACCGCAGATGTACTTGCAATTGGACTGATGAGCGGATTTTATGACCAGGGTATTTCGGTACCAGATGAAATGTCAGTGATTGGATTTGATGGGTTGGAGGAAACAAAATATACAACGCCTTCACTAACGACAATCATGCAGCCAATATCATTAAAAGGTGAAAAAGCAGTTGATCTATTAATTGAGAACATTACCAATCAGCAAATGAATAAAATTGATGAAGTACTGATGACACAACTAGTAGAAAGAAATAGTGTAAAGGAAATTATATGATAATAGAAGTAATTAAAGATCCCGAGTATTTTAAAACAATACTTCAGGAACATGATAAAGAAATTCAGATAGAGCGACGGCAGGGAACACAGCTTTTCATTCATGCTGACTACAAAGTAGCCTA
>JAQVCQ010000181.1 GCA_028689715.1 Lachnospiraceae bacterium
TCGCCGGCAAGTCAAAATGATGGGTGTGATATATTTCCAATGCTTTTTGCATAGAGAGTTCTTTTACAACAGCAGATGGATCTGTATGAGCGATGATTTCCTCGCCAGAAGCAGGTATGATCTCGAAAACTGCACCGATCTGCTCCAGTAATTCTTTCCTTCGTGGAGAAGAAGAGGCCAAAATCAATTTTTTCATGGTTAACACTCCTTTTTTTGATTATAATAGCAGATAAAACAAAAAAGCAAAATATGATTTAGTAAAAAAAGCAAAATACAACTAGGATATTTTTGGGTTTTATGTTATAATTTTCGAGATGTGCGGAGATGATTCATTAAAATCCGTAAAGAAGTTATTTTTTAAATTTATATAAAATGGAGGGCTAAAAATGAGTACTACTTCAACAAGTTTAGCGGGTCAAAGGATAGCAGCTTTGCTCGATGACAACAGTTTCGTTGAAATCGGTGCACTTGTAACCGCAAGAGCAACAGATTTTAATATGAAACAACAGGAAACTCCGGCAGATGGTGTGATTACCGGATATGGAGTGATTGATGGCAATCTTGTATATGTATACAGCCAGGATGCATCCGTTATGAACGGGTCTGTTGGTGAAATGCACGCAAAGAAGATTGTTGGTTTATATGACCTTGCCATGAAAACAGGAGCACCGGTGATCGGGCTGATCGATTCAGCTGGATTAAGATTACAGGAAGCGACAGATGCATTGAATGCGTTTGGATCCATTTATTTAAAACAGTCACTGGCATCAGGTGTGATTCCACAGATCACAGCAGTATTTGGAAATTGCGGTGGTGGTCTTGCTATGATTCCTACACTGACTGATTTTACTTTTATGGAAAGTAAAAAAGCAAAATTATTTGTAAATACACCAAATTCTCTTGAAGGAAATGAAATATCAAAATGCGATACTTCTTCTGCTGACTTCCAGAGTACAAAGAGTGGTATTGTTGATTTTACAGGAGAAGAAGCAGAAATTCTTACTAAGATCAGAGAGTTAGTAACAATTCTTCCTGCAAATAATGAAGACAATGATGCTTATGCTGAATGTACAGATGATCTGAACAGAGCAACAGCAGAACTAGTGAACTGCGTTGGGGATACTGCGATCGCGCTTGCTACTATTTCAGATAATAATATGTTTTATGAAGTAAAGAGTGCTTATGCAAAAGATATGGTCACAGGATTTATCAGACTGAACGGTATGACCGTTGGTGCTGTTGCGAACCGTACAGAAGTATATAATGCTGATGGAGAAGTAACAGATAAGTTCGATACTGTATTAAGTGTAAAAGGATGCTATAAAGCAGCTGATTTTATCCAGTTCTGTGATGCATTTGAAATTCCGGTTCTTTCTTTGACAAATACAAAAGGCTTTGAAGCAACAAAAGATTCCGAAAAAGGAATTGCACATGCTGTTGCAAAGCTCACCTATGCATTTGCAAATGCATCTGTTCCAAAAGTCAATGTCATCATTGGTAAAGCTTTCGGAAGTGCTTATGTTGCAATGAATTCAAAATCAATCGGTGCTGATCTTACAATTGCATGGTCTGATGCGCAGATCGGTATGATGGATGCAAAACTTGCTTCTAAGATCATGTATGAAGGACAGGGCGCAGAAGTGATCGAAGAAAAAGCAAAAGAATATGCTGAACTTCAGAACAGCGTTACAAGCGCTGCAAGAAGAGGTTATGTTGATCAGATTATTGAAGCAGCTGACACAAGAAAATATGTGATCGGTGCTTTTGAAATGTTGTTCACAAAGAAAGAGGATCGTCCAGGCAAAAAACACGGAACGGTTTAGAAAGGGTGATTATATATGAAAAAATTTCTAACTTTACTGGTTATGATTACCTGCATCTTTGGACTTACTGCCTGTGGAAAAGAAACTGAAACAGTAAGTTATGACGAGGCTTCCGTGCAATCGGTCTGCTCGATGCTGTATGATACGATGTCAACAGAACAGACAGCAGATATCCTTGATCAGCTGAATGCTATGAGTTCTGATGATCTTGCAAGTGTTGTAGCTAATTTTAAACAGTACGGAATTAATATTTCCGGAGATGCACTGATCAAAGGTATGGAGTCTGCACTTAGTTCAAAAGAAGATGCCGGCGACATGATGGGAATTGAAAGCTATGATATTACAGCTGATAACGACTCTGTGACTGCTGTTATGAGCATTAAAGGTTCAGTACGTAATATTAAGATGGAAGTACTCTTTGATGAAGAATTGGTAGTTGAGTCTGTGACTTCAAATATTCAATATTCTTTCGGAGAACAGATGGTAAGAGCAGCGCTTAACACTATACTTGGAATGGGTACAACGTTTGCGATCCTGATCTTAATCAGTCTTATCATTTCCTGCTTTACTTTTATACCTAAGATTCAGGCAAGATTTACAAATAAAGAAACTGTTGAAGAAATCAAAGCAGTTTCAGTAGATAATACAATTGCACAGATCGTTAAAAATGAAGAGCTGAGCGACGATTCTGAGCTGGTTTCAGTCATTGCAGCTGCAATAGCAGCATATGAAGGAACCACAACAGATGGGTTTGTGGTGCGCTCCATTAAAAGAAGCGATAAGAGAAACTGGCAGAAAGCCTAATATTAATTGATCAATCAAATTACCAGGAGGATTATAAACATGAAAAATTATACCATTACCGTAAATGGAAACGTATATGATGTAGTAGTTGAAGAAGGCGTATCAACAGGCGCAGCACCAGTTGCAGCACCAAAAGCAGCACCAGTTGCAGCACCAAAAGCGGCAGCACCGGCACCTGCAGTAGCACCAAAAGCAGCTGGCGCAGCAGGAAGTGTAAAGATCGAAGCTGGCGCAGCAGGCAAGATCTTTAAGTTAGAAGCAGCAGTTGGTCAGACTGTTAAAGCTGGAGATACGATCGTTGTTCTGGAAGCAATGAAAATGGAAATTCCAGTAGTTGCACCTCAGGCAGGAACAGTTGCTAGTGTTAATGTATCAGTAGGCGATGCGGTTGAAGCAGGTGCTTTACTTGCTACATTAAACTAAGGAGAGTATTTGCTTTTCGCAATATATTCCTGAATAAAATAGGAGGTCAACTTAATGTCTTACATTGCAAATACGTTAAACAATTTGCTGCATCAGACTGCATTTTTTAATTTAAC
>JAQVCQ010000058.1 GCA_028689715.1 Lachnospiraceae bacterium
GTCTGATTACTGTGCTGAACCTTCCAGTTCAACCCATTTTTGTTCGATCTGTGCACAAGCCTCGTCTTTATCAACGGTTCCTGCTACATAAGACTGCATGATCTCACCAAATGCCTGGTGGAAGCTGTCTGTTGAATAAGTAACTGCAAGAGCTCCTGCACCTTCTGCAGCAACATGTGCATCACCCTGTTTAATGATTTCAAAATCAGGTGCCTGTGCTTCTTTTACAGGTGGAATTACGCCTGCAACATCTTTGAACCATGCTTTACCATAGTCTGATGTATACCACCAGTTAATGAAAGCAAGTGTTGCATCAAGTACTTCTGAATCTTTGTTCACACGAAGTGCCTGGTCTGAACCTGCGATTACTTTACATACATCAGCATTGTCATTGACTGGATATCCGTCAAAACCGATCTGAATGTCAGGATTGATCTTTAACACATCTGCTTCGATCCATGCACCCTGTCCACATACCATTGCAACTTTACCGCTTGCAAGTGCAGCTTCTTCTGCTGCAAGGTCTGTTTCAAGTGGTTTTGCATCGCCATATTTTACTACAAGGTCAACATATTTGAAGAAATCATCATAAATTTCCGGATAGTCTGAGAAATGTGCTTCTCCTGATGCAAATTTTGCTACAAGTTCGCTGACTTCACCATCACCAGCTGCTGCATCAAGGAAGTGCTGGAATACATGTTTGTATACCCACCATTCAGCAAAACCTGTTGTAAAAGGTGTATAGCCTGCTGCTGAGATCTTTTCACATGCAGCTTCTAAATCAGACATGGTCTGAGGGTATTCAAGTCCAAGTTCTTCAAAGATCGCTTTGTTATATACAACACCAAAGTAGTTCCCTTTGATCGCAAATCCGTGTACTTCCTCACCGCTCTTCATGGTAGCCTTAACAGCATCTGACATGGACTCTGAAATAGGTTCACTACCAATGTTATAGGAATATTCAAGATAAGTCTGAATCTCTTTTCCTGATGTAGAGGAGAAAATATCAGGGCATTCTCCTGCATTTAATTTTGCTTTTAACAGAGTTGGATAATCGTTCTGAGTCGTTTCGTAGTTAATTGTAATATTTGGGTTTTCTTTCTGATATTCTGCAATCAGCTGATTGATCGCATCTGCATATTCAGGACTTGAAATAAACATATTGATTTCTGCAGCTTCTGCCTCTGTTGTTTCCTCTGCCGCTGCTTCTTCTGCTGGTGCTTCCGCTTCTGCTGTTTCTTCTGTTGCAGCATCAGCTGCTGGTGCTTCTTCTGTCTTGCTTCCACATCCGTACAGCATGGAAGATACCATCACTGCACACAATAGTACACTTACCAATTTCTTTTTCATTTTCATTCTCCTTTTTTGAATTGTAACCCTCTTCATGATCTGACTCATAATTGTACCTGTTATGAATCGTAATTACGTTATATTAAGCCGGCCGGCAAAATAACTGATTTAATGATTATTAAATTTTTAAATTTAATAATTTATTACCCTTTTACTGCACCTGCTACAACACCTTCTACAATATATTTCTGTAGGACGATGAACAGGATGATGGATGGCAGCACTGCAAGGACCATAGCTGTCATTGCGTAATGCCACTGTGTGTTGAACTGACCTACAAAAGTATAGGCACTTAAAACAAGTGTCTGTGTGTTTTTAGAACTGTTGACCATCAGCAATGGGAGCAGGAAATCATTCCAGATCCACATCACATCAAGGACGACTACTGTAGCTGTTACCGACTTCAGCAATGGAAAGATGACTGATACAAATGTACGGAAAGTTGAAGCACCGTCAATGGTCGCGCTCTCATCAATTTCTTTTGGAATCGTTGACATGAAATTATAATATATAAAGGTCGCCATCGGGATTCCAAAGCCCCAGTATTGAATTCCAAGTCCCCATGTCGAGCTATTGAGGTTCACCACACTCATGACTTTCAGTAATGTGATCATGATGGTCTGGAATGGGATCAGCATTGGTGTGATGATCGCCAGATGTACAAATTTGGTATATTTAGTCCGCCTTCTGTCAAGAATATAGGCAGTAGATGCTGAAAAGACTACAATGCCCACGATTCCGATCGAAGTAATGATCAGGTTGTTCAGGAACAGTTTCTGATAATGCATTTTCTCAACAACATCAATATAGTTCTGGAACTCGATCTTCGTTGGAAGTTTGATTACATCTGCAACAACTTCACCAAACGGTTTGACTGAATTCATGAACATCAGATATACCGGATAGATATAAATCAGTGCGACGATGATCATAATGACTTCGACCGCAATCAGTCTGTATTTTTTTCGGTTTTTTTGTGGGATCATAATTCCACCTCCCTGCTCTTAAATCCTTTTAGCACAAGCTGGGTGAGGACCAAAATCACAACAAAGAATACCAGCGATTTTGCTGCACCATATCCATAGTTATTGTTCTGGAACGCTTCCCTGTAGATATCCAGTGTCACAGAATAGGTCGAGGAACCGGGACCACCTTTTGTCAGTGCCAGAATAATATCAAATACTTTTAAAGAGTTGGTCAGTGACATAAAGATACAGGTCGTGATCGATGGAGCCAGCAATGGAAGGATGACTCTGAAAAACTTCTGTACACCATTTGCACCATCCACAATTGCAGCTTCCTGCACATCCTGCGGCACTGCCTGCAGCCCTGCAATATAAAGCACAATGTAAAAGCCAACAGACTGCCAGATTCCAACAAATACAATCGAATAAAATGCAAGATCCGGATTACCGAGCCAGCTTAAATTCAGAAATTCCATCTGTGTCATTTCGTATAATTTTGCAAATCCCTGTGAAAAAATGAACTTCCAGATGAAACCAACGATCGTCATACTCATGATGTATGGAATAAAGAAAAATCCTCTGAGCATATTGGCTGACCTGATTTTTTTTGTTAACAGAACTGCAAGTGCAAGTGCCAGCACATTTGCAAAAATCATAAACAGCAGTGTGTATTTCCCGGTAAAAAGTAAAGACTGTAAAAATCCCTTATCTCCGGAGAATAAATTAATAAAGTTCTCAAGACCAATAAATTCAGGTTCTTTCGCTATTCCATTCCACTTTGTAAGAGAATAAAATCCGCTTAATACAAAGGGAATATAAATAACCAGTGCTACCAGGAACAATGCCGGAAGTGTATAGAGCACTGTTTCGAGCGCCATTTTTTTCTGTTTTCCCATTCTTTGCTGCTTCATACTTTCTCCTCTTTGGTGATTTCAAATAATCTGGCACTGTACTGTCGATTCATTCTGACACTCAGCGTTCCAGGATTCTGATTCCATCCATACTCACATTCTTCGTAAGAAGGATAAGCGCATCTGACTGATACTTTTTTTCCTTTCAGATGCGGAACCGGAAGAATCACGGTCTGATCTTCCCCATTTCGTCTCCAGACAGCCACATATGTTTTTTGATCCGTCCTGATTCCAAGGCTTACCCAGCCATCTGCAAAGGATGAAAGTCCAATCGGCCAGAACGGCAATCCGTTTCCAATGTCCTGACGAATGACTTTATAATAATCAAGCGCTTCTTTTACAAGTTCTTTTCTCTCCTGACTGAGCTCTGCCAGATGGCCACTCTGATGAATACGAAGCAACATTGCATTGATCATATTAAATACAACTTCTTCTTTGTCCCCTTCCCGAAGTGGATAGGACCAGATCGCTGACTGTTCCGGTGTGACTCCTGTCGGTGAATTTGCCGCGATCGTTGCGTAATGTCTGTAATCCTCCTGGTCTGAAGTTGACTGAATGCTGTGTCTTTGCAGCATTGCGTAGTCGATCCTTAAGCCTCCGCTACTGCAGTTCTCAATGATCAGATCCGGATATCTTGCAAACACAGCATCGAGCCATACCAGATAAGCTCTTTCATGTTCCATCAGCCCGTCTCCAAAACTGTCCGCATTGATCTCGGTACCAATACCGGGTTCTATATTATAATCCATCTTGATATAACCAACACCATACTGGCTGACCAGTCTGTCTATGACCTCATCAGCATGCGCACGGACTTCCGGGTTTCTGAAATCCAGCTGATATCTGCTTCTGTCATAAACTTTTTTGCCATGTCTGACAAAGAACCAGTCCTGTGGAACATTTTTTGCTTTTTCACAGTTGATGCCCATGACCTCAAGTTCCAGCCAGAGTCCCGGGATCATTCCTTTGCTTCGGATCAGTTCCATGAGTTCTTCGATCCCGCCTGGGAAACGTTCCAGACTTGGCTGCCATTCCCCAACATTATCCCACCAGAAGCCCTTTGCATACCAGCCTGCATCGATGCAATAATATTCACATCCTGCTTCTTTGGCTGCATCGATCAGCGGAAGTTCTTTTTCTGTTGTTGGATCTGCAAAAAGGCAGTTCATATAATCATTAAAAATAATACCAAGCTTTTTATTGTCTTCGTTAGGTCTTCTGATCCTTCTTCGATACTGGGTCATACTGCCTACCGTCTCATCAAATCCCTTATCACCAAATGCGAGTGCAACTGGAACAGAGCAAAATTTTTCACCTGGCTCAAGCTCTTTGCACCAGTGTGATTCCTGTTCTGTAGGACCGCTCAGCTGAAGATAAAAATGACCAGTCACATCACTGATCTCCCAGTGCCAGGATCCATTATGTTCGATCTGCCACAACATACTGTTGCCGACTTCTGTATTTTCAAGATAGCCCATCGGAAGATATTCTTTTGTTGACCAGTTCCCTGTATTTGTAACACGGATTGCTTTGGAAGATCTCTGTATTGCATCCGGCTGTGACTGACCCAGTCCCAAATCATCCAGTCCGTAGCTCTTCCACTGCATTTCTCTCTGCCATGAATTATGAGGTATCATGATCTTCATTTTCTGATCACGTGGGAGAACACCACCTCTTTCGATCCCATTCAGATAAAATGAAGATACATATTCCAGTGTCTGCGCCTGGCTACCATTGTTCTCAACTTCTGTGAAGCAGCGGATGACCGGAATCCCATCATAAAACTGGTAATGGCTTGTAACATAAGTGCCGGTCACATCATCCACGGTCAGAATCTCAAGTTTTCTTCCTGATTCATTGCGATAATCGCTATGACTGTGGTATTTTAAACAATATCCGGGAGCAGTAACAATATATTTTGTTCCGTGACGTTCTTCGGGTCTGTCAAGACCTGACAGATTCACTTCTACAATACGGAATCCACCTTTTTCCTCTTCCGGAATTTTCTGATCCAATTCAGGCAGAACAGAACAATACATTAATTTGACCTGTTCATTTTTATTAATTTCAAACCTCATCTGGATACGGTTTTCCTCTATTCTGATCTCTTTCATTTGTGAATTCCTCCTATGTCCTTTAGTATAATCGTTGTCAAATTAGAAATAAATGCAAAATAATGAACACTAGCTGGTAAAAAACTGAACACTTTGTATAGCAATGATTGCCGAAATACCCCCTTCTATGATAAGGTTGAACAAAAGAACCTGCCATGCCTGTATCTGATAATGGCGATATGATAAGAAAAGGTATCCATAACACTATGATTTTAAAAGAAAACATTCATAATATTAAAAAGAAAATAAAAGCAAAACTCAATAGTATGACACTGGCAACACAACTTGCTACACTTGTATCCGTTGCCTTTTCTCTGATCATTCTCGTGCTGATCTTCTATAATTATCAAAGTAACCGCTCTGCGATATTGAATCAGCAGACAGAGATCACCACATCCATGCTGAGGCTCGAGACACATAATATTGATTCCTATTTTACAGAACTTGACAGATATTCCCTTCTTCTTCGACAGAATACATCTTTTATGAATATCATCAATTCCAGATCTGTGATGGATTATCAGGATACTTCGACTCTTTCGGATCTGCTTGCCAGCCAATTCGATAATCGAAATGATCTGTTCGCCTACAGGCTGTATCTTACAACAAAAGACCCTGATTTTGAGATCACAAAACGAAAACACATGGTCTCTTATCTATATAAACGAAGGGCCTCCACCCTCCCTTACTACGATATCTTTACTTCAAGACCTAATTTTATGTATCTTGCTCCACCAAAAGAAGAAGGAGTCCTGTGTACTTACTATAGAACGATCATTCGAATTGAAGATCAAAAGCCCCTGGCTGTCATTGAACTGATCGTAGATGATTCCTATCTTTCATCGCTGGCATCAAGTTATGTTGAAAATGGTGAGATGCTGATCATGCTAGGGTCTGACTGGGATCTGTTCTATTCAAGTTCTCCTGAACTGACAACAGATTCTATGATTCAGGATATCCGAAAACAGATCGAAGAATCCGGCCAGGATGAAGTACACTTTACGGCTCATTGGGAAGACACCTCCTATCTTGTCGTATCCCATATGAGTGAAAAACGCGGATATCATCTTCTTTCCGTCAAGCCTCTGACTGTCATAAACGAACAGATCTCAGCGACCAGGAATGTCAGTCTGCTCCTTGCGATCTTAGCGATCAGTCTTTCTGTCCTGCTTTCAATCGTATTTATCAGGCTGATCACCAGACCGCTCTCGACTTTGTCTCACAGGCTCCAAAAAGTAGGAAGCGGCAATTTTACAACATCTGCCGAAATCAGTGGGAGTGTTGAAATTAGTAATCTCGCTGAGAGTTACAACTCCATGATCCTGCATATCAATGATCTGATCAATAAGAACTATATTTCACAGATCAATGAAAAAACAGCACGGCTGATCGCCCTTGAAGCACAGCTCAATCCGCACTTTTTATATAATACCCTTCAGGCTATTTCTACGGAAGCTATTTTATCAGGAAACAAAAAAATACCACCCATGATCAATGCAATCGCATCCATGCTGCGCTATTCGATCAAAGATGGTGACTTTTCCCTGCTGGAGCAGGAATTAAAATATGTATCTGACTATTTATTCCTGCAACAGTCCAGATTCGATGAGCATCTGGAATATGAACTACTGATTGATGAAGAGACTCGAAAGATCACCATACCCAAAATCAGTATCCTGACACTGGTGGAAAATTCCATCCTTCATGGAATGGAAGAGGAAGTGAGCCAGATCAGGATCTGGGTAGAAACAAGTCTTGAAGATGACCTGTTAAAAATCTGTGTCAGAGATAACGGATGCGGAATGAATCCCGAAAAACTGGATGCTTTAAAATCCCGGCTGCGTGAAAGTGTTGAACATCGTAATGAGACTGGAATCGGACTGACCAATCTGTACAGCAGACTCACACTGTTATATAATGGTCTGGCAGATATGAAAATTGAAAGCACCTATCTAAAAGGAACTGCAGTCACTTTGCTGATTCCATATGAGGAGAATAAGACATGTATAAAGCATTGATCATAGATGATGAAAGACCTGTTCATGCCGCCATCGCAGCACTCGGAAATTTCCGAGAATTTCACATCCAGGCACCCTTTTCCGCCTACAATGGAAAAGATGGACTTTCCGCAATGCGTGAACTGCGTCCGGACATCGTTTTTTTAGATATGAATATGCCAGTAATGAACGGGATCAGCTTTTTAAAAGTAGCATCCGAAGAATTTCCAGAATCTCGTATCATTGTCATTAGTGGCTATGATGATTTTAATTATGCACATGCTGCCATCAAAGGCGGTGCCATTGAGTATTTGTTAAAACCCATCGATGAGGCAGAGCTGAATCAGGCCATCTTCATGGCTGTCGAAAGTCTGAACCAGCAAAATGGATTAGACTCGGGATCGGATGAAATCATACAGGAAATCTCTCCTGGTGAGATCATTGATGACATTAAGGACTATGTTGATAAGAATTACTGTGAAGAAATCAAAATCTCCATGTTCAGTGAGAAATATTTTGTTTCAAAGGAGTACCTTTCCAAACTGTTCAAAAAAAAGCATGGTTGTGGTATCTATGAGTATGCCTTAAATCTTCGTATGTCGCGTGCAAAAGAATTATTATTAGATCCAAAACTTCAGATCCAGCAGATCGCTGAACGTCTTGGTTACAGTAATAGCAATTACTTCAGCAAAGCATTTAAAAATTTCTATAATCTTTCTCCAAGTGAATTTCGTGAAATGAACCAGATAAAAACGGAGGATGCCTAATGGCATCCTCCGCTACAGTTCCCGCAGTTTCCTCCGCAGGATTTTCCGTTCTTTTTATCATTGATCAGCTTCCTAATGACCAGGATGACTACTCCAAGGAGTATGCCTCCTACTAATATTGTGCCGCCCATACTTTTTTTCTCCCTTCTTTCTCACGACGAAACAGAAGATATAAAAATGCAATGATCGTCAGCATGGCTACTGCCGTGAAAAATCCAAAGCTTCCGGTCAGTGCAAAGGTTCCGATCTGATATACACACATTGCTGCAAGATATGCAAGTCCTGTCTGATAGGATAATGCGAACCAGAACCACTTTGCATTGTTCATTTCTCTTTTTATGGCACCAATCGCTGCAAAACATGGTGCGCATAACAGGTTAAATATCAGAAACGAGTATGCTGCGATCGGCGTCATACTTCCTCTGAGTGTTCCCCAGATTTCCGTTCCATCTTCTGCTACTTCTGCAAATCCATATAACACACCAAAGGTTCCTACAACATTTTCTTTTGCAACAAGACCTGTGATCGTTGCCACTGCTGATTTCCAGTCTCCCCAGCCAAGTGGAATAAAGATCGGTGCGATCAGGTTTCCAATGTTAGCAAGGAATCCCTGGCTCAGGTCTTCTACCATTCCTAACCGTCCATTTACAATTCCAAAATTCGATGTGAACCAGATAAAGATCGTGGACAGCAGAATGACTGTTCCGGCTTTCTTTATAAAAGAAGAGCCTCTCTCCCACATACTTCTCATGATATTGATAAATGTCGGCATATGGTAAGCAGGAAGTTCCATGACGAACGGTGCCGGATCTCCTGTAAATAGTTTTGTTTTCTTTAAAATGATCCCTGATATTACGATTGCAAAGATTCCTGCAAAATACGCACTTGGTGCTACCCACCAGGCTCCATCAAATAAAGCCCCAGCAATTAATGCAATAATTGGAAGTTTTGCGCCACAGGGAATAAATGTTGTTGTAATGATCGTCATTTTACGGTCTCTGTCATTTTCAATCGTCCTTGATGCCATGATTCCTGGCACTCCGCATCCGCTTCCGATCAGCATGGGTATAAAAGATTTTCCTGAAAGACCAAATTTACGAAATACTCTGTCCATGATAAAAGCAATACGTGCCATATAACCACACGCTTCCAGAAACGCCAGAAAAATGAAAAGAATCAGCATCTGTGGTACAAATCCAAGGACTGCACCCACACCACCAACAATACCATCAAGAACAAGACTTGACAACCAGTCAGCGGTACCAAGCATTGTCAACAGGCCTTCCATCAATACAGGCACACCCGGTACGAAAAATAATCCAAAGAAGGAAAATCCATCACCAAATACTCCATCATTAGCCCAGTCGGTTGCCCATCCACCTACAGTTGTTACAGATACATAATACACGACAAACATGACCATTGCAAAAATCGGCAACGCAAGGAACCGGTTCGTAACGATCTGGTCGATCTTATCTGAAAGTGTAGTCTGATTCTTTCTCGTCTTTTTTATAATACATTCTTTTATAATGGAGGAAATGAACTGGTATCTCTCGTTAATGATAATACTCTCAGCATCATCGTCCATTGCTTCTTCTATTTCCCCGATCAGATCTGAGACATCAGGGATCTGAGATAGAAAAGCTGACATTTTCGGATCTTTTTCAAAAAGTTTCACGGCAAGAAAACGCTTTTTTTCTTCTGGTGTACCTGATGGAAGTCTTTCCTCTATGCTGTTCAGTATTTCTTCAACTTCTTTTGTGAATGTATGCTTTCTTTCTGATACCTTTGAAGATCTTGCAAGATTTACAGCCATGATTGCTGCTTTTTCAATTCCATCCGCTTTCAACGCTGAGATCGGGATGACATCACAGCCTAAATAACGGCTCAGCTGATCCATCTTTATCTCATCACCATTTTTTTGAACGATATCCATCATATTAACAGCTACGATCATGGGAATTCCCATTTCAATCAGCTGTGTTGTCAGATAAAGATTTCGTTCCAGATTTGTACCGTCTACGATATTAATGATCGCATCCGGTCTTTCATTCATCAGGTAGTTCCTGGTAACGACTTCTTCAAGTGTATAAGGGGACAACGAATATATGCCCGGAAGATCTGTAATGATCACATCTTTCTGACCTTTACATTTTCCTTCTTTTTTCTCTACCGTTACGCCCGGCCAGTTGCCTACAAACTGATTAGACCCTGTTAATGCATTAAAAAGAGTTGTTTTTCCGCAGTTCGGATTTCCCGCAAGTGCAATTTTTACTGACATGTTCTTTCTCCCATCTGCCCTCAGGCTGCAAATTTATTCTACTTCTATCATTTCAGCATCTGCTTTACGCAGAGACAGCTCATATCCTCTTACAGTCAATTCGATCGGATCACCAAGGGGAGCGACCTTTCTGACAAATATTTCGATTCCTTTTGTAATTCCCATATCCATAATTCTACGCTTTACGGGACCTTCTCCATTCAATTTTGTCACTTTTACAGTCGTTCCACATGCAATCTCTTTCAGCGTTTTCATTTTTGCTCTGTCCTCTCTTACAGCATTTTTATTAAAGGAACCTCTTCCTTCTATACCATGATCTTATTTGCCATGTCTTTGTTGATCGCGACACGGGAATCTTTGATGTTTACGATCACATTACCACCGATCTCTGAAATCACTGTGATCGCGCTTCCTGTAACAAATCCAAGGTTCTCCAGAAATTTTCTGGTCTCTTCTTTTCCACCGATCTTTTTGATTGTATTTTCTTCTCCAGCTTTTACCATTGATAAGGGCATTGTATCAACCTCTTTTCCAATTAATTGAGTTTATATGTTGTTAATGAGAATGAAACTCATTTACATTCAACGTTAGTATAGACTAACTTATGTTTGGTGTCAAGATATAATTTAACGATTTGCCAACCCGAAACTGCTATGCTATAATTCCTGTATAAAATCAGTCACACATGATAAAAAATGCAACAGGGGAATATTTTGAATCATTAAGGGAAAGGATTTCATTTATAATGAGCCATATTTTAAACGAATCTGCTGAAAACTATCTTGAAACAATACTATTATTATCAAAAAAATTACCTGCAGTCAGATCTGTAGATATCGCTGCTGAACTTGATTTCAAAAAATCAAGTGTCAGTGTCGCTATGAAGAACCTTCGTGAAAAGGGCTATATCACAGTC
Source organism: Lachnospiraceae bacterium (assembly GCA_028689715.1). Classification (GTDB taxonomy): domain Bacteria; phylum Bacillota; class Clostridia; order Lachnospirales; family Lachnospiraceae; genus SZUA-378. The sequence goes on from JAQVCQ010000058.1 coordinate 11,302, forward strand.
TCTGAAACAGGATTTATTACTCTTACCGAATCCGGAGAAAAGCTTGCTGATATGGTATATGAACGCCATGATATGCTTTCTGCCTGGCTGGAGCATCTTGGAGTCAGTCCAGAGACCGCATCACGTGATGCCTGTAAAATCGAACATGTCATCAGTACTGAAAGTTTTGAAGCAATCAAAAGGCATATCCACTGATCTTCTGTGGATATGCCTTTTTTGATTAATTATTATAATATAAAATATCAGAATCAATGCCAAACGCAGCCTGATTTCGTCCATTCTCTTTTGCCCTGTACATAGCCAGATCTGCTCTTTTCAGTGCCGCAGAATATTCTGTGTCATCCGGCTCATAAAAACTGATTCCAAGAGATACTGTAACATGAAAGTCATCTTCACCTGCATGGTACTCATTCATACCGACTGCATCAAGTATCTTTTTTGCAAAATATTCGACATATTCAGGCTTTAATCCGGGACATATTAGTAAAAATTCCTCGCCGCCCCATCTTGCTAACATATCAGTACTTCGGATATGCTTCTGTATCGCATCTGTTGTTCTTACAAGAACCTGATCTCCAAACTCATGACCATATGCATCATTTATTTTCTTAAAATGATCAACATCCAGCATGACAATTGCAGCATTCTCATCGATTTCACGATATCGTATATATGTTGCCTCCAAACAGGACATCGCACCTCTTCTGTTAAAGATCTTCGTCAGTGGATCCTGGTTGACCTGCTCCGTCAATTTCTTTCCAGCTTTGTTGTAATACCACTTTTCTATTAGAATTTGTGCAAAGATCGCAACTGCCATGATTGTAAGCAGTGCAAAAACGATCTGAACCGCCATTGTCTTAATGATTGGAATCCGCTTTTCTGTCAGAATTCTGTCAAAATCATCACGATCCATGATTTCAGTTCCCATTGTGACGACCAGATTGTATTCCGGGTAGAATCTGAAATACGTCAGTAATTCGTCTACCTGATTGCGTTTCATTTCGTTGATCGAGAGATTGAGAAATCCTTGTCCCTTTTCTTTGATCACTTCCAACTGTTTTTGGAAATAAGCCCGACCATCGGCATCCAGATCTGCTGTCGATAATAATCTGTCTGCTGAATAAGGATGAAGGGAATCATATAACAGGACTGCAAAATCCGGACCTCCTTCAAAGTTCTTCACTTCACCTACCCATAGTATCCTGTCTTTTGGATATAGCGAGGTTTCAATCATCCTCATGACTCTGATCTTTTGTTTTTCTGCAAGGTATGATGCATCTGTTCCCCAATAAACTTCGATCTCTCCATAGGTTCTGTGATGATAGGTCGACAGTGTATTTTTAAGATAAGATGTCCACTCATACTGTGACAGACTCCCACGGGTCTTGATATCTCCATTATGATATAGGACCTGACCACTATTTGTATCTTCAATGATAACGTCGTACCTGACCTGATTTTCCGGAATGCTGAAATAATCAATTGCAAGCTCAAGAAAATGTTCCGGAGTCTGCATATAATGTCTGGACAGATGAACTGCTGTTTCAGCACACAACCCTTCATGCAATTCATATTCCATCTGTTTTGCATCTTCCATATCCGTAATCAGACTGTCCACACCATTTTTTATGAAGAATTCTTTTTCTTCCCTGATGCTCTGCTCTCCCTGAAGAAGATACAGCTCCATGATCCGCATCATATGATAGGTAAAAATAAGTATAATGCTGCATGCCAGGACGACCATGATGAATAACGATAAAACCCGGTACTTCTTTCTGACGTTCTCCATTGTATCCCTCCCTGCTGAAAAACAGGTACCCCTTAAGTTTATTGATTATTTAACCATATCCCAATTACAGATTTTTTTTCTCCATCCAGGCTTTTGCATATGGACATACCGGTATAACACTGAACTGATGCTTTCTGATATATTCCATCACGGTATGCATCGTCCTGTCAGCCCACCCCTGGTTCCTATAAGCCGGGTCCACATAAATTCTGTTTATGATCACTGTTCTTGTGTCTTTTTTCTCCAGATTTGCCTCACAGATCACATTACCTTTTTCATCAAGCATATAAATCCTGTTTTCTTCATATATCCAGATCATACTGCCTCCTTTTCGCCATTATGATGGATAATGGCTGTAAATAATATTGTGCAGTTTCCAGATCAGCTTCCAGTCATCACAGGCGCTGATCTGCACCATATACAGAAATGTGAACTGATGTGTTACATCAACTGTAAAATAAGGTCCTGTCCAGCCATCCCAGCCGAACTCACCCTCTATTCCCTTGCCAGGAATCAGTTCCTCTTCCATTCTTACTCTCATAAAATTACCATATCCAAAACCTGCGAGCTGATCAAAATCAACGGTTTCCCTCTGTCTGGGTGTCAGTCCGTTCTTCTGAAAACTTAAAACACTCTCTTCTGAAAGTATCCTGACTCCTTCAAAAATTCCTTTTCCTGCAAGCATCCTTACGAATCTGGAATAATCCTGTAACGTAGAATAAAGCCCTGCTCCTGCTGATTCGAATGCAGGCGGCACAAGTCCATAATCAAGTCCAAGATGTCTGTCTTCATCGATTACCAGTTTCCCCTGCTCCCGTTTGTAAAGGTTCGCAAGTCTGTTCTGCTTTTCTTCCGGAACATAAAAATCGGTATCTTCCATTCCAAGTGGTCCTAGAATTTCTTTTTGATAGAACATACGGAGCGTCATGCCAGATATCACTTCGATCACACCCCCAAGTACATCTGTAGAAAGTCCGTATCTCCATCTCTTGCCCGGCTGGAATGCAAGCGGGCTGCTCGCGATTTTCTCCATGACCTGTCTGGTATGATATGGTTTCCCTTCGCGGATTTTCTCATGAATCTTATCAAACACTTCCTGCATCAGACTGCCAGCCTCATCACAGTCCGGATATACAAGACCTGAAGTCATTGTGAGCAGATCGCTGATTCTGATTTCTCTTTCAAGTGGAACAAGTTCACCTTTTACCAGAACACTGCACTTTGCAAATTCTGGCAGATAGCGACTTACCGGATCTTCCTCGTGAAGCAGTCCTCTTTCCTGTAAGATCTTTGCTGCGACAGCAGTAATCGGTTTTGTCATGGAATAAATCCTAAAAATAGTATCCCTCTCGACTGGAAGCTGATGCTCCAGATCCCTGTATCCTAAAAATGCACTTTCCAGTTCCTTTCCATTTTGATAAACAGCAATTGCTGCACCCGGCAGCAGACCTTTTTTAATTTCACCTGTCAACAATTCTGTCAGTTCCCTGTTGCATTCTGTATTCATCC
>JAQVCQ010000059.1:0-6901 GCA_028689715.1 Lachnospiraceae bacterium
TTTTTTCATGATCTTTATGCTCTCAAGATATTCCGGTCGAAATACTCCAGTCATGGATTGCTTGTGCATATAATAATAATAAGGCATGAACGCTGGTATGATCGCAATTTTCTCAGCATCCAGAAACATTGCCAGCGAGAACTGATAATCTTCACCAACAGAAACCTCCGGATCACACAACCACATATTTTTGACTACCAGCTCTCTTTTGATCATTTTCGAAACACGATTAGGCTGAAGCCCCCTGCCCATGAACTTTCCATTGTTGATCATTACCGGATAGACTTCCTGTATCATTTCACTGGCAATGTAGCTGTCTTTTGGAAGTTGCATTTCATCATCCCATTCCTTATGGTCCGCATCCTCATAGACATGCCGTATTCCACAGCAAACGATCTCTGCACCAGTTTCTTCAGCTTTTTCAAGCATTCTGCTATACATATCAGGCGTAATATAATCATCACTGTCCACAAAGCCCACATAAATTCCAGATGCTTTTGCACATCCATCTTTCCATGCCGCTGTCAGTCCTTCATTCTTTTTGTGGAGCACTCTGATCAGTAATTCTGTCTCCGTCTTTTCTGTCTCCTGCTTCCATTTGTCGCACAGAATACCTGATGAATCAGTGGAACCATCATCCACCAGAATGATTTCCAGCGGTCTGACTTTTTGTCCCGCTATACTGTCCAGGCATCGCTCCAGATAGTTCTCAACATTATAGACCGGTACGATGACCGAAATTTTTATTTCCATATACGACTCCTTGAAACTTTTACGATCAGAGCTCTTGACCAGCTCAAAATGGCTAGTAACGCTGGATAACCTTTTTTCAGAGATCCAAACATCATTCTGTGGTCAGGGTAGATCAGGTCTTCTCTGTCGATTTTTATCATATGACCATTCTCTTCTCTTATTTTTTCAAACTCTTTGTAAGCCTCAATATACTCCTGCAAAAGAGAAATCCGCTTCTGACCTAAAGGCGCTTTTCCAAATACTGTCTTACCAAAAGCAGACTCACTGATCTGATTTAAGAATTCTTCGATCACCTTTCCTGCGATTGTCTTTTCATAGCTGCCTTCATGATAAAAATAATGAAAGAACTCCGTCACTTTTTGGTACAAGGTCAACACATGGTCACGACTTTGCGCCATTCCTGCTGCTGAGAGGTTTGTCCCTCTATTGTCCTGAACATAACTGCAGACAGGCTGACTGATCACAGATAACTGTTTACATTGTTTCAAATAATTCAGGTTAAAGATCAGATCTTCACCCAGTTTCCAGTCTTCCGGAAAGTCCTGCAAAATCATCTCTTTTTTGTACAGTTTATTCCAGGGCATGTTAAGGTATCCCTCCCTGTAGAGAGATAATAACTCCGGTTCGGCATTTTTCATTTCATATGCTCCATGAAAGGGTGGCTGCTTTTGAATCATCTTTCCATAGAACTCATGAATATAACCGGCAATCACCAGATCTGCTCCGGAATCCTGCATGGCCTGATATAGGACTTCACATGCATCAGGTAAAAGTGTATCATCACTGTCAAGGAACTGTATCAGTTCACCTCGGGCTGCCCGGATTCCCGAATTTCTTGCCGCAGAAACCCCTGCATTCTCCTGATGAAAAACATGTATTCTTTTATCGTATTTCGCACATTTTTCCGCTATTTCTGCTGTTCTGTCCTCAGACCCATCATCCACGACCAGAATTTCAATATCAGAAAAAGACTGTCCAGTCAGACTGTCCAGACAATCTTTTATTGTTGATTCACTTTGATACGCAGGAACAATAATACTGATCATTGTTCAATTCCCCCATGTAAAATAAAAAATGTGCTTTGCAGCTATTTACTGTCAAAAATTAAATGGTCTCAATGCAAGCCAGTAGATCGACCACAGATTCGCCAGAATCGGAAACGCAAAAACGATCTTGCTATACCACTTCTCTTTGATTGGGATCAGATTCTTCTTGCCTGAGATAACATAAACGAATGGAAGGAGCAACGGTATAAAGTATCTCGCCTGAACCCCTTCTATCACACTGCTTGCTACTGGTGTATAGGAAACATACATCGAGGTATAGATCACAGCGGAAAGTCCAAAGATCATGATCGCATTTAAGATTCTATAGTTTGATGGCAGAAATGGCTTTGATTCTTCCTTTCTAAGAGCTCCCAGAATCAGAATCAAAACTCCGGCAATCACCCATTTACCTGACATTCCTCCAAGATAACCATAATTAAAAAAATTCGTCTTCCCGGTCAGATACGATAAAAAATCACCGCCCATGGTCTTTAGTAAAATCAGAGTATATCTGAGTGGATCCGTCAAAATAAAAGAAAGCTGCCCAATCACACTGGTTCCCTGATTGCGCTTATCTCCTGCATATGCAAGATTTCCCATCAATTCATAATTGGAACTGACAGATACTGGCGGGAAAAAGATCACATATAAAAATAATCCTATCAGACCGATCACGCTGATCCGGAATATCCATGCCTGCCACCTTTGTTCAAACCTACGGTCAGATAAAAATACCAGCATGAGTGACATGATCATATAAATCGGTTTGGCCGTACTCCCGGCAATATAAGCTCCCAATAATAAAAATGCAATCACCGGCTTCAAACGTTCTTGCTGGTTTTTAGTCTGATTCCAGAACAGATTTCCGGTCAGTACTACAGCAAGAAGCAAAAATCCGTTGACGATCGAGTCATAAGAAAAGCCTGATGCTGCAAAAATACAGTTTGGAAGCAATGCAATTGCTGCGACCAATTCCTTTTTGCGATAAGCCATTTTGACTGCCAGAAAGCTAAGAACAGAATAGACCAGAAGATTTCCGAACTTAGAGAGCATCATCCCATAGAAAAAAGGCAGATTCAGTATCCTTCCAAGCTTCATAAAAATTCCCATTGGTAAATAGGATCTGTCAGAGTAAGAAACAAACCTGCTCTGCGTAGAAAGATCTGCCCACGAGAAATCATCATTATATTCTTCATATGCCATGACAAGCTTACGCTCTTCAATCTGGTCAAAAGACGGGATATCATTTGCTTTCATCCTCATGGCACTCTCAGTTGTTTCTATTGTACTGCCAAATGACATCGCATATGCTCTTGCAAAATGTACATGTTCATCGAACCCGGTCAGATTGGTACCTGTTAATAAGATCAAAAGTCCACCCAGAAGCATACTGGACACAAAACATGCCCACTCAGGTCTTTTTCTCAGTTCTTCTGATATCAGAAAAACGCTGCCTATTATAAAAAACGTCACTGTAAAAAAGAGGATTCTGAGTGGGTTCAGACTAAATTGATTTCCATAAGTGATCTTTAATGAATCAACAGACAGTGCTCCTTTTCCAGTTATTGTTATCATAACCTGATCGATATTTTTATTTATAGAAGTTACATCAGCACCAAGCCTGTTGTCATAGACCTGATCAGCACTTTCATAAGTTTTTATATCCTTCCTGAAACCTTCCAAGGTGTAATTTAGTTTTTCCACCGCATCCGGTATAAACAGAGTCATTTTTCCACAGAAAAGATCTGGAAGATCAGCCTGCAGGATTGTCTGCACACTTCTTCTAAAATAACGCCCGTTTTCTTCTTTTAAATCTTCATCTAATCTATAAATTGAATCTGTTTTATTTGCTTCTGCAAGAAGTCTTGCATTTTCACGATCTATTTCAATTTGGTTCTGTTCTTCTTCTGTAAGCTCCTGCCATATCTCACCAGTCTGCAACATAGTGATAGAAGCCTCTGCAATGGACAGTTCCTGTTGATCGGTCGGATTTTTAAGCGCATTCCACTGAAACACACCTATTTCTATCATAAATGCAAGCAAAATGGAAAGGAATAATAGTATTCCCATTCTAAATTTTACAAAAAAACTTTTTACATGATTCATTTTTTCTGTTCTCCCTTCTTGTGAAAGTATCCAGGAATGGAGACAGTCATCGTTACGGCGAGAAACATTAAAAATAAAATTCTCAGATCATATACGAGTGGATAGGTATCATGTGTATAAACATACATACATTTGATGTTGCCAGGATATTCGGCACCATTAACAATTGTTCTGCTTCCTGTTATGCTACTTCCATTTGCAAGAATAGAGGGTGCACCTGTATTTCCATCACGGTCGATGTACTGAAAACGGATTGAAATAGTGCCCAGACACTTTTCATAGTGAGCAAAAGGAATGTAAATATATTGCAACTCTTCTCCCTGCGCAAGGGAATATTCATTTTTACTTAGAAGATTTTCTGTCCCGGTCTGATAAACTTCACAACTTAAAGCTGAATTGGTATAAGTCGAACCATTTTTAGATACTGCGATCTGAATTCCAAGCATGGGACGACTACCAGTGTTCATAGTATGCACCAGTTCACTTTCTGCCGGAAGGTCGATCATGACTTCCGTGTCGCCTTCCTCTTCCGTAATATTTACCTTATAAGTATCAATCACTTTCTTGGGTACCAGCAGACTTATGATCAATCCAATAAAAAGTAACAAAGTGACCAGCGGCAGTATTGTTTCTGGTCTTATTTTTTGAAAATGCATAATTCCTCACATACAGCAACACCAAGCATCCATTAGGATGGATACCTGGCGTTTTTCTGTTTCTTATACAATTCGTTTGTTATTTAGAATAAATGTTATTTATCTCCAAGTCCCAGTCTGTTAATAGCAGAGAAGATCGCTCTGACTGAAGCCCTTGTAATGTTTGAGCTTACTCCAACACCATAAGTGACCTGTCCTTCATCGGCATCAAGCAGGTGAATATATGCTGCAGCCTGTGAATTAGAACCACTCTGTAATGCATGTTCCTCATAGTCAAGAATTTTAATATGAACATTAAGTGCTTCAGAGATTCCTCTCTTTACAGCATCGATCGGACCATTACCAATTGCTCTGAATACTTTTTCCACACCATGGTCAGTGTAAAGAACTGTGACCTCTGTGTCGAATTCAGATTCTGTTTCTTCACTAAGATCTTCCACTTTAAGTTTCTTAAAGTGAATCGGTTCTTTCTGTTCAAGATATGCTTTTTTAAACTCATCCATGATCTGATCAGGAGAGACTTCACCCTGTTTTTCTGATAATTTCTGAATAATCGTTGCGAACTCCTTGTGCATTCCTTTCGGAAGTTTGAATCCGAAATAGCTGTCCATGATAAAGGCAACTCCACCTTTTCCAGACTGTGAATTGATTCTGACGATCGGTTCGTATTCTCTTCCAATATCAGCAGGATCGATCGGAAGGTAAGGCACCTGCCAATGTTCCTGATTTCTATCTGTAAGTGCTTTGATCCCTTTATTGATCGCATCCTGATGTGATCCAGAAAATGCAGTAAATACAAGCTTTCCTGCATATGGATGTCGTGGATGTACCGGAATTTTACAGCATCTTTCGTAAATCTCAATAATATCATTAATATGTTCAATATGAAGTTCAGGATTAATTCCCTGCGAAAACATGTTATATGCGATCGTCAGGATATCAACATTACCTGTACGTTCTCCATTGCCAAATAATGTTCCTTCTACTCTGTCTGCCCCCGCTAACAGTGCGAGTTCAGCTGCTGCAACACCACAGCCTCTGTCATTATGTGGGTGAATGCTTAAAATGATACTGTCACGATCTTCAAAGTGTGAATGCATCCATTCGATCTGGTCTGCATATACATTTGGAGTATTCATTTCTACCGTAGATGGAAGATTGATAATAATAGGGTCTTCTTTCGTAGCACCCCATGCTTTCTGCACTGCGGTACAGATTTCAAGAGCAACTTCCAACTCTGTTCCAGTAAAGCTTTCTGGTGAATATTCAAGAATAATCTTTCCCGGGAAATTTTTTGCTCTTTCCTTCACCATTTCCGTACCACGTATTGCGATCTGTTTAATTTCTTCGCTGTTCATATTAAAAACAACATCTCTTTGAAGTGTGGAAGTCGAATTATAGATATGAACCACAGCCTGTTTACAGCCTGCAATTGCTTCAAAAGTACGGTCGATGAGTTCTTCCCTGCATTGTGTCAGAACCTGAACTCTGACGTCATCCGGAATTAATTTACGGTCTACAAGTTCACGCAAAAAATCAAACTCGATCTGGCTCGCTGCCGGAAACCCAATTTCAATTTCTTTGAACCCTAATCTAACTAAAAATTCAAATAATTCAATTTTTTCCTGAACGACCATTGGATCGATCAATGCCTGATTGCCATCGCGAAGATCTACGCTGCACCAGATCGGTGCTCCTGTGATTTCTTTTCCCGGCCAGGTTCTCTCTGGGAATTTTACTACGGGATTTCTTTTATATCTCTTATAATTTAACATGATAACTATCCTCCATTTTTCTCAATTCATTACCGGCTGCATCAAAATAGCAACGGAGTCGATAGATCACGCTGTACTTAACGATGATAAAAAGTTTGTTTCTGACTATTCTCTTAGCCCCACTGTTCTCACTTCCTTTTCCTATTTATAAAACAACCCATCCATACAGATGGGCTGATCTTTCCTGATTATTCACCTAATCCGTTCTCTATAGCAGTTACAAGGGATTTTAAAGCTTCTTCTTCATCTTCTCCCTCACATACGAACTCAATTTCATCTCCACATTTTACACAGGCACCAAGTACACTAAGCACGCTTTTTGCATTTGCTGTATTTTCTCTAAATGTAAAAGTGATCAATGATTTGAACTGCATTGCCTCTTTACATAAGATTCCTGCTGGTCTTAAGTGAAGCCCTGTCGGATTTTTAATAACGACTTTCTGGCGTACCATACACTTTCCTCCCAATTTAACGCTGACCCTAGAAACACTATATCATAAATTATGAATACAATTTATGATCGACATCTACACGAATCTGCGATTCGGCAGTCACATTATATCAT
>JAQVCQ010000059.1:7001-14367 GCA_028689715.1 Lachnospiraceae bacterium
ATTTATGATCGACATCTACACGAATCTGCGATTCGGCAGTCACATTATATCATTAAACAGCTTATCAAACAAGCCATTTTCTTATAGCATAACATCCTGTATCAGGGCAGCAAGCTGTTTTGCATCTTCTTCGATCATCTTCTGATCTTTTCCTTCTATCATAACGCGGACCAGAGGTTCCGTTCCTGAAGGTCTGATCAGCACTCTTCCTTCTCCCGCAAATTTTGCAGTGAGCTTTTCAATCGCTTCAGCGATTTCAGGATAATCCATATAACTATCTTTTTTATGATTTGGTACCGCTGCATTGACCAGCGCCTGTGGCAGAACATTCATGATTTTTGCAAGTTCTGAAAGCGGTTTGCCCGTTTCTACAACGACCTGTAACAGGTGAAGTGCACTCAGCAATCCGTCTCCGGTCGTGTTCTCATCTAAAAAGATGACATGACCTGATTGTTCTCCACCGAGGTTCGCACCAATCTCCCGCATTCTTTCCAATACATACCGATCACCTACTTTGGTCTGCTCTGCATGTATTTTATTTTCTTTTGCCATCAGGAAAAATCCAAGATTACTCATGACAGTAGCGACCACAGTATCCTTTTTCAGTGTTCCTGTTTGTTTCATATGATTGCCAACGATGGCCATGATCTCATCACCATCTACCATCCTGCCATTTTCATCTACCGCAAGCATTCTGTCAGCATCACCATCAAATGCCAGCCCAAGATTTGCCTTTTCGTAAACAACTCTGGCCATCAGTTCCTGCATATGTGTTGAACCACAGTTCGCATTGATATTGGTTCCATCCGGTGTATTGTGGAGCGCGACCACATCTGCACCCAGTTCTTTTAAGGTCTCAACTGAGGTATAGTAAGCAGCACCTTCTGCGCAGTCTACTACGATCTTCATACCGTTCAAATCGACCGGTACTGATTTTATGGAGTGATTGATATATTCTTCTCTGGCATCTGTTCTGTATTTAACTTTTCCGATCCCTGCACCAAGTGGAAATTTGATTCCCTGCATATTGTCATTGATCAGCTGTTCGATCTCGTCTTCCATGGCATCCGGAAGTTTATATCCGTTCCCATCAAAGAATTTAATTCCATTGAACTCGACTGGATTGTGAGATGCTGAAATCACTACTCCTGCATCGACTCTGTATTTCTTCGTCAGGTATGCGACTGCCGGTGTCGGAACAACACCTACAAATACTGCATTTGCTCCTACCGAACATACACCTGCCATTAAAGCATTGGCAAGCATATCTCCCGATATCCTGGTGTCACATCCTACCATGATCGTTGGTTTATGCTTGTTCTCTTTTGTCAGTACATATGCTCCAGCCTGTCCCAGCTGCATTGCCAGTAATGGAGTCAGTTCTTCATTCGCAACGCCTCTTACTCCATCTGTTCCAAATAATCTTGCCATAATATCCTCCGGACTTTATTCATTTGTTGTGTTCGTTCCATCCTCTTCTGCCGTGCTCGCACCCTGTGTCTCTTCCTGCTTTTGAAGCAGAATATCTACACTAAATGTTGTTATGGATGAAATGCCTGCTTCTGGGAGTTGGAAGATAACCTGTCTGTTATAAATGCCTTCTTGTAATTCTTCTACACCCAGCTCTTCTTTTAATTCTGTTCCAGATACAACTCCCAGAATCGTATTTGCACTCAGCGCGCTGATCACATCCGGAAGTCCTGAAATTTCTACCTCAACTGGTCCTTCCAGATTCGGGAATTCTGCTGTCATTCCCTCAGGTAGTCCCGTTACTGCTATGTTGGTGGACGGAACCATAAAAGTTCTGGTGGCGATCGGTTCTATCCCGATCAATACAGAAATCTGAGAATCTGCAACGCTTCCAACATAATAAACATTGTCAGGCAGATAATCTTTAATATTGATGATCGTAGCCATATCACTGTCCTGACCTGTCACATTAATGTCTGGTACTTCTATTACGCTCAGTGCGTCAACAACAGCTTGTTTTCCAGCAACTTTAACAGTGGCCGGGGTTCCGGTATTTACCCCTGACAGCATATATCCTGTAGCCGGGGTTCCGGTCGCTGTATAATTGATTGGTACATCTTTTGTAGCTAGTATTTCAACATTTACATTTACGGAATCGATATTTTTTACAATACTGCTATTTTCAATCAGGTTGTCTTCACTGTCGTATAACTTCAATTCCACTCTTGTGCTGATATCAGCGCTCATTCCTCCGATATTAACACTGGCGATTGCTTTACTCACTTTAGAGATCGTTGATTCAGGTCCTGATAATCTGACAAGGTTCTGGTCTGTTTTAATGCTTCCAAGAACATATCCTGCTGCCGGGTCTCCTGTTGTTTCACAGGTTACGACCAGCTGTACCTTTTGAACATTTTCAATGTTGATCTTAAGATTTTCTGTTGAGGAAGTGATGCTCTCAAGCTTGTCATTATATTTGTTGGTGCTTAATGAGATACCAACCGTATCCATAAAAGTCAATTCTTCCATATCCGCAACAGCTCTGATATTTTCTTTGCTCAAAGAGTCAATAATAGAACGTTTTGCACGCACTACTACATCGATCTTATTACTTCCTTCCAGTATTTCATAGACCTTTCCCTGGCCAGTGATCGAATCTGCGTTCTTGATCTCTACTTCTATGCCCGAAAACGACACCGCCACAACAGGGTCATTAATGTTTACTACGATCAGCCAAAGTATAACAGAAAAAAATACCGCAAGAATCTTAAGCCCAAGGTTATTTGTCAATTTCTTTTTCATTCTTTGACCTTCCCTTCCACAGCTTATGCTTCTTTTCATCGCCAGATTTGTTCTGAAGTTCACTCAGACGTTCTTTTAATGTATCCGCATTGATATTCCTGTGTAACTGGCCACCATAAGCTATACTGATTTTTCCTGTCTCCTCTGAAACAATAATGGTAAGTGAGTCTGTTGCTTCTGAAATACCTACCGCAGCTCTATGTCTTGTTCCGAGTTCCTTACTCAATTCCATATTATCCGATAACGGAAGGTAGCAGGTCGCTGATACAATTCTGTTTTCCCTGACTATAACAGCTCCATCATGAAGTGGTGTGTTATGTTCAAAGATATTGATCAGGAGCTGACTACTTAAAATTGCATCAACAGGGATTCCTGTTCTTTCATATTCTGCAAGTGTCACATTTTGTTCCACTACAATAAGGGCTCCGGTTTTCACCCTGCCCATTTCAAAACATGCCTTCACGATCTCATTTACGGTTCTGTCCGTAAATCTGCCTGTTATATTCTTTCCGGTATCAAAAGGCAGTATCGAACTCAGAATATTCTTTTGTCCAAGAAGTTCAAGTGCTCTTCTCAGCTCCGGCTGCAGAACGACGATGATCGCTATTACCGCAAGTCCCAGAACATTCTCAACGATCCACAAAATAGTCGTCATACGGAATATCGCTGCAATCAGGATAAACACCATAATGACGACAACACCCTTCAGTAAAGACCATGCTCTGGTATTCTTGATCCATAACATGATCTGATATACCAGAAAAGAGATAATTATGATCTCTGCAACGTCTTCCCATCGAATACTTGGCATGTGAAGTGTTAGCATATATTTATTTATGAACTCGAATATCTGTTCCATAAAATATGTTCCATTTCATTTTATTTGATAGCATCCGGTCTGATTCTTGCGTAACCGGCTGTGCTCTGCGTACGTTTTACGGTACTGTCTTTTCTTTGAGCGTTCTCACGACTGAGGATGTCTTCCCGTCTTGTGACCGATCCATCCGATGTTCTTGCAGCACTATGTGTGGAACTTCTCTGCGGATTGATCTTTTTGATCTTTTTTTCAGGAGTCGATACCGTGATCTTCGGGACTGCTTTTACATAATAATAATATTCATCATCCTCAAACTGCACTCGTTCTGTTCGGCTATAGTCCACATTAAATACAAAGAATTGTAATACGATCACGATTCCAATAGAAATGACCGTCCCAAGAATCGTAGCCAAGACTGATATATTCGTGTCATAGACCAGATCCCCTATCAGCAACAGTACAACATCCGCCATCGCACCTGCGGCAATTGCAAATGACCAGGCATGGTCAATGCTCATTCTTCTGACAAAATAGACCAGAATCAGTGTAATCGTAAATGCGGCGATGGTTACAAGCATTGTCTTATTATCCAGAATACCATCAATGACAAACCGAAATTTTACTACCGTGTCGCTTGACTCAGAAGCATTCAATGTTGCTGCTCCTGCTGTAATATGCTGCATAATATGATAGATCAGAATGCCGCTGATTACTGAAACAACTGATGCAGGTGTTCCGACCAGTCCCATGGTGATCGGTATCACATATGGTATATTTAGTATAAATAGCACCGGTGTCAGCAGTACGACCACGGTATCTTTTGGTGTGAACCGAAAGTATAGGACAAAGAGTACAAGGAACAACACAAGTACAACTGCGGCACTTTCAATTGACAGCGCATAAAGATGAAGGATCGAGAATGCTGCTGCAACGACTATGATAATATTAGTTGGTAAAAAGGAGCACATCAGCGAAACTACCAGCACAATTGCAATGTGATTCAGTCTGCTCATATATCCCAGTTTTGAATTGATCAGAATCAGCGATATGAATGCAAGTAAAAATTTTAAAGCAGGTGTGATATATATTTCATTCCTGCCGTAAAAGCTTCTAAGCCGTTCTTTCAAGACCAGTAAATTTGTCATGATTCTACCCTTTCAAAAGCCCGCTTCATTTTTTTCCATCTTCCTCATATAAATAAGAAAGCTGCTTTAAATGATTATAATAATTTTTAAGGCTTTTTTTTGCCTGGTTATATTTATGGAAGTAAACAGCATAGGAAATTCCAATATAAATAACCAATGAACCCAGATAATAAGTAATCAGGGTCTTAGCAAGTTCCATCAGATCTGTTTTGTATATATCCTGCATAAAAGTCCCAAAATCATAGAAAATAATCAGTGCAACAACAAGTGCATACGCAATTGTGCCACTTATGACAGACTTAAGCAACTGAAGACCGATATAGTCACCTCGAAAATAACTTCCGATCGCAACATTTTTACGACCCTCGTTTTCTTCATAAGATGCCATATGTGTCATCAGAATGATTCTTTCTTCATTCAGCATATTCATTCACCAGCTTTCTTGTAATGCAGAGGCATTATTTATCCAGAAAGCGCATTTTAGGAGCTTCTTTGGTCTCTCTCTTCATCTGCTGTACAGGTTCTTTTTTTACCTGCGGATTAAATCCTCTTGCGATGTCATTCTTGCACTTGTCACAGAATCTCCCGGTTTTGATCATGGCTCCACAGCCTTCACATTCAATACCAATTGGCGAATCTGCCGCAAAAACAAGACGTTCTTCACGGATCCATGCCTGAATCTGATTTACCTCAACATCACATTCTCTTGCAATTTCAGGTATACCCACATTCTGATGTTCCTGAACAAATTTTTTAACACCCTGAAATTTAGCTTCTGCTTCCTCTCTGCATGCTGGGCAGATAGGTGGTCCTGCAACATAATTAAATATTTTACCGCATTTTCTACAATTTCTTACGTTCATATTCGTTCCCTCCAGTGTTATATACCTTCCCCCGATGCGAGGGTAATGAAATACACATTGGCAACACCGGCAAGCTTCAGTTCAGAGGCCATCGAATCCAGTGTACTGCCCGTTGTAAAAATATCGTCAATAAGTATAATCGTCTTTAATTTTACATCATTTCGGCATATTTTGAAAGCCTTTTTCAAATTATTTTGCCTTGCTGCAAGGGACAGTTCCTTCTGGGGCACGGTTTTTTTACATCGTTCGATCAGATCTGTCCTGACTGGAATTTCCATGTGCTTCCCAATTACGTCAGCAATCAGCTCCGCCTGATTATATCCCCGTCTGCGAACTTTTGAGCGATGCAGCGGTACCGGAATCAGCGCATCCGGATTCCACCTTCTGATCTCATCTTTCAGAAGACAGGAAATTTCCAGTCCAAAAAAATCTGCATACTCTTTTCGTCCGCTATACTTGAAACGGTAAAGCGATTCTTTTACGGAAGTATATTCATAAATCGCTCTGCCTCTGTCAAAACTATGTTTTCCCTTTTTACAGTCAAAACAAATTTCTCCATCTGCACTTCTTATTTTTTTACCACATTTCTTACAGTATAGATTCCCTACGTATCTGATCTTGTCATGGCATTCAAGGCAGATCAGTCCACCATAAGGAATTGCGATCTTATCACAGACCGGACATCTTCTCGGAAACACTAACTCTATCAGAAATTGATGTATTCTATGAGAACATTTTCTTAAGGTTTGATAAAATTTTCCTGTCATACGATTTCCATCAGCCTGTTGCACAGACCGGTAAATCTTTTCTGTTCGCTTTGGTTCGCTATCATTTCCGAGATCATATTTCTACTCCCCAGTAATGTGACACAGTTTTTGGCACGGGTCACACCAGTATATAAGAGATTTCTGTTAAAAAGCATCCTTGGCCCCGTGAGGATCGGTATGATCACAGCAGGATACTCACTTCCCTGTGACTTATGTATTGTTATCGCATAAGCCAGCTCCAGCTCGTCCAGCTGCACGAACGGGTAAGTGATTTTCTTGCATTCATCATATTCCACCACAAGTGTCTCCGCATACTGATTGATCTCTCTTACGATTCCCATATCGCCATTAAAGACTCCGACCCCTTTATCAATTGGAATTCCGTATTTACTGACGATCTCCCATTCGAGCTGGTAATTATTTTTGACCTGCATGACTTTATCCCCCTCCCTGAACAGCACCTCTCCGTTCAGGTACTCTTTTTTATCAGAAGTTGCTGGATTTAAATACTGCTGCAGGATCTTATTCAGGGTCTCTACTCCAAGTGTGCCTTTTCTCATTGGCGTCAGCACCTGGATCTCATAAGGTCTTGCATTCACATAAGGAGGCAGCTTTTCCTGGATCAGCTGAATCATATGCTTGTAGATCACATTGGGATCACTTCTCTCAAGAAAGAAAAAATCTTTACTTTTATTATTACAGTTGATTTCCAGTCCTTCATTGATCTTATGCGCATTCACTACAATATCGCTTTCACCGGCCTGCCTGAAAATCTTTTTCAACATCACGACAGGAATCCGTCCACTTGCGATCAGGTCCTTCAGCACCTGACCAGGTCCTACTGAAGGAAGCTGGTTCACATCGCCCACCATGATCAGCCGCGTACCCGGCATCACTGCTTTGAGCAACGCCTGAAGCAGGAAAATATCGACCATGGACATTTCGTCAATGATCAGCACATCTGTTTCTATCGGATTCTGCTCATTTTTCTCAAAAGAAGCT
>JAQVCQ010000182.1 GCA_028689715.1 Lachnospiraceae bacterium
TGAATGAACAGGGATACCTGGTCACAAAAGATGGTGATTATGTCCTTGGAACCAATGGAAGGATCAGACTGAATCCGCTCCAGGAGGCAGTCATTGGACAGGACGGTACCATTACACAGAACAATGCTACAGTGACACGTCTGCAGATTACGGATTTTGAAGATTACAACTATCTGGAACATTATGGTGAGAATATGTACCAGCCAGTCGAAGGAGCTACCACACAGAATTCGACAGCCAAGGTCTTTTCAGGATATCTGGAAGCTTCTAATGTACAGGTGGTATCAGAAATGGTTCAGATGATTGCAGTGACACGTGCATATGAAACAAACCAGAAGCTGATACAGACATTTGATACGACCCTTGATACAACAGTGAATTCACTTGGTAAGTTATAGGAGATGGTAATATGGTAAGATCCTTATGGACAGCAGCATCCGGTATGATCGCACAACAGACAAATGTAGATACGATTGCCAATAACCTGGCAAATGTTAATACGACCGGATATAAAACAGAGGTAGCAGAATTCAAATCTTTATTATATCAGACACTTCAGACCAGAACGACATCAGCAAACGGGGAAAGTAAACCGGTAGGTGCACAAGTTGGGTTGGGTGTTCGTAATTCGGCGATCACGTCCCAGTTCGATCAGGGAAATCTTCTTGCTGCTTCAAGTGATACAGCGTTCGCAATTGAAGGGGCAGGGTTTTTCGGGGTAAGAGGTGCTGGTAATCAGACGTATTATACACGAAATGGTAATTTTACGATGGCACGTGGAACAAATGGAATGACACTGGCTACTACAGATGGTCTTCCTGTGTTAAGTTCGACAGGCACGCCGATTACTTTTGCGGCGAATCTTGATGTAAATAAAATATCAGTTTCATCAGACGGTCAGTTCTTATATCCTGATGCAAACAATAATCCACAGCCGCTTGGAATCAGAATTGGTCTTTATCAGTTCACGAATCCATCAGGTCTTGAGAAAACAGACAGCAGTCTGTATCTTGCAACTGCAGCAAGTGGCGTTGCGTTGAATGAGGCAACAAATGCAAACCTGACAGACAGTACAGTGAATCAGGGGTACCTGGAAGGATCCAACGTACAGGTCGCAGATGAAATGGTCAATCTGATCGTTGCACAGCGAGCATATGAAATGAATTCAAAAGCAATTCAGGCATCAGATGAAATGATGCAGCAGGCAAATTCACTTAGAAGATAAGTAGTTGCCTGAAGAATATGCCGATCGTATAAAGCGTTCAAATTTTAATTTTCAAGGAGGAGATCATTATGGAGATTGATGGAATCAGTTCAATTTACACGGACTATCTTTCGAATGCTTCCGAAAGTCTTGATAAAACGTCCTCGATAAAAAGTAAGAATTATGCAACAGCAACAGAAGACGAATTACTGGAGGCCTGCAAAGAATTTGAAACGTATTTTCTGGAACAGGTTTTTAAGGAAATGCAGAAAACAGTTGATCTGACAGGTTCTGAAAATTCCTCAAATAAAGCACTTCTTGATTATTATGAGGACAATATGGTTCAGGAGCTGGCGACGCAGTCTACAGAACAAAACAGTCTGGGACTTGCACAGACACTATATGAACAAATGAAACGTAATTACGATATTTAAGTTATTTAAATAAAAGGGGCTGCTTTTTGCAGCCTTTTTGCGCGCTGTGAGCTCATATAATAAAGTGATGTAAGCGATCAGATATCAGGAGAAACGCAATGACAAAGATCAAAGGATATGTTGACCATATCATATACAGAAACACCGAAAATGGATATACCGTACTGGCGCTCGTATCTGACGAGGATGAAGTCACCTGTGTAGGTTATTTGAAAACAGTAGACCAGGGTGAGACGCTGGAGGCAGAAGGAGAGTTCACTGCACATGCTGTATATGGGGAACAATTTAAAATAGCAAGTTACAAGATCGTTGCTCCTGAGGATATGATCAGCATCGAAAGATATTTGGGATCAGGAGCGATCAAAGGGATCGGTGCGGCACTTGCAGCCAGAATCGTTAAAAAATTCAAAGAAGAAACCTTTCGAATCATTGAAGAAGAACCAGAACGCCTCTCGGAAGTCCGCGGTGTCAGTGACAGGATGGCAAGAGAAATTGCAGTTCAGATGGAAGAGAAGAAAGAAATGCGTGAAGCAATGATCTTTCTTCAAAAATATGGTATTTCCAATACACTTGCAATAAAGATCTATAACAGATATGGAATGGGTCTTTACGGTGTGATGAAAGAAAACCCATACAGACTGGCAGAAGATATTGCTGGTGTCGGATTTCGAATTGCAGATGAAATAGCCTCGAAAATTGGGATTCATACAGATTCAGACTACCGAATCAGAAGTGGTATCCTGTATGTACTGCTCTTGGCCATGAATGAGGGACACCTTTATCTGCCGGAAGGAATGCTCCTTGAAAAAACAAAAGAACTCCTTCATGTTGAAACGGACCTGATCAGACCGCATCTGTCAAATCTTATGATGGATAAAAAAATAATGATCAAAAGGGCAGACCCGGATAATCAGGTCTATGCATCCACTAATTATTACGCAGAACTGGGATGTGCAAGAATGATAGTAGATCTTGGGCAGGGACAGGACCAGGACAATGCACTTTTGCCATCTGAAAAGGAACGACTTCTTTTAAAAATAAGAGCGCTTGAAGAAAAGACGGGTTTAAGACTGGATGAATTACAGAAAGAAGCCGTAGTCATGAGTATCAGCAGTGGAATGTTCATTTTGTCAGGCGGACCGGGAACCGGAAAAACAACTACGATCAATATGATCTTGAAGCTGTTTGAAGCGGAAGGTCTTGATATCATGCTTGCAGCACCGACTGGAAGAGCGGCTAAGAGGATGACGGAAGCGACTGGATATGAAGCGAGAACGATACACCGACTCCTTGAACTGAACGGCGCCGTTGCAGAAGAGGAAGGAAGAAGAGCTTCTTTTGAGAAAAATGAGCAGAATCCGATAGAAACAGATGTGCTGATCATTGACGAAATGTCCATGGTCGATATTTTCCTGCTTCAGGCGTTGCTCAAAGCAGTGATGCCGGGTACGCGGCTG
>JAQVCQ010000060.1 GCA_028689715.1 Lachnospiraceae bacterium
TTGAAAGAAATCAGAAGTGCAAAAGGACTCAGTCTGGAGGAAGTTACGAAACTGACTGGAGTCAGCAAGGCGATGCTTGGACAGATTGAAAGAGGAATATCCAATCCAACAGTTTCGACCTTATGGAAAATCGCAACAGGTCTGAAAGTTTCTTTTTCATTTTTTCTCGAGGATGAAAAAAGTGAGGTCGAGTTTGTTGAAAAAAGCAGTATTGAGCCAATTCAGGAAGAAACCGGGCAAATGAAGCTTTATCCATTCTTTCCTTACCAGCCTGGGAAAAATTTCGAGGTATTTCAGATCGAGCTGTCAGCAGGAAGTAAACACTGCTCATTACCCCATAGTCAGGGAGTTGAAGAATATATTTTTGTTTTAGAGGGGGAGTTGGTGATTGAAATAGCAGATTCTTTTTACAGTCTGAACAGCAGTTCCTCACTTAGATTTGATGGAGGTGTACCTCATGTATATCATAATAACAGCACATCGAAGGTCAGCTTTATGAATCTGATTTATTATAAAACAGAAAAATGAGAACATGTGACAGGGATTTATGATGTGATCATTATGGATGTCATGCTGCCTAAAATGAATGGATTTTTGGCTGTACAAAAAATAAGAGAACAAAATATCAATACACCTGTTCTGATGCTGACGGCCAAGTCGGAGATCGATGATAAGGTCATGGGCTTTGAAAGCGGAGCAGATGATTACCTGACGAAACCATTTGAAGTAAAAGAACTGCTATTAAGAGTAAGGGCTTTATCAAGGAGACGTGGAGAAATCGATTTGAATTTACTTGAATTTGGAGATCTACAGGTCAATATCAATCATTGTGAGATGCATTAAATCTTGAATACGACCAGCCGGAAGCGCCTGCCAGAGAAGGAAAACACAGAAGATAATCTGTTGCAACGGACTTATGTACTTTGAAAAATATTTCATCCAAAAGATAGGAACAGGAGGTGAAGTTTTTAAGGATAGCAATTGAATAAAACGGATGAAAATAGTACAATGAATTATAGTCTTTCACATTTTGCATCGGAGAGGTAACACATACAATGAAGTTAGAAAAACAAAGAGCTTTTATAATAAGATTTGTATTTATCATGATTTTACTGGCACTTGTTTATGTTGGAATCAAGTATGTATTTCCTCTTCTGATGCCGTTTATAATCGGCATGATCATAGCAGCATCATTCAAGGGATTGATCGACAGGATTGAGAAAAAAAGTAGGTGGAACAGAGCACTTGTTTCTATTTTAGCGTTGCTCATCTTTTATGGGATCATTGGGTTTGTAGTTAGTCTGATTGGGATCCAGTTTTTTGGATTCATCAGTTCACTTTTCCAAAGTCTGCCTCAGACATATCAGAATTCGTTCTTACCTGCATTACAAATCGTTGTAGGAGATCTTGGAGATAAGTGGCCTCAGATGAAGCCGTATCTTGATGATTTTGTAAAAGACATCAATCTTACCATATTTAATTATATCTCAACTATATCCTCACAAGTGGTAAGCATGGCAACAGGAATTGCCAGCCATGTACCGACACTATTAATCAAACTGATCTTTACAATTGTTTCTTCCTTTTTCTTTACGATCGACTATCATAAAATGTCTGATTTTATGATGCGTCAGTTTAGTGATGATAGAAAACCGATGATACTAAAAATGAAAAATAACATAACAAGTTCACTTGGTAAATTTGTAAAAGCATATACGATGATTATACTGATTACATTTGCAGAGCTTTCGATCGGTTTTTGGATACTGGGAATTCCAACACCATATCTCTTTGGAGGTCTTGTGGCAATTATTGATATCATGCCGATTCTTGGTACGGGAGCAGTTCTAATCCCGTGGTCAATTATTGCTTTCATTCTTGGAAATACCAAGATCGGAGCAGGAATGCTGATCCTGTATATTACCATCACAGTAGTACGGCAGATCCTTGAACCGAGAATAGTTGGGCAACAGATTGGACTACATCCTATTATTACATTGATCCTTATGTATGTAGGAGCGCAGCTTATGGGAATTCTTGGACTTCTCACACTGCCGATCATCGCAACAATACTTGTAAAACTTGACAGTGAGGGCAGTATTTATTTATTCAGGCATAACAATGCAGACAAAGAAACAGAAAAATAAAGCCATGACGAGGTGAGAGTATGTTTCATTTGTTGTCTTTGATATCATTCTCCAATGCAGTTTTTTTTATATTTTTTGCAATTTATTCTTTTACATCGAACAGAAAATCCCAGATTAATCTTGCGTCCTTTGTGGAGTGCACGCTTTTGGCAATCTGGTCTTTTTCCTATACATTTTTTTATGTGGCGGATACAAAGGAAGAAGCCTGGATCTGGCTTCATATAGGAAGTATCGGATGGATCGGCTTTATGGGAACGCTGGTCTGGTTCTTCCTTGCACTTACCAGACACCAGTTTAATCAAAATAAATACTTTCGAATCATATATTGCGGAATTGCACCAATTCTATTGTTGTTATTAAATGTTATTTTCCAACAAAATTCTGCTGCTGTTGATCTGAGACAAAGCGGAAGTGGTTGGGGATGGACCTATGTGAATCATTTGTCCAATCCTTTGTACTGGTTGTATATTATCTATTTGCTGATTGGAGTTGTAGCTTCGATAAAGATTTTGTCAACATGGCTAAAAGAAAGCAGGTCTCCTCATTTCAGACAGCTTGCCACAGCATTTTTATTTGTTGATGGATTATTGATTATGATTGGATTTGTTGCAGATCTGATCATGCCACTGATCACTCATTATTTTCCGCCAATGACGAATATTTTTCTTGCTATTTTTTCATTCAGTTATTGGCTGATCATAACAAAACTGGATCTATTTAAGATGACATCACTTGAAGCATCAGAATATATCATGGATACGATCAGTGATGCGTTAATGGTACTTGATCAAAAAGGTGTTATTGTGCATTGTAATAAAGCTACCGGTGAGTTATTGAAGTATGATATGAAGGATATCGTTGGAAAAGAACTATCCTATTTTATGAAGGGTGAAGTATATGATAAAGAAAGTATAGATAAGCTTGTTGAACAGAAAAGACTGAGATATCAGGAGAGAGATCTGGTTGCGAAGGATGGTTTCCTGATCCACACATCATACAGTGCAGCAATAGCTGAGGATGATATGCATGGATTTATGGGAATAATTATCAGTTTCCATGATATTACTAGACAAAAAAATCTGGAGAAGAAACTGTTTCAGCTTGCACATTATGACGTACTGACAGGGCTACCGAACCGAAGATATTTTGTTGACATGTTGAAAGTATTTGAAGAAATCTTTCATCAGGAAAAGAAAGATTTTGCGATACATTTTATTGACCTGGATGGTTTTAAAGAAATCAATGATACAATGGGACATGATGCCGGAGATGCTGTATTGATCGAAGTTGGGAATCGCCTGCAGACCTGTATAGAAGATTCGGATTTTGTTGCCAGAATTGGTGGGGATGAATTTGTAATTGTTCAGTCGGATATTGCAGATGAAAAAGATGTGATTTATAAAAAAGAAGAGGTATTAAAGCTATTTGAACAGGCGATCATACTGGATGGAACAGTTGCTCCGATTGGAGCTTCAATCGGATACTCTCTTTTTTCAATGACAGAAGGGATATCTGAAATGCTGACAGAAGCGGACAGACACATGTATGAAGAAAAGATTTTCCGCAGAGACAATACCGATGATGATTTTAACATGAAAGAAAGAATACCAAATGGACAGAAAGGTGACGGTGATATGAATTCTATAGATGCTTATATTAGCTCATTTCCGACTGAAGTACAGGAAAAACTGAAGCTGATCAGATTAGCGATCAAAGAAGAAGCACCACAGGCTGAAGAGAAATTTAGTTATCAAATGCCTACATTTGCATATTATGGGAATCTTGTACACTTTGCTGCATATTCAAAACATATTGGATTTTATCCTGCGCCCAGTGGAATAGAAGCATTTAAGGAAGAGCTGAAAGAGTATAAAGGGGCCAAAGGAAGTGTCCAGTTTCCGTTATCGAGACCAATCCCATATGAGCTGATCAGGAAAATAGTCAGATTCAGAGTGGAAGAAAATGAGAAAAAACATCAATCGAAGGCATCTGGGAATCAAAGGGGAGAAAAATGAAGTTTTGCTACACAGTAACACAGGAACGTAGTGGACAGACTGTGGAACAAATTTTAAAGGAGACATTTCAAATCTCGTCCCATCTTTTGAAAAACATCAGGCTATATGGTTGCCTCACCTGCGATGGAAAAAAAATAAAAACGAATGAGTGCGTATTTGTTGAAAGTGTACTTTTTGCGGAATGGAATTTTAATGGAAAAGAAGCCGGCGAAATAGTTAGTGACCAGATTCCGATCTTGTTTCAGGATGAATGTTTTGTGATAGTTGATAAGCCGACAAACTTATGTGTGCATCCATCCAGAGGTCATATACAGGATAGCCTGATTACAGTTTTAAGTGGTGGAAATCATCTGAATGTCGTGACAAGGCTTGACAGAGATACATCAGGAATTGTAATTCTTGCTAAAAATGGATATTGGCATAATAGGATATCACAAACTGAGATTTTAAAATTATATTATGGTCTTGTAGAAGGGTGTCCGATACAAAAAGAAGGAATGATCGATGAACCAATTGAACGAGAAACAGAAGGATCTATAAAAAGAATTGTCAGATCGGATGGTAAAAGTGCAAGAACAGCATATCGTGTACTGGACTATTTTGATGATATTGATTGTTCGGTCATGGAATACCGATTATTCACTGGAAGGTGTCACCAGGTCCGTGTTCATACATCTTATTTAGGGTGTCCATTGGTAGGCGATTCGCTTTATGGTAATGAAAAAAGCGATTCCAGACAAGATGGACAGCGTTTGCTTTGTGGGCAGGTGCAATTTATACATCCAAAGTCGGGTGATTTGATCAATATCCGGATATCAGATATAGAAGAAAGGTTACTGAACAGATAAAAGTAGCCATGGCAACAACTACATGAAATAATTTTGCTATACTGTTAGTTACAACGAACTTTAATGAGGGGGAAATAAATGGTTAAGATGGGCGATATTGTAGCAGCAATGATTGAATATTATTCAAATGATGTACGAAGGGTCAATCATTTTTTAAAAGTCTATTCATTTGCAAAATCAATCGGTGAACGTGAGCAAATTACAACTGAGTGTCAGGAAATTTTAGAAATTGCAGCAATTACACATGACATTGGAATCAGGGAAGGCGAACGGCTCTATCAGAGTTCATCAGGCGAATATCAGCAGAAGCTGGGTCCAAAAGAAGCAAGAAAATTACTGCAACCATTTGAAATCAGTGAATCGGTCATAGAAAGAGTATGTTACCTGATAGCGCACCATCATACATATCATTTGATTGAGGGAATGGATTATCAAATTCTGATAGAAGCTGATTTCCTTGTGAATGCTTTTGAAGATGAACTGGATAAACAGGCAATTCATAGTTTTAGAGATAGAATATTTAAAACAGGAACAGGAAAGGCTTTTTTAGAACAATTATATGGATAGGAGTGTAGCCTATGAGTAAGATCATTGATCTTAGAAAAAGTGTATTTGAGATCTGTCAGGAATATCCTGAATTACCGGATCTATTATTTGAACTAGGATTTCATGACATCGTAAAACCGGGTATGCTTCATACAGCCGGTCGTTTTATGACGATTCCCAAAGGTGCGGCAATGAAAAAAATCGATCTGGAACATATTAAGTCCATGCTTGAAGACAGAGGGTTTCAAGTAACTGGATTTCAAGAAAAAGGAGGGTGTCTATGAGTGAGTATATTAATAATGCCGAAATAAGACAGAATGCAATCAAGGAAATCTTGAAGCAGCTGCATGAAGGCAAAAGCGTTGATGAAGTAAAAAGCCAGTTTGAGAACGCTTTTCATGGTGTTTCGGCATCGGAGATCTCGGCGGCAGAAGCAGCACTGATATCGGAAGGTCTGCCTGTTGATGAAGTGCAAAGATTATGTGATGTTCATGCAGCTGTATTTAAAGGTTCAATTGAAGAGATTCATCAGCCATCAGATCCAAAGCTGATTCCGGGGCATCCACTGAATATACTGTTTCTGGAAAATCGTAGAATTGAAGAGATTATGTATGATTCTATCAGACCTTTTCTTGAGGCAAACGATATACTTGGCAGTAGGGATAAGCTTCTGGAAGGGCTGAAACTTCTTTCGGGTGTTTCAAACCATTATAAGAAAAAAGAAAATTTATTCTTTCCCTATATGGAGAAATATGGAATAACTGCACCACCAAAAGTTATGTGGGGTGTCGATGATGAAATAAGAGAGCAGATCAAGGAGATTTCTTCACTTGTCACAAACGATAAGCTGGAAATTCCAAGCGTAATAGAAGCAATTGATGAAATGATGACTAAGGTTTCTGAGATGATATTTAAAGAAGAAAATATTATGATTCCAATGTTGCTAGAGCATTTGAAAGATGAAGATTGGAAAATCATTTCAGAAGGAATGCCTGAAATTGGCTACATCATAGAAAAAATACCTGTGTGGAATGGAAATTCCCAAAATGAAAAAGTGGCTGAAATCAAGTCTGAAGCAGTGACGAATGAGTCCTTTGGGGTGGTAAAAGTTCCTTCGGGTGAATTTAAAATCGAAGAATTAACGGCCATGCTGAATGCGCTTCCAATGGATATTACATTTGTCGATCAGAACGATGAAGTAAAATATTTTTCAGAAGGAAAAGAAAGGGCATTTCCAAGGACCAGATCAATTATTGGAAGAAATGTATCCAATTGTCATCCACCGGCAAGTGTACACATTGTTGAAAAAATTGTTGATGATTTTAAGCAGGGCAAAAAAGACCATGAAGACTTTTGGATCAAAATGGGTGATAAATATATACTAATTCGCTATTTTGCTGTACGCAGTGAGTCAGGAGAGTACCTTGGAGTATTGGAAGTAACACAGGATATCAGACCTATCCAGGAGATTACAGGTGAGAAAAGATTAATGTCTTAATAAATTAAACTGACAATGATATCATAAAATGATCCCGGAACAAAATGCAGGACTGAATTAGTCCATAAGGCATTTCGCTCCGGGATATTTTTAGTGAAAAGTAGTTTTTAATGATAGTCCGGTTATTTATTTCTTTCTTTACTATTTAAATGAAACATAGAAAGTACACCGCTTGATTCAACTGCACGAATCAAGGTATAGAGCATAACACTCTCGACCGGAAGCATAATTGCAGCTTTTACAGCTCTGGCAGGAAGTAGAATCATGAAAGCATTGCCATACAGCATGGAAAGCCAATAAGTATTCAGTAACAGGTTAATGGTGAACATCTGAATAACATTTGCAGCAAGGATTCTTTTAAAACTGACCGGTCTTTTATACAGAATCATCCCGTAGAGGAGACCATTTAAGATTGCACTGATTGTAAATCCGTAGAAAAAAGGACCTGTGGGTCTTAAAATATAAGTCAGGATATCCATTGCAGCACCAAAGAAAGCACCGGTCACCGGTCCAAATAAATAATAGACAAATTCATTTGGAAGGAAATTAAAAGTTACCTTGATTGTCTGCGAGGGCATGAAAGTAAGGTATCCAAGTATAATGGAGACCGCACCAAGCATAGAGAGAAGTGTAATACACTTCAGATTTTTCATCTCTTTTGAAGATGATAGAAACAGTTCTTTCATTTTTTTCATAAAAAAATTACCTCCTTTGCAGTCCTTGTTACTACAAAAAGAGGTAATGTGAATTACCTAACTTGTAGCAGCGGGATGCGAATCATGTACCGCAAGTTTCCTTTTCGTCCGACTGACAACTCCCTGTTCAGCCGGCACTTAACGCACATGTTTCTACTCTGCTTCTTATTTTTTTCTATAGTATAGCATAGAAATTATATATTACAAGTAGCAATTTTAAATTGTGTTCAGTATTTAAATTTGTGTTCAGTAAATAGCTTCACATCCATGTTGATTTGTACGGATCCTGATTACATCTTTTAAATCATACACAAATATTTTCCCATCTCCATGATTACCAGTAAAAGCGATCTGGGTAATGGTCTTAACTACTTTATCAGCCCATTCAGAGGAAGATACAACGATTTCAAATTTAATTTTTGGCAGCATATTGATATCTATTTTTTTCCCGCGAACAAGACTGGAATAACCTTTCTGCACCCCACATCCCATGACTTGCGATACGGTAATTCCATGCACATCAATATGATTTAGTGCATCTTTGATTTCTTCGTATTTTTCTTCTCGAACGATTGCATCGATTTTAACCATTTTACATGTCCTCCATATGAATCATATTTATTTTGATCAGTTTCTGATTAATCAAGTCCGTTAAATGCAGGGTAAGCATTTTCACCATGCTGTGTAATATCAAGTCCTTTTCTTTCGTCTTCTGAAGAGACCCGGAAAGGAAGAATTAGTTTTACAAGAGATGCACAGATCACGGTTCCTGCTATTGCAAGAATTACGGTGATCACGATACTGATGATCTGTGATAATAAAAGATGATAATCACCAAAGATCAGTCCATCCCAGCGCGCCAGTTCATTAATGGAACGATCTGTAAAAATACCGGTCGCAATGCCACCCCAGATACCACCGATTCCATGACATCCAAATGCGTCAAGTGCATCATCAAATCCAAAGTGTTCTTTTACAATAGAAACTGTAAAGTATGCTAATGGGCTCACTACCGCACCAATAATAAAAGCAGACCAGATCGGTACAAATCCAGCTCCTGGTGTAATAGCGACCAGACCAAGAATCGCACCTGTTGCAGCACCGACAACAGTTGGTTTTCCCTGACGTATCATATCAATGATCATCCAGGAGAGCATTGCGCTTGCGGCTGAAGTGTTCGTTGTCATGAACGCATGTACTGCCAGACCATTTGCACCAAGTGCACTTCCTGCATTAAAGCCGAACCAGCCGAACCACAGAATGGATGCTCCTAATAATACAAATGGAATATTATGTGTACGATAAGAGAGTTTGTCGTAGCCATGACGTTGTCCCAGCATAATAGAAAGAACAAGACCACTGACACCTGAACTGATATGGACAACATTACCGCCTGCGAAATCAACAGACCCTAGTACGCTGCCAAGAAATCCATTCGTGCTCCAGACCATATGTGCTAATGGATAATATACTACAAAAGACCATAATATGATAAATAAAAACAATGATTTGAATTCCATACGACCAGCAACAGAACCAGTGATCAGGGCAGGTGTAATAATTGCGAACATCATTTGGAATGCCACAAAAGAAAGGTGTGGAATCGACTCGGCGTATGTTCCGGCTTCCATGCCTACAGTTCTTAGTCCAATCAATCGAATATCACCAATGATTCCATTAAAATCACCAGAAAAACTGAGTGAATATCCAATCAGTACCCAGAGTACAGAAGCGACCCCCATAATAAAGAATGATGACATCATTGTGTTCAAAACATTTTTTCTTCTTTCCAGCCCGCCATAGAAAAATGCAAGCCCCGGTGTCATAAACAAGACCATAGCTGAAGCAATCAGCATAAAAGCGATATCTCCTGAATTCATAATTACCTCCTCGAAATGTTCATTAATAGGAAACAAAAAAGACGCCTGGAATGAACCAAGCGCCTTTGCTGTCTGCTATATCTTATAATTTGGGCGTTTGTTTGTCAAACTAAAAATCAGACTTGTGAAAAATACTAAAAAAATTATTTTATAGTAAGTTTTAATGTGCAAAATAGTAAAAAAATAAAATGTATAAATAGTTCAAATAATAAAAACAATAATTATAAAAATGTATAAAAATAATTAAATAGTTAATATAAACACACATTAACAACCAGTATAGTAAATAATACGTAGAATATGGATCTATTTATTCGGTGTATTCTATTGTCACAATAACAAATTGTTATCTGGAACTAAAAAAAACATAAGAAGAAAAAAATATAATATAACATACAGAATGTGCAATAAAAATGTCAGACATTTCATAATTTGTGACATTGAATTAATAATATAAATATGATACTATCGCATTAATATGATTTTAAAAGGAGAAAAATATGGACCCAGAACCCGATGCGAATTCTATTTTGATACAGTTGATGATTCTTGTCATACTTACTTTAATTAATGCTTTTTTTGCAGGTGCTGAAATGGCACTTGTTTCAGTCAATAAAAGCCGTCTTTCTATATTGCATGAGGATGGTAATAAAAAAGCAGGGCAGATACTTAAACTTTTAGAGGAACCGACCAGGTTGTTATCAACAATTCAGGTAGCAATTACATTATCAGGCTTTTTCGCCAGTGCATCAGCTGCCACTGGGCTTTCAGAACCACTTGGAACAGCACTTGCAACGATCAGTATTCCCTATTCTAACCAGATCGCATTTATACTAGTCACAGTGATCCTGTCTTTTACAACACTGGTATTTGGAGAGTTGGTGCCAAAACGGGTCGCACTTCAAAAATCCGAGAAATTCAGTATGGCTACAATCGGTACAATTATTTTGGTATCAAAAGTAGCATCCCCTTTTGTCAGATTGCTGACACTTGTTACCAATGCGACGCTAAGGATCTTTGGGATGGATGCCCAGAATCTTGAGGAACGCATTTCCAAAGAAGAGATTCAGACGATGATCGAACAGGGAAAAGAACAGGGCGTATTTAATAATATTGAACATGAGATGATCAACTCTATTTTTGAGTTTGACAATAAACTGGCAAAAGAAATCATGACCCCAAGGATTAATGTATTTGCCATTGATATTACAGATCCGAAAGAAGTGTATTTTAATGATTTATTTGAAAAGAAATATTCCAGAATTCCTGTTTATGAAAATGAAGTAGACAATATCATTGGAGTATTATATTTAAAAGATTTGCTTGTTGAAGCAAGACGAGTTGGGTTTGACCATGTACAGATCAGATCAATTCTGCATGAAGCTTATATGGTACCGGAACTGAAAAATATTGATGAATTATTCAGGCAGATGCAGAGAGATAAAAAATATTTTGCGATTCTGATCAATGAATACGGAGAGTTTTCAGGTGTTGTTACGATTGAAGACCTGGTAGAAGAAATTATGGGCGACATAGAAGATGAGTTTGATGACAATGGACCTCAGATCATAAAAATAGATGAAACATCTTATCTGATTGATGGACTGGTTGCGGTAGACGACATAAACAGCAGATTTCACGTTGAGATCGATTCTGAAAATTATGATACAATATCGGGCTTTGTAGTAGACCATCTTGGGTATATTCCAAAAGAGAATGAACACGATTCTTTTGAATATCAGGATATGATTTTTGAAATTGTCAGTATGAAAGAAAAAAGGATAGAAAAGCTAAAACTTACTCTGACAAGAGAAAAACAGAATTGGCTTACTATAGAAGAGAACAAACAAACAGAGACGGAAAAAAAGAGTGCACAGGAGGAAGCATAATGTTTGAAATGAAACAGGAATATTATCTGGGTGTGGATGCGATGGATGCAGAGCATATAAAATTGTTTGAAATTGCAGAAGGGGCTTATCAGTTATTAACAGATGAGTTTATTACTGATAAATTTGATTACATCGTAAAGATCATACAAGAGCTAAAAGAATACACAGAAGTTCATTTTGCAGATGAAGAAGCATATATGGAGAGCATTCAGTATAAAAAACTATTTTCACACAAAATAGAGCATCACGAATTTATCGAGAAACTAAATCAGATCGACTGGAATGAAGTGGAAAAAGATCAGGAAAAGACAATCCTTAATTTACTAGAATTTTTGAACCAGTGGCTGATCAATCACATACTCTATACGGACAAATTATATGTATCAATTTAAATATTTTATGCCAACAAAGATATTTTTTGGCAGAGGACAGGTCATGATGCACCCTGACGTGTTCGCATCAGTTGGGAAGAAAGCATTAATAGTAACAGGAAGACATTCAGCAAAGAACAACGGCTCCTATCAGGATGTGCTCAATGTTCTGGATCAGGCAGGTATCAAGTCGGTTCTGTTCGATTCTGTTGAAGAAAATCCTTCTCTTGAAACCATTGAGGCAGGAGCAGAGATCGGCATCAGGAATCAGACAGACTTTGTGATTGGTATTGGTGGAGGATCTCCGATGGATGCTGCAAAGGCGATTGCAGTGTTTATTAAAAATCCACAGATCAGCAAAGAAACAGTTTTTTTGGGACAACAACTGGAGCATATTCCGGTGATTGCGATCGCAACAACTTCCGGCACCGGTTCAGAAGTGACACCGTATAGTATTGTAACTTCCAGGGTTGACCAGACTAAAAAGAATTTAGGACAGGTAGTCTTTCCGGTGGCAGCGTTTTTAGACAGTCGTTATACCGATTCATTACCATATGAAGTGACAGTTAATACTGCAATTGACGCATTTACACATCTGGTGGAAGGATATCTGAATACAAATGCAACCAGTTTTTCAGATCATTTTGCAGAAGAAGGTCTGCGTTTGTTTGGCGATTGTTTTATTAGATTGTGTTCCAAAGAAATTGATCCTGAGTTCAGGGATGCTGTTATGTATGCGTCTATGCTTGCAGGAATCGTGATCGCACAGACCGGGACTTCGCTTCCACATGGAATGGGTTATGCGCTGACGTATCACAAAGGATTGCCCCACGGAATTGCAAATGGCATTCTTATGATTGAATATCTTAACATATTCAGGGATAAAAGTAAGATCGACCGACTGCTCGAACTTTTGGGCTTGCAGTCATTAAGCGAACTGGAGTCTGTTTTTTCAAAATTAATAACGCATAAAATTGCCATCAGTCATGAAGAAATTTTACAGTATGCAGAGGCAATCATGTCAAACCAGGCTAAAATCCGGAATCACCCTGAACAGGTGACAATGGATCAAATTATAGGGATATACCAGAAAAGTCTGCTGTGACATCGTCACAACAGACTTTTTATAAGGGTATCAGTTAAAACATTTTCTTTTTTGCCATAAACAATGCAACTAAAGATGAAACTGCAAATGAGATTCCTAAAATCAGAACAAAGGCATGAGGAAGATTCGAAAGTGGAACAGGTACATTCATTCCAAAGAAGCTGGCGATCATAGTTGGGATCGTCAATACGATTGTTACAGAAGTAAGGAATTTCATGGCGATATTTAGATTATTGGAGATGACAGAAGCAAAAGCATCCCGCATTCCACCCAAAATAGTAGTATAAATATTAGCCATTTCAATAGCCTGTCTGTTTTCTATAATAACATCTTCCAGAAGATCTTCATCCTCAGGGTATTTCTTAATGGATTCCAGCTTCATCATGCGATCTAGAATCACACTGTTACCACGCAGAGAAGTTGAAAAGTAGACCAAACTCTTTTCAAGATCCAGAAGTTGAAATAGTTCCCGATTCTTTGTTGATTTATGCAGCCCGCGCTCGATATCCGTACTCATTCGATCGATCTGACGAAGATATTGAAGATAATATGTCGCATTTTTATAAAGCATCTGAAGTATAAAACGTGTTTTTTTATAGGTATAAAATCCTTTCACATGACCGAACATGAAATCATTGATCAGTGGGATTTCTTTTGTGCAAATTGTAATGATATTATCGGAAGCAATTACAATACCCATAGGAAGCGTAGTAAAGATACTGGAATCACCATTGGATTCTTTTAGTGGAACATCCACAAGAATTAGTGTACAATTATCTTCGAATTCAATACGGGACCGTTCCTCTTCATCGAGTGCTGCCCTGAGATAATCCTGTGGGACTTTGCAGATACTACTGATCTTATGAAGCTCAGCTTCGGTAGGATTGGACAGATTGATCCAGATATTTTCCTGCACATCTGGTAGTTCTAAAAAGGAATTTTCAACAGTTTTGAAGTATTTGATCATTCATAAATCTCCTTTCGTACTTTCGCATTATGATTCTGTCCATACAATAACCGGTTTCAAACAGAACATACTTTTTTGCAAAAGCAGATAAAGACTTTGATCAGGAATACAAACAAGGTGATTGTATAGACAGAATATTTAGTTTTGATGGGTTACTTGAGTTATAACTTCGCTCAGGCCCGTTATCCATACTTACCACCTCCAAAATAAATGAATTCAACTTAATTAATATAACATGTAAACGGCCTGTTGGCAAATAAAACCGAACAGGAATCAGAGTGAAAGAAGAACACTTTCATTCCTCTTTATTTCTTCGTATGCCAAAGCATGCAGATAGGAGTCAACAATGAAACTATTGATCATCAGACACGCAGATCCAGACTACTC
>JAQVCQ010000061.1 GCA_028689715.1 Lachnospiraceae bacterium
AAAAAATAGAAAACGTTTAAGTAAATATGCGAAATGGTACTTACGGAGTTTATTATATATAAGAAATCCATTAAAATCAACATAAATTGATGAGAATGTTAAAAATGAAATACAATGATATAAAGTAATAAGTTGATCAGGAGTCATTCATATGACATTTGGTTTTATAAAAACAGTGAATAAATTATTCATAACGACATAAAAAGTGGTGAATCTATTTAAACTAATGTAAAAAATCAACAAAAAAAATTATGATTTCTATTGAAACGAATAAAAAAATATAATATAATGTAAACGCAAACGTTTAAGTTTTGCTATTTTTAATAATCATCTCTGGACCTTACCATCCAGCGAGAGGAGAAGATATGGTTTCAATGAAAGATATATCGATTGCCTGTGGTGTATCGATTGCAACAGTAAGTAAAGCGATAAATGGACATAAGGATATTGGAGAAGATACTCGTGCATATATAAAGAAAACTGCCAAAGAAATGGGATACTTCCCAAACTCTTCCGCAAGAGCGCTTAAGACAAATAAATCCTATAATCTGGGGGTGCTTTTTGCTGACGACTCCAGAAGTGGTCTGACTCATGATCATTTTGCAAATGTTCTGGACAGCTTTAAGGTCACAGCAGAAGGGAAAGGCTATGATATAACGTTCCTGAACTGTAATAAAAAGAGAAAAGACAGAATGTCATATCTGGAACACAGTATGTACAGGGGATTTGATGGCGTTGTGATAGCCTGTGTTGACTTTTATGATCCTGAAGTCATAGAATTAGTGAATTCAAAAATTCCGGTCGTTACACTTGATCATCTTTTTAATAACAGAATTGCGATCGTATCGAATCATATTAAGGGAATGAGCGATCTTGTAAATTATGTTTACAGTAAAGGACATAGAAAAATAGCATACATTCACGGAGCTGATTCTTCCGTTACAAGAAGTCGTCTTGCAAGTTTTTATAAAACAACCGAAGAACTGGGGCTGATCATTCCAGATGAGTATATGAAAGAGATCGTGTATCGTGATACAGTGAAAGCAGGAATTATGACAGAGGAATTATTACAGCTCAAAGAGCCGCCTACCTGTATTTTATATGCCGATGACTTTTCAGCGCTTGGTGGAATGAATGTGATAAAAAGTCATGGCATGAGTATTCCTGATGATATTTCAATAGCAGGATATGATGGGATCAATATATCGACCTCTCTTGAACCACAGTTAACGACGATCAAGCAAAATACAAAGCTTCTTGGAAAAATAGCGGCAGAAAAACTTATCAGCATAATTGAGAAGCCGAAGACAACAATAGTTGAACCAATCGTAATTGAAGGAACATTAATGGAAGGAAGATCTGTTAAGGCAATCTAAACACATAATAAATCAAATATTAAAAGATACTTAAATCTACTGTTTAATGCTTGGATTCCACACGGACATGAGGTAATATTATTTTCAGGATCTGATGAAAATAATGGTATGGTGGAGAAAATGAACAGAGTAGAGTTTATAGAAAAATTGAGAATTGCACTTTCGGGAAATGTCAACTCAAACAAAGTTGAAGAGAATGTAAGATTTTATAATGATTATATTGATATGGAAGTTAAAAAAGGAAAAAGTGAAACACAAATACTGGATCAGTTAGGGGATCCAAGACTGATAGCCAAAACGATCATTGAAGCGAACAAAGTCGCTGGAAATGGATCGGAAGAGAAAGAACCAATTTATGATGAATATGAGAGACGCTCTGATGACACATCGAAAAGGAGATTCATCTTTCCAAGGTTGAATGCGTTACTGACCATTGCGGTTGTTATAATGGCTGTTCTGCTTTTTATCAGTCTTTTTACAACAGTGATATCTTTTCTGGCACCTGTCTTATTACCAGTATTTTTGTTTTTCCTGATTTATAGGATCTTTCAGTCATTCTGGCGCTGACCCATAATAAAAATGTTTTTAATGTAGTATTTATCATACTAAAAGGAAAAAAGACCATCAATTGATGGTCTTTTTTCGAGGGGAGTATAATAACTTATAAATAAGGGATGTAAAGAGATGAAACATCTTCTTTACGAAAGTTATTATACTATAATAGTAGGAAAAAAACTATTTGCGTTTTCAACAAAATAGTACCAAAGTCTCAGTAATCAATTGTATATTATGAATAAAAATATTGAAAAGATGATGTAAAACAGTGTTGAATTGTTATATATTTATCAAAGGCAGGAAAGATAAAACCATAATAGTGCTTATATATAGAAGAAAGATCGAATGAAAATACATCCACTTTATTTTATATGTATGCATGCCCAAGCAGGAAGAAAGTAGTTGAATGTGAAAAAGATTGACAGCATAAGGGGTGAAAGATAATATAAGTGTATGAGAAAATATGAATTAATTGCGCCATGCCATTTTGGTGTGGAGAGCGTACTAAAAAAAGAAATTACAGATCTTGGTTACGATGTCCTTTCAGTTGAAGATGGAAGGATCACTTTTTATGGTGATGAAGAAGCGGTAGCCAGGGCAAACATTGGACTTCGGACCGCTGAGAGAATTTTAATTCAGATTGGTAGCTTTGATGCTGCAACATATGATGAACTCTTTGAAGGGACAAAAGCACTTCCTTGGGAAGACTTCATTCCAAAAGATGGAAAATTCTGGGTTGCGAAAGCAGCCAGTGTAAAAAGCAAGTTATTTAGTCCGTCGGATATTCAGTCCATCATGAAAAAAGCCATTGTTGAAAGGCTAAAAGAAAAATATCATGTTCAATGGTTTGAGGAGACAGGCGAAAGCTATCCGATTCGTGTCTTTATTATGAAGGATAAAGTTACTGTCGGACTGGACACAACTGGTGATTCCCTTCACAAAAGAGGATATCGTAAATTAACAGCAAAAGCACCGATTGCAGAAAATCTTGCAGCATCTTTAATTATGCTGACACCATGGAA
Organism: Lachnospiraceae bacterium; assembly: GCA_028689715.1. GTDB lineage: Bacteria > Bacillota > Clostridia > Lachnospirales > Lachnospiraceae > SZUA-378. Next base: position 2,954 of record JAQVCQ010000061.1, read on the forward strand.
TAAATCCAGAATTCTTGTTGATCCATTTTGCGGAAGCGGAACATTCCCTATTGAAGCTGCAATGATCGCTGCTAATATTGCACCGGGTATGAATCGAAAATTTACTGCAATGCAATGGGAACATGTCGTAGCAAACGATCTTTGGAAGGATTGCATGCTAGAAGCACGCGAAGAAATTGATCATACGGTCCAACCTGATATTCAGGGATATGATATAGATGAGTATATGGTCAAAATCTCACGTGAAAATGCAAAACTCGCGGGTGTGGATCATATGATACATTTTCAGCAGCGCTCTCTGGATAAGCTGAGTCATCCGAAAAAATATGGATTTATTATTACGAATCCACCATACGGAGAGAGGCTTGAGGAAGAGGAAAATCTGCCTTATATTTATAGAACGTTGGGAGAAAGATTTGCGCAACTTGATGCCTGGTCATTATTCATGATCACATCATACGAAAAAGCAGAAGAAATGATAGGCAGAAAAGCAGATAAAAACAGAAAGATATATAATGGAATGCTTAAGACATATTTTTATCAGTTTCTTGGTCCCAGACCACCTAAACGGAACGGATAATTCTGGAGAACAGATCAAATGCAAGAGCAACTAATGAAAAAAGCGGCAGTTTATTGGGCGCTTTTTTTTCTGATAGCAATGAGTTTAATGTCTTTTATGATTATTAAACGAGACACTTTCGGCATGGAAGAACCCAAACATACTGATGATACAGAAGAAGTCCAGCAGACATTTACTCAGGTCAGTAATTCAGTGATTGTTCCATTAAAAAGTGATCCGACAAATCAATATTTTTGTATACCTGTATCTGTTGATGTGACAGAAGAAGGTTTTTTTGTAGAGAACAATTATCTGGAAAGAAAATTGATTATTGAGATTGATGGTCTGGAAGTTGATTTTTACCAGAAGAATCAGTTATATGGAAACAGCAGTAATATTAGTAAAGTGGAATACGGTTATCAATATAATAAAACATATCTGACACTTACAATGAATGACTATTTTGAGTGTGATGTTTTGTTCAAAAATAAGTGTCTGTTCTTAAAGTTTACAAGTCCACAGGAAAAGTATAAAAAAAGGATCATGATAGATCTGGGGACGGGTAAAAAAAATGAAGATATTCCAATACAGGTAGCAAATCAGATTAGAGACTTATTAGAGGATGACAAAGTAAAAGTGTACTACAGCAGACTGGATGAGATCACACCTGGAAACGAAAGCGTATCAGCTTTCACAAAAGCAGTCAATGCCGACATGATGATCTTAATTCATATGAACAGGGTAGAAAATCCAGAAGAAACAGGGATTGCATTTGAATATAATCCGGAATATTTCATTCCTTTTTTAGGAAATGCAGAACTGACAGAGCTTCTTATAGAAAATGTTACAAAAGCAACCGGAAAAAAGATAATAAATATTACTGCACTGGTACCAGACCAGACAGGAACGGATGAAAATCTGCTTGCAATGGTCACCTGCCCGGCAACATTAATTCAGATCAACTATTATGACTCTGAAGATATAGAACAAATTATGGAAGATACTTCTTATCTGAATAATCTGGCTCAGGGAATTGCGGATACAGTACAAACAGGGTATTCGATCCTGGGTGCTCAGTAAAAAAGTGATTGACTATAAAATGTAGGATCAAATATTTTTATGCATTAATAAGGAAGGGATTTGACTGCAATGAATAAAAAAATCATTTTCGCAACCGGCAATGAAGGAAAACTGAAAGAAATCAAAATGATTTTTGCTGATATGGAAATTGAAGTAGTCTCCATGAATGAAGCAGGAATAGATGTGGAGATTGAAGAAAATGGAAGTAGTTTCGAGGAGAACGCAGTGATCAAGGCAAAAGCAATTGCAGAAATCTGTCATGAAATCGTTCTTGCGGATGATTCAGGACTTGTAATTGATGCACTTGGTGGCGAACCGGGGGTATATTCGGCAAGGTATATGGGTGAGAATACTTCGTATGTTTTAAAGAATCAGAATATATTAGAAAGAATGAAGGGTGTGAATGAAGCAGATCGCAGTGCAAGATTTGTGTGTGCGGTCGCTGCTGCTTTTCCGGATGGGGAGATTGCAACTACGGAAGGTTTGATGGAGGGAATCATCGCGCTTGAACCTTCTGGAGAGAATGGGTTTGGATATGATCCTATTTTTTATTTAACGCAGCATCAGTGCACTTCAGCGGATCTGGATCCTAAAACAAAGAACGAAATCAGCCACAGGGGAAAAGCACTGGAAGAGATGAAGAAAATATTAGTCAGTAAATTAGTTTAGGAGTTAGAATGAAAGTGTTGATTGTGAGCGATACACATCGCAGGATGGAAAATTTTTTTAAGGTGACTGATATGGAGGCACCGCTGGATCTAATCGTTCACTGCGGAGATGCTGAAGGCAGTGAGGATATGATTTATGCGGATGCACAGTGCCATGTTGAAATTATATTGGGCAACAATGACTTTTTTTCCGATTTACCAAGGGAAAGAGAGTTTAATATAGGCAACTATAAAGTCTGGCTGACTCACGGGCATCATTATTCTGTTTCAACAGGTGGTCAGGTGATAAAAGAAGAAGCCAGAAGCAAAGGTGTGGATATTGTCATTTATGGACATACACACAGGCCATTAATTGATCTTGAAGATGATGTAATCGCATTGAATCCCGGAAGTCTTACTTTTCCCAGACAGGAAGGAAAACAGCCTTCCTATATTATTATGGAGATAGATGAAAATGGTAAGGGCGAATTTGAAATCAAGTATTTATAGCTGATATTTGGGAGGTTTTAACTGATCTAAAAAAAGTTAAAAAAGTTTTTTGAAAAGTGTTGACATTCAATCATGGCTATAATATAATATGTCTTGCGCTGCTACGAAACAAACGAATTTCAATAAGCGGCGGGGTGTGGCTCAGCTTGGCTAGAGCGCCTGGTTTGGGACCAGGAGGTCGCAGGTTCGAATCCTGTCACCCCGATTTAGAATCAAATATATTTTCGATAATAATGCAATTTGCGGGTGTAGTTCAATGGTAGAACACTAGCCTTCCAAGCTAGATACGTGGGTTCGATTCCCATCACCCGCTTATGTGTTCGTAGCTCAGTTGGATAGAGCAACGGCCTTCTAAGCCGTGGGTCGGGGGTTCGAATCCCTTCGAGCACATTTCCTTAATATAAGGAAGCAGCCTTATGGCATATTTTCATGGTGGGTATAGCGTAGTTGGTTATCGCGCCAGATTGTGGTTCTGGAGGTCCAGGGTTCGAGCCCCTGTATCCACCCTCTCTATTCTGATATATGTTTAATGGGCTGTCGCCAAGCGGTAAGGCACAGGACTTTGACTCCTGCATTCGCAAGTTCAAATCTTGCCAGCCCAGCTTTATACGTATGGGATATTAGCTCAGTTGGTAGAGCACTTGACTTTTAATCAAGTTGTCCGGGGTTCGAATCCCCGATGTCTCACGAATCTTTAAACCAGTAAACTTAGTTTACTGGTTTTTTTTACGTTGAACTAAAATAGTTGAACCGGTCAAGTGTGTTTATTTAAACGGTTTCCAAAATGAATTGACAGAAAAAGGATGAAAATGGCTTATTATGGGCAAAAACAGCGTTTTAGGTTAAGTATACGTTAAAGTAAAATAAACGGAATAATTCAAGATATGCTTGCCAAATGTGCTTTTAATGTCAATTTGGTATTTTTTACCAAAAATAAACTAACAAAATTTAACAATAAATCAAAAAAAAGACTTGATACTTATGTATAATGTGTTATATAATGAACTTGCGAAAACGTTTAAGGTATTTGCTCAGGGTATTTGGGCAGAACGCAAAATCATTTTAATTCTAGAGGAGGATTACAAAGTGAAAAAGAAATTAGTAAGTATGTTATTATGCACTACCATGGTTGTTTCACTTCTTGTAGGATGTGGAAGCAAGACAGAAGAAGCAGCACCAGCTGAAGAAGCTGCTACAGAAGAAGCGGCACCAGCAGAAGAAGCAGCACCGGCAGAAGAGGCAGCACCAGCAGAAGAAGCGGCAGCAGGACTGGCTTACCAGGGTGAATTAAGTGTTATGCATTTCTCTACTTCTGAAGAATCAGAAGGCAATGGTGGATCTGATGGATTCAGAACAATGATCGCAGAATGGAAAGAAGCAAATGCTGGCGTAACATTGAACGAAACAGTACTTGCAAATGATGAGTACAAAACACAGATCGCAACACTTGCAGCAGCTGGAGATCTTCCAGACGTATTTTTACTTCAGGGTATGAATACAAAAGCATGGGCAGAACAGGGTATCGTACTTGATATGACAGATATCATTGCAAAATCTCCTTATGCAGCAGATTACAAACAGAACTTCTTTACACCTTTCAAAGATGATGCTGGTAAAGTTTATGCACTTCCTGCATTAACAGGCGGAACTTGTACAGCAGTTGTTTATGACAAACAGATGTGGAAAGATGCTGGATACGACAGCTTCCCAACAAGCTGGGATGATGTTCTTGCAGCAAAAGAAAAATTCGCAGCTGATGGAATCGACACAATCGCATTTGGTAATGGTGGAAAATGGCAGGCAAACTCATGCTTTATGTCAACAGTTGGAAATCTTTACACAGGTACTGACTGGTTCACATCCATTATTGGAAAAGGCGGCGCTAAATTCACAGATGAAGCATTTGTAAATTCACTTAAATTTGCTCAGGATGCATTTGCATCAGGCGTTTTCAATGCAGATTTCAATGCGATCACAAATGAAGATGCACGTGAATACTATATTGCAGGTGATGCAGCAGCATTCATCGGCGGTAACTGGGATGTTTCTTACATCATGGCTACATTACTTGAAGCAGATGAAGAAAAATACAATAACATTGGATTCGCAGCATTCCCTAATCCAGCAGACGCTACAGCAGCTACAAACCTTCAGAATATCGGTATGGGATTTGGTATCGCTATCAATCCTAAAGTTGCAGAAGATCCTGATAAATTAGCAGCAGCAGTTGACCTTGCATACAAACTTACAGGTGCTGATTTCTCTAACTATGTTGCAGAAAACTATGCATTAAGCGGACTTACAGCAGTAGCTGATGTTGATCTTAGCGGATTTGACCAGATTACACAGGATTTCTATAACTTCTCATATGTTGATACAACTCCATGTGAAATTTATGACTCATATGTAAACAGTGCAGTTTGGGATGTATTTAATACAGGTCTTCAGAACATGCTGAACGGTGATATGGATCCTGAAACACTTGCAGCAGATACACAGGCTGCATATGAAGCAAATTATTAAGAACCGGTATACTTATTATTAAATTGGTGATACACTTTATAGGAGGTCTCGTCCAATGATTGGGACGAGGCCTGCCTTTGTGAAAATCCTGTATTCTTTAGAGGAGGCTGCGTATTATATGCTGAGATCAATCAAACCTAAGGGAAGGACCATTTTGCTTTATCTATGTGTACCTGTTGTGTGGTATGTGTTTTCTGTGTTCATTCCTCTCATTACAGCTATGTTCTATAGTTTGTTTGAATGGAAAGGCGGTCCACAGAAATCGTTCATTGGTATTGAGAACTATATTTCCTTGATTCAAGATTTTTCGTTTTGGGAGGCTTTTAGCCATAATATCTATCTGGTTTTTCTTTGTATTATTGGCCAAATTGGGGTTGCGTTTGTTTTTGTTTTAATGATTAATTCAAGATTAGTGAAGCTGAAAGGAATTCATCGTACATTTGGATTTTTCCCAAGTACAGTATCAGCTGTATCGATCGGGTTTATCTGGATGATGATTTATGACTATAAAAGAGGTATCTTAAATTGGATCCTTGAAATAACTGGTCATGCAGATCAGACGAAGGTCTGGTTGAACGAGCCGGGATTGGTTATGTTCCTTGTGTCGATTCCGTTAGTTTGGCAGTTCATCGGATACTATATGGTTATCCTGCTGTCAGCAATTTCATCAGTTGATAGTGAAATTTTTGAGGTGGCAGAATTAGATGGTGCAAGTGCATTCCAGCGTGCGATCTACATTGTCCTTCCTCTGATTAAAAATACATTGCTTGTATGTGTTACTTTATGCGTTGCAGGTAATATGAAAGCCTTCGATCATATTTATACAATGACGGAAGGTGGACCGGGTACTTCATCCATGGTTATGGCGATGTATGGATATAAAGTATCTTTTGCACAAATGAATATGGGTTATGGTAGTGCCATTTCTGTTGGTATTTTTGTACTCAGCCTTATTGTAATCGGTGGTATGCAAAAGTTCTTAAATGCATTGATGAAAGATAAGGGGGTAGAATAATGGCAGATGTTAAGATGACAAAAGTAAAAAGTATTAAAACTCCGGGCGAAAAAGTAAAAACAGGGTTATTGACCGGTTTTTTAAATCTGATTCTTATATTATTTTCTGCAAGTTGTATCTTCCCACTTGTTTGGATGTTCTATTCTTCATTAAAGGTAAAAAGAGTATTTAACGCAGATATCATCGGTCTTCCAAAAGAGCCAACATTGTCGAACTATATCAGAATCATGACAAATCCTGACTACCATATTGGTGGTTCCATGATCAATAGTGTTCGTACAACAGTATTTTCGTTGTTCTTTATCGTTTTATTTGGATTTATCGTGGGATACATCCTTGCCAGAATCAAATTTAAAGGAAACAGAATCCTTTATGTATTATTCCTGATGGGAATGCTGATTCCAGTACATTCGCTTTTGGTTCCGATTTATGTGGTATTTAATACGACTGGTCTTGGAAATAAGTGGTTCACGCTTATTATTCCATATGTTGCTTTTGGATTGCCGATCGCTGTATTTTTAGTAGAAGGATTCATTAAAGCAATTCCGGTAGAACTTGAAGAAGCAGCAGCCATCGATGGCAGTACTTTTACAAGGACTTTATTCAGTATTATATTCCCTGTTGCAAGACCGATTCTTGTAACGATCGCAATTATTCAGACCTTCTCATGCTGGAATGAATTCTCTTTTGCTCTCGTTTTAATCAAAGATTCGGCATTGCAGACTGTACCACTTGCGATGACCATGTTCAAAGGCCAGTTCGCGTCAGACTATCCAAAGATCATGTCAGCGATGCTGACAACAATGGCACCGATCGTAGTTCTGTATTTTGTGTTTAGCAAACAGATCATAAAAGGTATGGTTGCCGGCGCTGTAAAAGGATAATAAAAGTAAAGCAAGCGTAGTTCATTCAATGTGAACTGCGCTTTTTCTTTTCATTTTGATAAAGAGATGTTATGATAGAAAAACGACTGAACAAAAATGAGAGGTGTTGATATAAAATGAGTCACAAATCAGAAGTAGTACAAGAAAATAAAATGGGAACGATGCCTGTGAACAAACTATTGGTTTCAATGTCAGTACCAATGATGATTTCTATGATCGTACAGGCACTTTATAACATAGTAGACAGCATCTTTGTGGCGCGTGTGAGTGAAGAAGCACTTGCAGCCGTTTCACTTGCATTTCCTATGCAGATCTTATATATATCGGTAGGAGCTGGTACAGGAGTTGGTATTAATGCAGTACTATCCCGTGCACTTGGTGAGAAAGATTTTGAAAAGGCCAACAAAGCAGCAGAGAATGGTGTGTTTTTAGCGTTGATGAGTTATCTTGTTTTTTTACTCGTGGGAATCTTCGCAGTGGGTCCTTTTTTTCGTGGACAGACACAGCAGCCTGAAATTGTAAGTTCCGGTATATCCTATCTCTCGATCTGCCTTATATTTTCAATTGGTGTTTTTACACAGATGACGTTTGAACGACTGTTACAGTCTACGGGAAAAACATTTTACACAATGATTACACAGGGTATTGGTGCGATCATTAATATCATTCTGGATCCGATTTTTATATTTGGATGGTTCGGGCTTCCTGCCATGGGAGCCGGCGGAGCAGCGATCGCTACTGTTATTGGACAGATCAGTGCCGGAATTCTTGCAATCATTTTTAATCATCGAGTCAATCATGAGATCAAATTAGATTTTAAAGGTTTTATACCAGACAAAATGATTATTAAGGCAATTTATATCGTGGGTATTCCATCTGTGATCATGCAGGCAATCGGTTCCGTTATGACGTATGGTATGAACCAGATATTGATTCAATTTTCTTCTACTGCAACAGCTGTATTTGGTGTCTACTTTAAACTACAAAGTTTTGTTCTTATGCCTATCTTTGGGTTAAATAATGGTATGATACCAATTGTTGCTTATAATTACGGTGCTGCCAATAAAGTGAGGCTTATGAAAGCTATTAAATTAAGTATTGGATATGCAATTGCAATCATGCTGTGTGGACTGGCTGTATTCCAGATCTTCCCGACAGAGTTATTAAAACTATTTGATGCATCAGAACATATGATGGAAATCGGAATTCCAGCACTTAAAACAATTAGCATCAGTTTTTTATTTGCAGGATATTGTATTATCGTATCATCGGTATTTCAGGCTCTTGGAAATGGTGTTTATAGTATGGTCGTATCTATTGCAAGACAGTTATTCGTACTGTTACCTGTTGCATATGTGCTGTCAAGAACTGGTGGTCTTCATACAGTATGGTGGGCATTTCCGATCGCAGAGATCATGTCATTAAGCTTGTGCACATTATTTTTCTATAAAATGTATCATAAAGTGATCAAACTAATATAGTGTGAACTTTTAATTTTAAATGGGAATCAGAATGATACAATTAAATTTACAGAATCGTGACTTCAGGGTTGACAACGTTGCCAAAACTGGGATATAATGATGTCCGTGCCTGTAAAACATAAATGCGGATGTGGCGGAACTGGCAGACGCGCTAGACTTAGGATCTAGTGGGAGACCGTGCAGGTTCAATTCCTGTCATCCGCATTCTACTCTGAGAGCTTCAATGGAGAAGCTTCAGAGTTTTTTGCTTTATAGCGTAATTTATCAGAAAATTCATACAATGGCAGAGAATTGTTTTTGTGCAAAATGTACTAAAGACAATTATGCAAATGAATATTTATTGACATAGCATACAGTAAATTATAAAATAAAGAGTGTGTTTGTTATATTTTGCTTTGAAAAAATAATGGGGGTGGATGGTTTTTTACCGTTTGCTCCTATTTAATTTACTACGTTAAAGTTCTGATACTTTAAAGCGAAAGCAAAGGCAAGACAGAAATATATGGTATGGAAAGGAAAAGTGTAGGAAAGTCTTACACAGGTGGTAATCTTGAAAAGATATGTAATCAAGCGTATCGTGCTCGCAATTGTAACGGTGTTTATCATTAGTGCAATTACATTCTTTGCAATGAATGCGATCCCGGGTGGGCCGTTCAATTCTGAAAAGGCACCCAGTCCGGAGGTAAAAGCAGTTCTATTGGAAAGGTATAATCTGGATAAACCAGTAGTTCAACAGTTTGGAATATATGTAATGAATGTATTAAAGGGAGATTTTGGAATTTCTCTTAAAACAGGACGTGATATTTCAAATACAATTATGGAGTCATTTGCGATTTCAGCAAAAATAGGGGGCATGGCAGTTATTGTTGCTCTGTTCTTTGGACTGGTTCTTGGCAGTATCGCAGCATTGATGCGAAATAAACTACCGGACAGGCTGATCGTATTTATATCAACATTGTTCACAGCAGTTCCGAGTTTTGTTCTGGCAACATTATTACTGCTAGTATTTTCCATTTGGCTCGGCTGGGTTCAGGTGTGGAGTGCAACAGAAACAAATTATGTACTTCCTGTTATTTCTCTTGCAATGTATCCGATGGCTTATATTACCCGTCTGACCAAAACAAGTATGCTGGATGCATTATCACAGGATTATGTACGTACTGCAAAGGCAAAAGGAGTAACACCCTGGAAAGTTATTTTTAAACATGCACTTAGAAATGCATTAATCCCTGTAATTACTTATGTAGGTCCTATGACAGCTTATATTCTGACCGGAAGTCTTGTAGTTGAAAGTGTATTTACAATAGGCGGACTTGGTTCAAAGTTTGTTACAAGTATCACGAACAGAGATTATCCAATGATCATGGCTACAACAATATTTTTGGCAACACTGATGGTTATCATGAATCTTCTCAGTGATATTATTTACAAAGTGGTCGATCCACGTATCAACTTTGACTAAAGGAGGAAAAGATCTTGCAGAATGAAAATGCGGCATTTAAGAAAAATTTACTCAGTTCGCAGATAGATTTATCGAAATTCGAACTTGCTACAGAAGAAGAAAAGAAACAACAGGATGTCATGAGTGAGTCTACCACCTTTTTTAAGGATGGTATGAAAAAACTCATGAAGAATCCACTTGCTGTTGGAAGTATCATTGTTATTATTCTGGTATGTCTCTTAATCGTTATCGCACCCATGGTAGTGCCATATCAGTATTCAGAAATCATTAAAGTGAACGGAAGCAGAGACAGAGGAGCAAAAAATCTTGCACCTTTCGAATACTCTGAAAAAGAACTTGAATATATTGCACAGGGTGGAGAAATATTTCCACATATTATGGGAACAGATGCCATGAGCCGTGATTATTTTATTCGCGTTGTGTATGGAACACGTGTATCACTTCTTGTCGGACTATTTGCCAGTGCCATTGTATTGGTCATTGGTATGTTATATGGAAGTATTTCGGGTTACGCGGGTGGCCGGACTGATTTGATCATGATGCGTATCGTGGACATTATTTATTCCCTCCCAGATATGTTGATCATCATATTATTATCTGTTGTGCTGGACCAGTTGCTTGCAGGCTCAACAGGTACGATCATTGCAAAACTTGGAACCAATATGGTATCTATTTTTATCGTTTTCGGGTTGCTCTACTGGGTCGGTATGGCAAGACTGGTCAGAGGACAGATCTTATCGATCAAAGAAAATGAATATGTACTTGCTGCAAAGTCTATTGGAGCAAAACCTGGCAGAATTCTGAAAAAACATATTTTACCGAACTGCCTCAGTGTTATTATCATCTCAACTGCACTACAGATTCCTTCGGCTATTTTCACAGAAA
>JAQVCQ010000183.1 GCA_028689715.1 Lachnospiraceae bacterium
TTTGTCAAAAGCATCATGATCTCATTGGAACGGCTGATGAATTTTGTCATTGCTTCCGGCGCAAGTGGTGCATGCTGGATCTTTGCAAGATCGTAGAGCTGTTCACAGATCATAGGAATATTCTCTCCGTCCTTGCTTTCCAGTATATACTGTACCAGTGCATTATTGGCATTCAGGATCAGTGTTTCTCCTTCTTTTCCAAACATGCCCATATCCATTCCCATTCCAGGCATGGAATACATTTTCATCATATCCTGCATACGGCGGCTTTCTTCGGATAATGTAATCACAGAAGAAATGTTCTTATTCTTAAGCTTCTCAACTTTTACTGTGATGTCTTTTTTCTTCAATGCTTTTTTAAACACTTCTGTAATGGAAGCTGTATGTTCTTCAAGTTCTTTTTCTGCTTTTTTAGAAGTCTTTGACTTTAATGTATCTGTCAGGTCAGCATCAATTCTCTGGAATCTGACATGTTCATTTTTTGACTCGAGCTGTGTGATGAATGGCTGATCAATATTATCCTTTAAAATGACTGCATCCATCTTTGCAGCTTTGAACATATTTACATACTGACTCTGCTGAACTGGATCTGTTACATAATAGATCTTCTTTTCTTTTTTCTCATCAGCTGCATCCGCTTCATTGTCAGTCTGGCCATCTGCCTGTGCTTCTTCTGTAGATTCAACGCTGTTCTCAGCATCTTCCCCAGCTTCATCCGGATCGGATTTTGCTACTTCAAGACATTCAGGAAGTGTCATGTATTTTCCATCCAGGTTCTTAAAGAGAATATAATCTGTCATTTTCTCACAGAACTTATCATCTTTTAAGCAGCCATATTTAATAAATGGATTGATATCATCCCAGTATTTTTCGTACTCTTCTTTTTCGGTCTTGCACATTCCCGAAAGCTTGTCAGCGACTTTTTTTGTAATATAGTCGGAGATTTTTTTCACAAACCCATCGTTCTGAAGTGCACTTCTTGATACGTTCAGTGGAAGATCCGGGCAATCAATCACACCTTTTAAGAGCATTAAGAATTCTGGAATGACTTCTTTGATATTGTCTGCGATAAATACCTGGTTATTATAAAGTTTGATCGTACCTTCAATGGATTCATACTCCATATTGATCTTAGGAAAATATAAGATTCCTTTTAAGTTAAATGGATAGTCCATATTCAGGTGGATCCAGAATAATGGTTCTTTATAATCCATAAATACTTTACGGTAGAACTCAATGTAATCCTCTTTTGTACAGTCATTTGGGTGTTTTGCCCAAAGTGGATGGGTGTCATTTAATGCAACTGGGCGTTTTAAGATTTTAACTTTTTCAGTACGTGGAGACACCGTAACGATTTCTTTTTCACCGTTTTCGTTCTCTTTTTCTTCTGTCTTTTCTTCTTCTACGATCGTTTCGATCACAGTATCTTTATCTGTTTTTTCTTCGACCGGAATGGTTTCGTATTCAGGTTCCGCATCTTCTTTGCTCACATAGATCGGGTATGGCATGAAGGAGCAGTATTTCTGAATGACTTCACGCGCTTTGTATTCGTTGCAAAATTCAAGGCAGTCTTCATTCAGGAACAGTGTGATCTGTGTTCCGACCTGATCCCATGTGCCCTCTTCCATATCATATTCTGTACCACCGTCACATTCCCAGTGTACTGGTGTGGCGCCTTCCTGATAAGAAAGGGTGTCAATATGAACCTGATCTGCTACCATGAAAGCGGAATAGAATCCAAGTCCAAAATGTCCGATGATCTGGTCATCATTGGTCTTGTCCTTATATTTTTCAATGAAATCAGTTGCACCTGAAAATGCGATCTGATTAATATATTCTTCTACTTCAGAAGCTGTCATTCCAAGTCCGTTGTCAATAAATTTAATTGTCTTTTCCTTAGAATCTACGATGACTTCAACTTTATGCTCTCTGCCATCTGCAAATGTATATTCTCCCATCATTTCCAGCTTTTTCAGCTTTGTGATGGCATCTGATCCGTTAGAGATCAGCTCTCTGTAAAAAATGTCGTGGTCTGAATATAACCACTTTTTGATGATTGGAAAAATGTTTTCGCTGTTGATTGATAAATTACCGTGTTGTGTTGCCATGTAATTCACTATCCTTTCTTTGTAAAATCGTTCCTGATTAGGAAAATATTCCCGATAGAGTAAATTTTAATAGAGCGTTTTTAAAAAGTCAAGACAAAATTAGCACTCATTTGACATGAGTGCTAATAACTTACTAAAAACCTTATTTTTACTGGGTTTTTTAAATATTAAAAATGTATAAACTATTGTTCTGACTGAAAAATATCCTGGTAGATCACAAAAAATTCCGAAGTATCCAATGTTGCATCCTCCGGAAGATCGATCGACTCGATCAGTTCCGTGTTCATATTCTTTGTCAGTGTAATCAAAAAATCATGATATACCTGATCAAATACTTCTTTTTTTCTCTGTTCAATGATCTTGCTCTTATTTTCCTGCGTCTCTTCCCGGTTAAAGGTGCTGATACATTTAATAATATAATACCCTTCTTCACCTTTTATCACTTCACTGATCTCAAGATTCCCCAGATTAAAAGAAACGACCTCAAGTGCTTCCTCGACCTCTCCCTTGCCAAATGAATACTGCCCTGACTGATGATCACTATACTGTTCGGACAATTGGGTAAAATCTTCACCATCCAGTGCGAGCTGTCTGACTTCCTGCGCTTTCCTATATACCTCCTGCCACTCTTCATCAGTATACAGAATCTTTTCTCCCTTTCCATTCAGAGAATAACAGCGCAAAAATATCTGTTCAATCGTAATATTTCTTGCCTCATCATCACTGATCTCTGGGTTGACATCCTTAATAATATGATCATAAAGTTTATCGGCAAGCGCATATTCCTGATACATTGTAACAAGAAGTGCTTCACTGACCCCAAGGATCTGTCGTTCTGATTCCGTGAGCGTACTAAAATATGTTTCTGCTGCCTGCTGAGCCTTTTTTATCTCCTGCG
>JAQVCQ010000184.1 GCA_028689715.1 Lachnospiraceae bacterium
AAAGTTCTGTTTCAATTGAAGAAAGGAGACTGGAAGGATGTGGGAACAGATTACTACATATTTTCAAAACGATCTGGATACATTTATTTTGGCAGTCAGGGCGCATATCATGATCAGTATGTATGCACTTATGCTTGCGGTAGTACTTGCTGTTCCGATGGGAATGATGTGTGTCAGATATAAAAGCTCCAAAAAATTTGTCATTACTTTATTTGGGATATTACGAGTCATTCCAAGTTTGGCCATCCTTATTTTATTCATTCCTATTTTGGGGACAGGATTGAGACCGGCGTTAGTCGCGCTGATATTGCTAGGAATTCCACCGATTCTGATGAATACCGTAGCAGGACTGGAGGCAGTTCCTGAGTTTATGATTGAGACCGCAGTAAGTTGTGGAATGACTTCAAAGCAGGTATGGAGAAAGGTGTTATTTCCGTTGGCATTACCATTGATCCTGGCAGGAATCAAAACTGCAGCTGTTGAAGTCATTGCAAGTGCTACGCTTGCAGCTAAAATTGGAGCAGGCGGACTTGGTGAAATTATTTTTACAGGACTTGGACTTAATCGTCCTGATCTATTAGTGATCGGTGGAGTCAGTGTAGCCATACTTTCAAGCACAGTAAGTCTGTTATTTGAAATAACAGATAAAAAAATATTAAAATATAAAAATTAGCAGGAGGATCTGATTATGAAATTAAGAGTATGTAGGAATACAATTATATTAGTACTGGTCATGATAGCTGCGATATCAATTACTGCTTGTGGAGGAAATAAAAGTAATAAAAATACAATTAGGGTTGGCTCAAAAGATTTCACAGAAAGTTTAGTTGTTGCTGAAGTATATGCTCTGGCGTTGGAAGATGCAGGGTATCAGGTAGAACGTAACATGAATATAGCAGGATCCGTAATTCATGCTTCTATTACAAATGATGAAATTGATCTTTATCCTGAATATACAGGAACAGGATTACTTGCGATTTTAAAGATGGATTTAATTACTGACCCTGAGGAAGTCTATCAGACAGTCAAAGATGAATATGACAAACAATTCAGTATTACCTGGCTGGATCAAACGCAGGCAAATGATTCAAATGGTCTGGTCATCAGAACAGATTTGGCGCAGGAGTATGGAATCTATACAGTTTCTGATCTGCAGAAACATGCAGATAAAATACGACTTGCATCCCAGGGCGAATTTGAATATCGTGAAGATGGGATTCCGGGCTTAGAAAAAGTGTATGGTAAGTTCAATTTTAAGTCCATTACGTTATATGATAATGGATTAAAATATAAAATACTTGAAAATGATGAAGCAGATGTTGCACCTGCATATACGACAGAAGGTCAGTTGACCAATACAGACTTGTTCACATTATTACAGGATGACAAACATTTCTGGCCACCTTATTATCTGGCTCCTATTATACGTAATGAAGTATTGGAAGAGAACCCGGACATTGCTGATATTTTAAACAAAGTGAGTGCAACGCTTGATACTGAAACAGTTACCATGTTAAATGCCAAAGTAGATGTTGATCAACTTGAATATGAGGAGGTAGCAGAAGACTTCTATCTTTCCATAAAGTAATTTTGGAGGCTGTGCCATGAAGAATGCAATCGAATTTCAAAATGTAAGAAAGCAATTTGATCATGCGAAAGACAATGCTGTAGACCATGTGAGTTTTATTATAAATGAAGGGGAGTTTATAACGATTTTAGGATCCTCGGGATGTGGAAAAACAACACTTCTGAAACTGGTCAACCGATTATATGAGCCGGACGAAGGAAAGATCATTTTATTTGGTGAGAACATAAAAGAAGTAGATGTTATTCAGGTAAGGCGACGCATTGGTTATGTAATACAACAGGTCGGACTTTTTCCGCATATGACAATCGCTGAAAATATTGCAACGGTACCAAAACTATTAAAGTGGGATCGTGAAAAAATAGAAGCAAGGGTAGATGAATTACTGAATCTGGTAGGATTGCCGCCGAAAGAATTTAAAAAGAGATATCCAAATCAGCTTTCAGGGGGACAGCAACAAAGAATTGGTCTGGCACGAGCCTTGGCTGTTGATCCAAAGATCATGCTTCTGGATGAACCATTTGGTGCCATAGATTCCATTAATCGACTGAAGCTTCAGGATGAATTATTGCAGATACACGGCGGCTTGAAAAAGACATTTTTATTTGTTACACATGATATTGAAGAAGCATTCAAATTAGGTACACGGATCATCATCATGAATGAGGGTAAAATTGTTCAGTTCGATACGCCTAAAAATATTATTGAAAACCCAGCAGATGGATTTGTAGAATCGTTAATATTGTCTGCACGTAAAAAAGAGAAGTTTTGGGAGAAATTTGCATGATAACTTATTTTCTCAAGTATTATGATAAACTTATAACAGCATTACTGGAACATCTTCAATTAGTCTTTATTTCGCTACTGTTCTCTTTAGTGCTCGCAGCGATCATAACAACTTTATGTCTTTATTTTGATAAACTTTCAAAAATAATGCTCAGTGTGACATCGATGATATACTCTGTGCCAAGTCTTGCAATGTTTGCCATTCTGATTCCACTGACAGGTCTTGGTAAGACAACAGCCATCATTGTACTGGTCGTTTATAATCAATATTTACTATTGCGAAATTTTTTGACTGGGCTGAATGAAGTAGATCAGTCAATGATTGAGGCGGCAACAGGAATGGGCATGAAAAAATCACAGACGCTGATCTTGATTCAGATTCCATTGGCAAAAAAAGCACTGTTCACAGGGGTAAGACTTGCGCTTGTATCTACGATCGGAATCGCAACGATAGCAGCCTCGATCAATGCCGGTGGTTTGGGTACGATTTTATTTGACGGACTAAGAACAATGAATACGAACAAAATCATATGGGGAAGTATTCTGGCTGCAGGACTGGCTGTTGTAACAAATTATACACTTGACTACATAGAAAGAACATATGATAAAAGACAGATGAAAGAGA
>JAQVCQ010000004.1 GCA_028689715.1 Lachnospiraceae bacterium
CTTTCAAGTCCAAGTTCAAACAATGCCTTGGCAAAATAATAGGGTGTTGTTTCATCTTTCATTGACCTTCACCCACCTCTTTTAGTAGTTCACTGAACATAAGGTTATTTGTTGTTTCATCAACATGCTGGCCAATGATCTTTGAAGTCGCAAGAATTGCAATTGCTGCTATTTCATCCTGGATCTGCTGTAACGATTTGATGCGTTCCTGCTCCATCGCTACTCTTGTTTCTTTCATGATCTGTTCCTGTTCCTGTCTTGCTTCTTTGATGATATGATGGAACTCAGCTTCAGCTGTGATCTTTGCCTTTGCAATGATCTCCTCAGCTTCCTGCTGTGCTTGTGCAATCTTTTGTTCATACTCTTTCTTTAACTTTTCTGCATTTTGTTCTTCACAGCCTGCCTTATCAAATGACTCTTTGATCGCGGCGGTTCTTTTCTCCATGATCGCTGTTACCGGTTTGAACAAAAACTTTTTCAGAAAGAAATAAAGGATCAATATATTTAATATTGTCCAGACTATATTTAAGTTTAACTCTAACACTCGGATCGCCTCCTGTTTTATTTGAGGAACAGAATAATTAAAATCGCAATAACAAATCCATAAATAGCTGTTGCTTCTGCAAGTGCACATCCAAGAAGAAGTGTCTTACTGATGTTTGCCTGTGCTTCCGGTTGTCTTGCTATTGCTTCTGCTGCCTTTCCTGTTGCGTAACTGATTCCGATTCCTGCTCCAATTCCTGTTAATACAGCTACTGCTGCTCCTATCGCTACTAATGTCATGATTTTTCTCCTCTACATTACTTTTTCATATTCCTGTTGTTTAAATGATTACTTTAAAAATAAGATGATCAGAATTGCAATAACAAACCCATAGATCGCTGTTGCTTCTGCAAGCGCACACCCAAGAAGAAGTGTCTTACTGATATTTGCCTGTGCTTCTGGTTGTCTTGCTATTGCTTCTGCCGCTTTCCCTGTTGCATAACTGATTCCGATTCCTGCTCCAATTCCTGTTAATACAGCTACTGCTGCTCCTATCGCTACTAATGTCATAAAAATTCTCCTTTTCTCATGCTTCGTGTTCTTCTTCCTCTTCCATCTTATGACCCATAAACAGGGAAGTGAGGAAGATAAAGATATAAGTCTGTATCAGACCATCAAAAATATCAAAATAAAAACCAAATATGACCGGTATGAACACCGGTACCAAAATCTTCAGCATCTCCATCACAATAAAAGAACCTAATACATTACCATAAAGTCGCATGCATAAAGAAAGCGGCCGTATAGCAATCTCCAGAATGTTAATTGGGAGTAATAAAGGTATTGGCTCCATAAAACTCTTAAAATACCCCTTCCAGCCTCTTTTTCTTATCCCGGAAAGTTCAATGACAAAGATTGCCATAAAAGCCAGCGCTGCTGTTACATTTAAGTCCTTCGTTGGGGATATCAGCCCAAAGACACCGCAAAGATTGGAAAACGCAATATAGATTGCAATTGTTCCTAAAAATGCAAGATAGGGACGTCCATTATTCCCCATAATGTCCAGGAAAAAATGATTTAGAAATTCTACAAGTGACTCCACGTAATTCTGTGTCCCAGTAGGCACCATTTTTAAGTTTCTTACAAAAACAAGAGTCAGAATCATAATCATTCCCATGATCACCCAAGTGACCACGACTGATTCTGGAACTGGAATCCCTTCTGATATAGGAATGGTAAAACTGGTCTTATTATCCAGTTTGCTCATTAGTTCTGTCGCAAATTCTTCCATTTCAGCCTCTCCTTTCTTTTTAACCTATGATCTGATTTAAAGAATTTCTTAAAATTATTATCCTTATTCAAAAAGATTACAATCCCACATTTTCACAAATAGTACATCAACATTTTAAAAATAATTGTTGTTATTTCATATATATTTTATTCAATTTAGCAAATATAACTACCTTACAGGATTGTCCTATTGGTTGATAAAACGCTCAAACGCATCCTGGAATCCTGTCAGGGTATCCTGCAGATCAATCCCATATTTTCTTATTTTTTCAAGATCCATACATAAATTTCTAGGATCATCTGAAAATGCTTTTTCATCCTTTATTATGACAGCTGGATCAGCATTCATAATTTCCAACATCCTGCCCACCACTTCATATGTTGTGTATTGATTCTCACTTCCAAAATTATAGACCCCGCCTGGAAGGTCAAATGTTTTCTCCATCTGTCTGGCAACTTCTCTCACGCAGGTGATGCTTCTTTTATCATGAACTGAAAATGATAGCGTTTCATGATTTTTCAGAGCGTTCTGCAAAATCACATACAACTGGTCATGTTCCCAACTGGATAACTTAACGAAGTCATACATCCAGCTGAGTCTGAGACAGACAGCATCACTTAAATGATTTAGGATCAGCTCTTCTGCTTCCATTTTTTGTTTTCCATAGTGATGGGGTGGTTTTAATGCTTCTGTCTCCTGATGCGGTGTTTGGACGCCATTTTTCAGATATACCTGATCAGAACTGCAAAATATCATTTTTACACCATAACTACTGCATGCACGAGCCAGATTTCTGGTGTACTCCACATTCACCTGGTAAGATCCTTTCGGATCCTCCTCACACGCTCTCAGATCAGATATGGCAGCACAGTGAATCAGATAATCCGGTCGCACAGTTTGAAAAAAACGTAGAACTCCCTCCTGATCTGACAGGTCAGGTTGCTCTCTATGCGCCTGAATTAATTCATATTCCGACATTTTTTCAAAATGTCTGCATAACCTGGTTCCGAGAAACCCTCCTGAACCGGTAATGAGTATTTTATTCCTTTGCTTCATTCTATTCTGATGACCTTCTTTCTTTTTATATTTTTCACACTCAACTTTCTTATTATTATGCCAGAGATCCTGCAATTATTTTTGCTGTCTTGGTTGCCGCGAGTCCCCCTGTTCCTGTTTCCTTAAGGCATACCGGCATCTCTCTTCCGATTGCTGCCATGGCACCAATCACTTCATCTGGAGGAATCACACTTCTGATTCCAGCTAAAGCCATCTGTGCCGATACGACCGCATTGATTGCACCTGATACATTTCTTTTTATACAAGGTACTTCTACCAGCCCTGCGACAGGATCACACGCCAGACCAAGCAAATTTTTTAAAGCAAGTGTCGCAGCATGGAGGATATCTTCCATATCTCCGCCTTCAAGATAGGCAACACTTCCGGCAGACATAGCGCTTGCTGATCCTATTTCTGCCTGACATCCACCCACTGCACCTGAAATACTGGCATTCAATGCAATTATTTGTCCTATACCAGCTGCAACAAACAATGCTTCTATGATCCGATCCTCACGAAAACCTTTTTCTGCTTCAAAAACGAGCAATACGGCAGGCAATACACCACAGCTTCCAGCCGTAGGTGCTGCAACGATTTTTTTCATACAGGCGTTTGACTCTGCCACCATTATGGCAGTTTCCATAATTTTTGATAAAAAATCTCCAGCGATCGGTTCATTATTCATCCGATATCTTCTCATTCTTTCACCATCTCCTCCGGACATTCCACTGGGAGATTTCAAATTTGGATCATATTGATCAACGGATCGTTTCATCGCCTGATACATTTTACGCATTTGTTCAAAGACCAGCTCTGACTGAGTATTCTGTGAAATAGCTTCTTCCTTCACAACGATCTCCCAAAATTCCTTCTCTTCACTTTGGGCTAAAGAGACTAATTCCTGTAATGTTTTATAATTCATCTGCATCCTCCAGCGTATAATAAGTCACTTTTTCTATCCCTTCCATTTTTTCGAGTTGTTCAATGCTGTCTTTTGGAATCTCCTGATCACATTCAAGTATCATAACTGCATTTTGTCCGCGCCCCTGACGATACAAACGCATTGCAGCAATATTGATTCCCTGAACTGATAGCATTCCTGTCACCTTTGCAATGTGACCGGGTCGGTCTGAATTATGAACAACAAGTGTTGGATAATCACCGCTAAAATTCGCCTCAAGCCCGTCAATTCTTGCAATGTTGATTCTTGATCCACCAATAGATTCTCCTATTACTTCCAGGATTCTTCCATGTGCTCCTTCCAGGATCATCAGTACTGAATTTGAATGCATTTCCTGCAGATCAGCCTGCCCGAATTGAATTTTTATTCCTTCTTTTTCAGCGATCACAAGGCTTTCGGGTATTCTGTCATCATCAGGATCCATGCCTAGTAATCCCGCCACCAAAGCTTTTGGGGTACCATGTCCTTTTCCGGTAGCATAAAATGACCCAGATAATAGAAGTTGTGCCCGTATAATTCTCTCACCCATCAGTTTTGCTGCTGCTTTCCCTATTTTTACGGCACCTGCAGTATGTGAACTGGAAGGACCTACCATGATAGGTCCGATAATATCAAATACATTCATTCTCTACTCCTATTCTCAACATGATCTCTATAAATATAAAACAGCAAAAGCCCTGATTTCAGCGCTTTTGCTGTTTTGTTTTTCATCATAACACTTTTGATTCATGATGTCTCCACTAATTTTTGACCGATCCATTTCTGGCTAAAGAACCTTACTGTAAAGATCAAACCCCGAATCGTCCAGTCTGCAAACATTCCGAACCAGACTGCCATGGGTCCCATGTGAAACACCCTGACCAGGAAAATACATAGTGCCACCCGGCAGAACCACATTGTGATAGTAGAAACTGTCATTGAAAATTTCACATCTCCTGCTGCTCTCATTCCATATGCCGGAATAAATGAAAGGCACCATACGACTGGTTTAACAAATGTGATTGCCGTAATCATCTGAAAACACATCGCAGCACTTTCAGCTTCCATTCCCGCCAGCCGGGTTACCGGTCTTGTAAGCAAGAACACTAGCAGGCATGAAACAAAAACACCTGCATATCCAATTCCGGTCAGCTTCACAATATAATACTTTGATTCTTCCGTTTTACCTGCTCCGATGCACTGCCCCACGACAGTCATCAGACAGATTCCAACACCAATTCCCCACATACCGTTTACACTTTCCAGTATGTTCGTCATAGCCTGCGCTGCAATCGCAATAGTACCCATTGTTGAAACTGTTGACTGAATTGCCAGCTTGCCGAACTGGAACATCCCATTTTCGATCCCTGATGGAATCGCAATTCCCAATATAGCCGCAATCATTACAAAATCCGGTCTTAATTTAAAATAATCACGTACAACAATCTTCTGCGTTGTTTTTCTGAGTGAGAAAAACAGTACGAACATACAAAAGATTCTGGAAAATAACGTAGCCAATGCCGCTCCCGTGACACCCAGATCCATTCCAAAAATAAGGATCGCATTTCCAATAATATTTAAAAGATTCGATAAGAGTGAAATTTTCATCGGATATCCACTATTGCCCTGTGCTCTGAAAAATGCAGCCCCAACCCCGGAAAGTGCAAGAAACGGGTAGGATATCACGGTGATCATAAAATAACGGATAGAATTCTCCATGACCAGATCATCTACCTGCCCAAATATCGTGGACAAAAGAGGATGCCGAAACAGTAAGAACAGTATTGTCACGATGATCGATATCGTGAAAACTGTCAGTGTGATCTGTCCTGCCGTTTTATTTGCCTTCTTCAGATCACCGTATCCTATGCACTGAGAACACAGAATCGCTGCACCTGCTGCAAGTGCTGCAAAAATCTGAATCACAAGAACATTAATCGCATCTACCAGGGAAACTGCCGAAATGGCTGCACTTCCAACATTGCTGACCATAATCGTATCTGCCATCCCCATAAAAGAATTCAGCAGCTGCTCCACAACAATAGGAAGGAGCAGCCCCCATAATGCTTTAGAAGAAAATGGCATCTGATCATAATTTATCTTATTTCTGTCATAAAATATCACTTTCGTTCTAGGCCACATCCTGTTTCTCTTTCTGCTTACAATCTCTGTTTTTTTATATCCTAAAATCTTAGTCCTGTCTTTATTTTTTGTCAAGCAGCATTGTTCTTCAACAGAAGGCATGATAGAATTTAAAATAAAAATCCCCGGGAGGTTCTTTTCTATGATCACATTAATAACTGGTGGCGCAAGAAGCGGCAAAAGTACTTATGCGGAGTCGATCTATCATGACAGGACGGATGTAGTCTATATTGCGACCTCAAGAATCGAAGATTCTGAAATGGCCGACCGTGTAATGATTCATCAGTCCACTAGACCCTCCTCGTGGCGCACTTTTGAGGGGAATTATGAACTAAAAGAAGCAATTGGCAGCGAATCCTGCTATCTTCTGGACTGTATGACTGTTCTGTCTTCAAACATCATGTTCGATCTGACCAAAAACATGGACAAGATTGACATAAAAACACAGCAAACAGTCGAAGAGACTATTTGCTGTGAATTAATCAGTCTGATTGATGAAATCCGAGAACAAAATAAAAATCTGATTCTGGTAACGAACGAAGTAGGGCTTTCCATTGTACCTGAACATCATATCAGCCGTGTATACCGCGATATTCTTGGTAAAGTGAACCAAAAAATTGCTGCTCTGTCCGATGAAGTGACTGTATTGTTCTGCGGTCTTCCATTAAAATTAAAATAAAATCCAATGCTTATTTCGGAAAATTAAGAGCTGCCTGTGCTGCTGCAAGTCTTGCGATCGGTACACGGAATGGTGAACAGGATACATAGTTCAAGCCAATGTTATGGCAGAACTCAACGCTGGATGGATCTCCACCATGTTCTCCGCAGATTCCCAGTTTGATCTCAGGTCTTGCTTTACGTCCATTTTCTGCTGCCATCTGAACCAGTTTTCCAACACCATTCTGGTCAAGTCTTGCAAATGGATCTGATTCAAAGATCTTTGCTTTATAGTATGCATCCAGGAATTTTCCTGCATCATCTCTTGAAAATCCAAATGTCATCTGTGTTAAATCATTGGTTCCAAATGAGAAGAATTCTGCTTCTGTTGCGATCTCATCTGCAAGCAGGGCTGCTCTTGGAATCTCAATCATGGTTCCGATAGAATATCTGATATCGGAATTCTTTTCTTTCTTCACTTCTTCTGCAACTCTTACAACGATATCTTTTACAAATTTAAGTTCCTTTTTCTCTCCTACAAGTGGAATCATGATTTCAGGTACGATGTCATATCCTTTTTCATTCTTCACTTCGATCGCTGCTTCCATAACTGCTCTTGTCTGCATTGCTGCGATCTCAGGATAGGTCACTGCAAGACGGCATCCTCTGTGTCCCATCATTGGATTGAATTCATGAAGACTGTCGCAGGTCGCTTTGACTTCTTCCACTGTCAGGTTCATATCCGCTGCAAGTGCTGCAATGTCTTCCTCTTTTGTTGGTACGAACTCATGAAGCGGTGGATCTAAGTAACGGACTGTCATTGGTCTTCCTTCCAGTGCTTCATACATTGCTTTGAAATCATTTTTCTGGAAATCGATCAATTCTGACAGAGCTGCTTCTCTTCCTTCAACTGTTTCTGACAGGATCATCTTTCTGATCTTGTGGATTCTTTCCCCTTCAAAGAACATATGCTCTGTACGGCATAATCCAATTCCTTCTGCTCCAAGCTTTACTGCATTGATGGTATCCTGCGGTGTATCAGCATTGGTCCTTACCTTTAATGTTCTGAACTGATCAGCCCAGCCCATGATCCTTCCAAAATTGCCACTGACTGTTGCTTCTTCTGTTTTGATATCTCCATAATAGATCTTTCCTGTGGAACCATCCAGTGAAATATAATCACCTTCAACGATTCTTTTTCCACCTAGTTCAAATACTTTTGCTTCTTCATTGATCTTGATCTCGCCGCATCCTGACACACATGCTGTTCCCATTCCTCTTGCAACGACTGCTGCATGGGATGTCATACCACCACGTACTGTCAGAATTCCTCTTGCAGCGCTCATTCCTTCGATATCTTCCGGAGAAGTCTCAAGGCGGACAAGAATGACTCTTTCTCCGCGTTCTCCTGCCTTTTTTGCATCTTCTGCAGTAAAATATACTTTTCCTGCTGCTGCGCCCGGGGAAGCCGGTAATGCCGCACCAATGACTTCTCCTGCTTTTAAAGCTACTGGATCAAAGGTCGGGTGAAGGAGCTGGTCAAGAGATTTTGCATCTATTCGAAGTACTGCTTCTTCCGGCGTGATTTTTCCTTCATCCACAAAATCACATGCGATCTGAAGTGCTGCCTGTGCAGTTCTCTTTCCATTTCTAGTCTGAAGGAAGTACAGTTTTCCTTCCTGGATCGTAAATTCCATATCCTGCATATCACGATAATGGTTCTCGAGAATTCCGGCGATTTCCATGAATCTGGTAAAACATTCCGGAAGATCTTCTTTTAATCTTGTAATTGGAAGTGGTGTACGGATTCCGGCAACAACATCTTCTCCCTGTGCATTGATCAGATATTCACCATAAATACCATTCTCTCCTGTAGATGGATTTCTGGTAAACGCAACACCTGTTCCTGACGTATTTCCCATATTTCCAAATACCATTGCCTGTACATTGACTGCAGTTCCCCAGTCTCCAGGAATGTCATTCATTCTGCGGTACACGATCGCTCTTGGATTATCCCAGGAACGGAATACTGCTTTGACAGCTTCCATCAACTGTACTTTTGGATCCTGTGGAAATTCTTCTCCCATTTTTTCTTTATAGATCGCTTTGTATTTCTTTATCAGTTCTTTCAGATCATCTTCGGTCAGATCTGTGTCAAATTTGGCACCTTTTGCTTCTTTTAGTTCATCTAAAATACCTTCAAAAAAAGTCTTGCTCATTTCCATTACTACGTCTGAGAACATCTGTATGAATCTTCTGTAAGAATCATATGCAAATCGTGGATTGCCGGTTTTCTTAGCAAATCCTTCTACTGCTTCATCATTGAGTCCAAGATTTAAGATGGTGTCCATCATACCCGGCATGGAAGCTCTGGATCCTGAACGTACCGAAACAAGGAGCGGATCACTGACATCTCCAAATTTCTTTCCCTGCATTGTTTCAAGCTGTGCAAGTGCTTCAAAGATTTGTGTCACGATCTCTTCTGATACCTTTTTCCCCTGCTCATAATAGTCCGTACAAGCTTCTGTCGTTACTGTGAATCCTTGTGGTATGGGAAGTCCAAGACCTGTCATCTCTGCGAGATTAGAACCTTTTCCACCTAACAGGTTCTTCATACCGGCATTGCCTTCTTTGAACAGATAAACCCACTTTTTCATAAATATTTTTTCCTCCTGAATTAAAATCTACCGACCGAAATTGTCTGTAACATAAATAGTTTATCATACAATAAATGAAATATAAATCGTAATTTATTTTGATATCTGGTAATTTTATTCGACTACGACACCTTTTTGAAGAAGAATATTCGCATACAGTGCTTTTTCAGAAGTTGCAATAATGAGATATGCTTTTTTTGCTTCCTCATAAAATGCAAAACGTTCAATATTTCCAACTGTTTTCTCTCCACGTCCATCATAGTCCGCTACAATTTTTTTATAAACATCCCAGATTGGAGTCTCTACCGGATCTCCAGGCATAACTTCCATTAAATTAACTGCTTTGTCAACATAAGTATCAAGTGGGAATACTTTTAAAATCGCCTCCAACAACTCAGGCACACCATGTCCGTCACAACGAATGACTTTCGCATTTTTTCCCATGGATTCTGCTGGAAAATTACCATCTGCTATGACAAGCGTATCACTGTGTCCCATTTCGCAAAGTGTTTTCAGCAACTCTGGTGATAAAATCTGTGGAATTCCTTTTAACATGTTTTTCTCCTCTTTCTTTCTTCACGCCCATGCATCAGTCAGATCTGGATATTTCCAAACCGGATTTACAGGCTTCTTCTTATTTTATAGTATACCCTTTTCTGTACTATTATTTAATAGAAAATCTTATGGAAAATGGGTATTTTCTTACTGTTTGAGAACATGAAGCCAAAACCAGCCCCTGTCTGTCCGACCGGGGCTGGTTTCAAGTATTGGCATACTGTGATCTGAATTATTTATACATCGGGCCGTATGTTTCGCAAGCTCTGTAATCCTGTCCTTCTTTATCCATTCCAAATGCATTCCATGCAGCTGGTCTGAAGATCTTTTCTTCCGGAACATTATGCATGCAGACTGGTATTCTTAACATGGAGCACATTGTGATCAGATCTGCACCAATGTGTCCATAGCTGATCGCACCATGATTCGCTCCCCAGTTGTTCATTACATCATATGCTGTTTTGAACGCACCTTCTCCTGTTGTTCTTGGTGCGAACCAGGTACAAGGCCATGTATAGTCCGTTCTTTTCCATATTGCATCTGTTACTTCATCAGGAAGATTTACTGTCCATCCTTCTGCGATCTGAAGAACAGGTCCAAGTCCCTTTACAAGATTCAGTCTGATCATGGTCACAGGCATTTCTGCAGAAGTATAAAATCTCGAAGAATATCCACCACCTCTGAAATAACCATTATCTGCTGGATTCCAGGTGGTCGCTTTCAGAATCGCATCCTGGTCTTCCTGTGTTACTTCATACCATGGTTTGATCACGCCTTTTCCGTTCTCATCTTTGGCAGCACCGCATCCATCCAGACAAGCCGCACCGGAATTAATCAGGTGAATAAAACCACCGGCATCTTTCGCAGCACCCTCAAGTTCAAATCCTGTTGCTTTTTTCACTGCTTCCGGACTCCAGTAAGTACGAACATCAGCAAAGATCTGTGCTCTGTTGGTCAAAAGCTTCATGAACAGCATACCAATTCCATTTAGCACGTCATTTTCTGTTGCAAGGATATAAGGTTCTCTTGCACCATTCCAGTCAAATGAAGTCGTAAGTAATGCTTCCGGGAAATCACAGTTTGGATAAAAATCAGTCCATTGTCTTTGTCCCTGGAATCCTGCCGCTATTGCATTGTGTCCTACCATTTCTTCTTCGCATCCTGCAGGCAGATTCTCATTTCCATTCATAAGATCTTTAATAATGCACATCATTTTTACTACAAATTCCCAGTCAGAATCCTTCTCTTCTCTGGATTTTTGTACTTCAGCAGGGTTTTTATCAAATCCTTCAGTACATTTTTCTTTTGTCCATGCGAGAGCTTTCTGGAATTCTGCTTCATCATAAATGCCTTCAGACATACGACGGATGATTTCTACTTCGTCTACAGACTCTACTCTCATTCCAAGATATTCTTCAATGAACGCCGGATCGATAATGGAACCTGCGATTCCCATACAGATAGAACCGATCTGAAGATATGATTTTCCTCTCATCGTAGCACAGGCAACTGAAGCACGTCCAAACCTGAGTAATTTTTCAATTACATCTGCTGGTATTTCTGTGTCCTGTGCATCCTGTACATCGTGTCCATAAATACCAAATGCAGGAAGTCCTTTTTGTGCATGTCCTGCCAGTACTGCTGCAAGATAAACTGCTCCAGGTCTTTCTGTTCCATTAAATCCCCAAACACCTTTAATTGTCATCGGATCCATATCCATGGTCTCTGATCCATAACACCAGCATGGTGTTACAGTCAAAGTGATCGTCACACCTTCTTTTCTGAATTTATCAGCACAGGCTGCTGCTTCAGGTGCACGTCCGATCGTCGTATCAGCGATCACGACCCTGACCGGTTCACCATTAGAATATTTCAGGTTCTCTTCGAATAATTTTGCTGCAGCTTTTGCCATATTCATTGTCTGCTCTTCCAAAGATCCCCTTACATTTAAATAACCTCTTCTTCCATCAATCGTAGGTCTGATTCCAATGACTGGATAATCACCTACAAGTCTGTTTTTCGCCATTTGTTTTTACCCTCCATACTCTTTTAACTTATATCTTATTGTGTACTTTACCCTTATTTCACATGATAAAGTGCTCTCTCTGTACTGATTATATAATGCTTCCTAAATAGTGTCTTGAATCTTTCTGTTGACTTATGGACATTTTTTGTCATTTATTAAAATGAAGCGATGGAATTTCTCCTATTCTTATGCTATGCTTATAAAAAACAGGAAAGGATACACCAGATGAAAGCATTCCACGAAATACGAAGTTATTCTTCAGATATTATGATCTGGCACAGGGCATTTAAGAATATTAGTTTTCTGGCTCACTGGCATCAGGAGATTGAGCTTATCTATATGAGGTCAGGTTCTGCTGAAATCAGTGTTATGGACCATACTTTTACTGCCAATGAAGGTGATTTTATCATATGTGACAGCGGTGAGATTCATTTCAGCGACTCACATGGACGTGAAAACTGCATGGATTTTATCGTATTCGATCCTACTCTGATCAGTTCGATCTACGACGGTTCTCACTTTATACATCCTTTGATCTCGAAGTCCGACCTGGAAGCATATCATCTGACTGAACCTCTTGGCAGAATGATCGCAACCATTGATTACGAACTTGCAGAAAAAAAAGCTTATTATCAGGATATTATCAAAACATCCTTAAGAGAGTTCTGGTATCTTTTAAAACGTAATCTTCCAACCTGTGCTGCAAAAAATTTCGAAGACAAAAAGAGAGTCCATTATCTTCAGGATTTTCAGCTTCTTCTTTCAGAACTAGAAGATCGCTATGCTGAAAACATCGATCTGGAATATGCGGCCAGTCGTATGAACTTCAGTCCCAGTTACTTTTCCAGGCTCTTTAAAAAGCTGACCGGTACACACTTCATTTCCTATCTGAATACGATCAGAGTCGAACAGGCTGCCTCTATGATCCGTAATTCGGACCAAAGAATGACCGATATTGCATTCCAGTGTGGCTTTAATAATATCCGTTCTTTCAACAGAGTATTCAAAGACACTACCGGTCACACACCATCTGAATTCTTGACCTTGCCCGGTACAGACGTGGAAAGCATGTCCTGCTTTAACCGAAAATCCCATGCCATGAGCTTTGTGGAAAACGATCCTGTAACTGTCATAAAAAACAGCTAAACTGGACTGGTTAAAAAGTTTTAAATTGGATATAGTAATGATGCCACTTTTCTATATAATGTCACTTATATCATTCACAAAAATAGAAAAGAGGTTTTTTATGAAAAATATTAAATTGTTAAAACTTGTATCTACCGGTCTGATTGCAGCATTATCTTATATTGTATTTACTTTTCTCCAGATCAAGATCACTTTACCTGGTGGAGATGCTACTTCCATTCATCTTGGTAATGCGGTCTGTGTACTTGGTGCGCTCTTACTGGGTGGTCTGTATGGTGGTTTCGGTGGCGCCCTCGGAATGACGATCGGCGATCTTCTTGATCCTGTTTATATTATTTATGCACCAAAGACTTTTATCCTCAAGCTCTGTATCGGTCTGATCACTGGATTGATCGCTCACCGAATCGGTAGGATCAGCATCTCTACAGATAAAAAACATATTGTAAGATGGGTATTTCTTGCTGCCGCAGGTGGACTTATATTTAATGTTATTTTTGACCCACTTTTAGGATACTACTATAAACTGCTGATCCTTGGAAAACCTGCTGCTGATATCACACTGGCATGGAACATTACAGCGACATCGATCAATGCAGTAACTTCCCTGATCGTATCAACTGCTGTGTATCTGCCACTCAGCCGTGCCCTTAAGAAAGCCGATCTGTTCTTTGTCCTTTCTTCAGATAAAAAAGCGAACCAGTAACAATATTAGGAGACTTTCATGATTGAACATACTGCTCTAAAACATAAACCATTAAAACTCGCAGTAGTAAATGATATGGCCGGATATGGCCGATGCTCCATGGCTGTCGCACTACCAGTCATCTCTGCATGCGGCGTACAGGCTTGCCCGATTCCGACCTCCATCTACTCGAATCATACTGGTTATCCAGAACATTTTGTAACTGATCTGACTAAAACACTTACTCCATACCTGAATATATGGAAAAAGCAGGCCTTCTCATTTGATGGCCTGCTTTGTGGATTTTTAAATTCTCATATTCAAATGGACGTAATCAGTGATTTTATCAGCTATTTAGAAAAACAGAACAGCCTGATCGTAATTGATCCTGTCATGGGAGATCATGGAAAATTATATCGTATGGTATCAAAAGATTATTCAGATCATATGAAACGCTTTATCCGTCACGCCACACTTCTGACTCCAAATCTGACGGAGGCATGTCTTCTGACTGATACTGTATATAAAGAAAGCCCCTGGTCTGAGCAGGAGCTTTGCGCCATAGCTGAAAAACTGAACCGGATGGGACCTGAAAATATTGTCATCACCGGAATTGAAAATCAAGATAAACTGGTTAATTTTATTTACGAAGCAAATTCCGGTCATTGTCTTCATCAGGTAACGCAGATTGGAAATGGAAGACATGGTACCGGTGATATTTTTTCAGGAATCGTAACCTCTCTGATCCTTCGGAACTTTGCATTAAAAGATGCCGTAAAAATTGCTTCCGATTTTATTGTCACCATTTTGGAAGCTTCAGAGAGTTATCAGATTCCTTCAGCAGAAGGTGTTCTGTTCGAACCCTACCTTGGAATGCTTACCGGATTATAGATCATAGAATTCTGCTGCCAGTTCTTCTGCATAACGTTTTGCCATGCCAAGATCTGTAATGGCCTGCAAAATCCCAAATCTGTTTCGAAGGTCTTTTGCATACAAAATACTGTCAATAAAATCCTGTCTGTCAACACCTGCCTGTGCCGGAAGGTATTTAGCTGATAACATTTTTAACACATCTGCGATCTTTTCTGATTCAGGCAACTGTTCGATCCATGTAAGAAGAGTCTCCTGGTTCACCAAAAGGGTCGCTTTTCTTTTCTTTATTTCAGTGGCATCATTTTTATGACTCTTTGACTCCAGATCTATTACGGAACCTGCTGCATCAAGATAAACTCTTTTTATCTCTCTTTCCCACTTCACCATATCAAGCTCAGTCACTTCAGATGACCATTTTTCTCTATAGGAAGGGTCTGCCAGATCCTTTGCTAATTTTTCATATAATCTCAGTCCACATATCGTACCAATTGCGACTTTTGTTCCATGAAGTTCAATATGTCCTCCTTTTAAAAGTGCCATCATTTCCCAATAATGAGAAAGATGATGTTCACTTCCAGATGCAGGTCTTGAATTTCCAATGTAACTCATACCAATCCCTGAAAGGATCAATCCTTCCATAATACTTGCGATTGCATCCGGATCCCTGCTAAGCAGCTTTCCTGTTCCCTGCATCACTTTTTCGATCGCAGTATCTACCAGTTCCATAACATCATGGCAGATATATTCTTCTGTGATCAGATTCGAAAGTTTCCAGTCCATCAGGCAGACGTATTTACCAAGTACATCCCCCACCCCTGCAGCGATCATATTCATTGGCGCTTCTTTTAAAATAAACAGATCTCCAACAATTGCCTTAGGCATAGCTGCCTCATATGTTACTTTTGCATGATTTGTGATCAGCGGTGCAACATTTGATGCATATCCATCCATCGAAGGAGCAGTTGCAATAATCATATAGTCCAGCTTCATTTTATAGCTGATAAATTTACACAGATCATTTAATGAACCTGATCCTACTGCAAGGATCAAATCTGTATTTCTATCCATTTCTGTTATGACTTTTGCAAGCGCCATTTCGTCCGGAATCAAAAAATCATCTTCAAAGCAGATCACCTGGGGGGCATATCCTGCCTCTATGAGCAGGTGTTCCACCTTCTCGCCTGCGGCGTCTCTCGTATGGATATCTTCCACGATGCATGGTCTGTGATAGCCATTCTCATTCAAAATTCCCGCTATTTTTTGAAGCGCATTTGATTCGATCAAAATAGTATCGATCTCACATCTGTGAATTTTTCCACAACTGCAATGAATATCTTTTTTTAAGTAATCCTGAAAATCTGTCCTGTTCATATGCTCTTACCTCTCCAGATATTTTAGTAGACCAGTTTCACGTTTTTTCATCAACTGAGATCCATGCTCATAAAACTGATTCAATTTTGTCTGATTTCTTTCTGTTCTGGAGATACATTTCATTTTCGGTCGTATTACAAATATCTCCTGTTCTTCTTCCAGTCTGTCAATCAGATCCATCGTCTGATTATATACCCTGGCTCTGTTTTCAAGCACTTCCAGTAATACGGGATATTTTTTATAAATCCGTTTGTATAATTCCATCATACCAGAAGATGTTTCTTTTCTGTAACCTTTATTTCTGGTCAGGATCACTATGTTTTTCTTATTTCCTTTTTCCATGCTCCGCACAATTGGTACTGAATCTGTCAGACCGCCGTCAAGATAAGGAGTCTGATCGATCATGACCACTGGACTGACCAAAGGCATACTGCTTGATGCTCTGCACAGGTCCATAAGTTTAGCACGCTCTCTGCTCTCGGTTCTGTATTCAGGCATTCCTGTCAGGCAATTTGTGAGTACGATCTCACATTCCATCTGGGATGCAAAAAAAGTCTTAAAATCAAACGGATAGATCTCCCCGGGAAAATCAACAAATACTTTATTTAGATCGTATAGGTCTCTTCCTTTGATCATATTTAAAAATGACAGATATTTATTCTCTTTTTCCTCTGGAATAAAGCACTTTTTTGTTCTTCCAATCTGTTTTGAAACATAATCGACTGCATTGCAGCTTCCAGCCGATACCCCGACTACATAATGACAGTAGTAATCTCGTTCCATCAGATAATCAAGTACCCCTGCTGTAAAAACACCTCTCATGGCACCTCCCTCGAGTACCATCCCGGCATTGACCATTGTTGTCATCCCCTTTTCTTTGCATTTTATAATAAGATCACTTCATAACCTGCTTCAAAAACTTCGTCTGGTTCCAGATGATTTCCCCATTCCCTGTCTTCAACTGAACCATTAAACTCCTGTGCATCACATCTGCCATACCATGGTTCAATACAGACAAATGGTGCCTGGATCTTAGCCGGCGACCAGATACCAAATAAAGGTGCATCGAACTTCACTCTCAAATAAGATTCTCCATTCTTATCTGCAAGGTCGACCCCTTTTGCCTGATTTCCTTCTATTACGAGCGCATCGTCATCAAAAAGATGCTCTGAAAATTGAAGTTTACCATCGACTAATGGAAATGTTGTTTTAACAGGTCCTGCAAGTCCTTCCGGTGTGATCTGAGTACTGATGATCTCATCCTGTTGCGTATCAAATGTCAGATAACAATCTGTCTGTTTTGATATAGAATCCGGTGGGCAGAAAAATGCCGGATGTCCTCCTAATGAAAAATACATGGTTTCTCTGCTGTCATTGTAGACCTGCCAGCATACCTTCACTGTTCTGCCCTCGATTTTGTATCCTTGTCTTAAGCGAAATGAAAAAGGGTACTTTTCCAGAGTCTCTTCATCAGATACAAGTTCGAACCAAAGCTGTGAATCTGTCTGGCTGATCATTTTGAACTCCATATCCCTAGCAAATCCATGTTTGCTCATAGTATATGTTCTACCTTTATAACGATACTGGTTATTCCGAAGTCCACCAACGAACGGAAACAGGATGGGTGATGTTTTTCCCCAGTATTGAGGATCTGCGTTCCACATATACTCTTTTCCGGTACTTGTGCACTTGAGCGAAATAAGTTCTGCACCCTTGTCTTCCACAATGATCTCAATTTCATTTCCTGTCAGTTTTCTACGACTCATACATACCCTCTTTTCTATATTCAGTCTGCATTCTGAATTTCTCTGTAACTTTTGTAACTGCAAATCCTATCAGGACACCAAGCAAATTCAAAATGATATCATCTACATCAAAGGCGCCAAATCTGGTAACAAGCTGAAATAACTCAATATCCATGATAAAAATAAAGGAGAAAAAGATCAGCCAGAATGGATGGTTGAACTTTTTAAATGCTTTGGGCAAAATCAATCCAAGTGGTACAAATACGAGAATATTACCGAACAGATTCTCAAAACTGTTCATCGTCTCATAATATCGGATGTACATTGTTATCGTCTTAAATGGAATAAAATTGGCTGATGATATGCCATCTCTGATAAATCCTTCTCCCCAACTCTTAGAAATCGTAAAAAGTTCTGAGATGGGATATTTAAAAATGATCAGTTTGATGATTATAATACTGTAAAGGAGAAAACAAACTCTCCATCTCTTTTTCTTTTTCAATATCTCACTTCCATAAGGGAAAGCCCCAACGCCGGAACCAATGGACCGGCTTTTTCCCGCATACCTGACTTCATGATCACAGGTATGTCATCCGGCTGAATGTTTCCCTTTCCAATCTCTAATAGTGTACCTGTTAATATTCTGACCATGTGATGCAAAAAACCATTCCCAGAATAGGTGAAAACGATCTCTTCCTGCTGCCGCTCGATCCTGATCTCTTCTATGGTTCGAATCGTTGATTTCTTTGTCTTTTTTTGTGAAGTGAATGCTTTAAAGTCATGCTCTCCAACAAATTGCTGGGCTGCCTTTTGCATCAGGGAAATATCGAACTCATCTTCTGATCTGAACACATACTTGCGGGAGAACACATCAGGAATCCTGCTGTTTCTGACCCTGTATCTGTATGTCTTACCAACCGCACTCAGTCTGCTGTGAAAACGCTGTGAGACCTCTTCAATGCCGACCACTGCTATATCCTCAGGAAGGTATTGATTCAGATAGTCCATAACCTCTTTCGACCTAAAAGTAGACTGTATTTTGAAATTAGCGACCTGTCCATATGCATGAACACCCGCATCGGTTCTACCAGAGGCATGTATTTCAACGGGATATCCTGCCATTTTTTCAAGGATTGCTTCAAATTTAGCCTGTATTGTATTCGTACTGTCACCAAGTTTCTGCCATCCCTGATACCTGCCTCCATCATACTGGATGATGATCTTAAAATTCTTATCCATAAACTACCCAATTTCTATTTTTTATTATCTGATTCATGAATTTCTTTTTCCTGATCGAATTCATTTTGTCCATTTTCAAGATAACTGATATCTTTTTGATCATATTTTCTAAAATCGTTAACTGTTTTAATCAGAAGGCGAATGCTGGTTCTTGCATTGTCAAAAATTCCAGCCTGATTGAGATTCACCAGTACGATTCCAATAGGCACCGCAAAGATCATACCGGCAACACCACCGAATTTGAATCCCAGGAATAACAGGAACAATGTTGGCATCGGTGCGATCCCGATGGAATCTCCTACGATCTTAGGCTGAAGGAGCTGACGTCCTAAAAGTCCGGCACCATACATAATCAAAAAACCAACTGCAACAATATAATCTGAACTTAATAACTTGATCAGGGCCCAGGGAATCATGACTGCACCCATTCCAAAAATGGGGAAAAAGTCAAATACTGCAATTCCGAGTGCGATCAGCATCCCATATTCAATATCCAGGACCATAAATCCTATCACGAGCATGATATAGATCCATATTTCGATCTTAAGCTGGGCAATAAAATAACCACCAACCGCCTGTTTCAGACTGGAATAAAAAATATGCCACTTTTCCTGTACTGAGACCGGAAGATGTTTTTTCAAAAATTGAGAAATTTCATCTTTTTCTGCAATAAAAAAGTATGCTGACAAAATTCCCATGATAATTCCGATCAGGACTGAAGGCAAATTTTTAGCAAAACTTCCAACTGCCTCTACTGTTGGTGTCCCCATATTCTCGATCATACTTCCAAGAAAGGATGTGATGGTTGTGCCAATATTCGTAAAAGCATCCCTGATATCAGGTGGGAGTTTGGCAAGCAGCAGATTCAAATTCCTGGCGATCTGCTCCAGATCCCCTTCAAAACTTTTATATATGTTAGGCAGATCATTGATCAGGCCTATGCTTTCTGTTACAAGTTTAGAGATGACAGCATATAAAATCAAGACTAAAATGGCGATTACCGCAATGATGACCATTGCCGATCCGGCTCTTCGCTTCATTTTTATTTTTTTTTCTAAAAATTTCACAAGCGGATTTGCCATCAGGGATATGATCCAGCCAATAACAAATGGCATGAAAAAACCCAGAATTCTTGGGACTACAATGACAAAAAATAATACTCCGCCTATAAATAATGAAAGATTGACAATAATTCTGGCGAATCTTAATCCTGTATCTTTCATACCTGCCTCCATCAGCGATCTGCTGTTGAATCAACCTCGTTTATACCGGTCAGTCTGTCGATCAGATCATAAATTTCTTCCCTTCCCTGCTTGGATGAAGCTGAGAACGGTATGACGATCGTGTCTTTTAATACATCCAGACCTGTTTTAATCATTTTAACATGTTTTAGTATCTGACTGCGATTAATTTTATCAAGTTTAGTCGCAATGATAATCGGCTGATATCCCTGCGCCAAGACCCATTGATACATATTTTTATCATTTGCGGATGGTTCATGCCTTATATCGATCAAAAGAAATACCGCTTTTAACTGTTTTGAGCTATGCAGATAATTCTCGATCATTTTGCCCCATTTTTCTTTCACAGACTGGGCTACCGTTGCATAACCATAACCAGGAAGATCAACAAAATATAATTCCTCATTAATATTATAAAAATTAATCGTTTGTGTCTTTCCAGGCTGGGCACTTGTTCTTGCATAATTTTTTCGGTTCATCAGTGCATTGATCAGTGATGATTTCCCTACATTACTTTTTCCGGCAAACGCAATTTCAGGAAGTGTATTTTCGGGAAGCGTACTTGTAACACCACATACCGTTTCCAGATTTACATTTTTAATGACCATTTTTACCCCCTGCCTCACTCGGCGAATGCGTATCCGATTACTTCTTTCATCGTTTCCACAAAATAGATCTCGAGACCACTTTTGATCTCTTTTGTTATCTCTTCCACATCTTTTTCATTCTCGCGTGGAACAAGTACTGTCTTGATTCCTGCTGTTTTAGCTGCTAGGATTTTTTCTTTTAGTCCGCCGATTGGAAGCACTCTTCCTCGAAGCGTTATCTCTCCGGTCATTGCAACGTCAGCTCTGACCTTTTTGCCTGTTACTGCTGAGAGGACCGCAGTTGCCATCGTAATTCCTGCTGAAGGTCCATCCTTGGGAACTGCTCCTTCCGGGATGTGGATATGAATATCATGATCTTTAAAATAATCCTGATCAAGTCCATGTTCTTCACTGACAGATCGGATATAACTGATCCCTGCTATCGCAGATTCTTTCATGATATCCCCCAGTTGTCCAGTCAGTTCAAGATCTCCTTTTCCCGGCATAACATTGACTTCGATCTGTAATGTGTCTCCACCTACACTTGTCCATGCAAGACCCCTTACGATTCCGATTTCATCTTCCAGATTTGCTTTGTCCAGCGTATATTTTTCTTTCCCAAAGTATTTGGTCAGATTACTGCCCGTGACCTTGATCTTATTTTTTTTGTCACGAAGAATCTCTTTCGCTGCTTTTCTGCAGATCTCACCTATTTTTCGTTCCAGATCACGTACACCGGCTTCTCTGGTGTAATATTCAATAATGTTACGGATCGCCTGGTCACTGATCGTCAGTTGTTCTTCTTTCAGACCGTTTTTCTTTAACTGCTTCTGAACCAGAAACTTTCTGGCAATATGAAACTTTTCATTTGAAGTATAGCTATTGATTTCAATAAGTTCCATACGATCCAGTAATGGTGCCGGTATCGTAGAAGTTGCATTTGCAGTTGCAATAAATAAGACCTGTGAAAGATCGATCGGAAGTTCTACATAGTGATCTCTGAATTTAGAATTCTGTTCAGAATCAAGCACTTCTAATAAAGCGGATGCTGTATCCCCTTTATAATCACTGCTTGTTTTGTCTATTTCATCCAATAAGATCAATGGATTTTTTACGCCGGCATTTTTTAATGCTGCAGCGATTCTTCCAGGCATTGCACCAACATAGGTTTTTCTGTGCCCTCTGATCTCAGCTTCGTCACGGACGCCTCCAAGACTGATTCTGACATATTTTTTATTGAGTGCATTGGCAACGGAACGGGCGATGGATGTCTTTCCGGTTCCAGGAGGTCCTACAAGACAAAGAATCGGACTTTCACCCTGGCTTGTCAGACTTCTTACTGCAAGGAATTCAAGAATACGCTCTTTTACCTTTTCAAGTCCGTAGTGCTCATCATTTAAAATTTCTTCTGCCCTGTTCAAATCAAGATTGTCTTTTGACATTTTATCCCATGGAAGTTCCAGCAATGTTTCAACATATGCACGCTGCATACTGCTTTCAGAGCTGTTACCTGAAATCCCTTTGAATCTCGAAATCTCTTTTTCAATTTTCTCTCGGATTTCTTTTGGAGCCTTGATCTTTTTAAGGTCTTCAGTGAACTGATCTGCATCGGAAAATGTATTGGTCTCACCAAGCTCTTCTCTGATGAACCCCAGCTGCTCTCTGAGGAGATATTCTTTCTGGTTCTTTTCTACGCGGTTTCTGACCTGCTCTGTCAGTTCTGCTTTGACACGTGCGATTTCAATTTCATTGAACAAGATCTCTGACAGATATTCATATCGTTCCCTGACATCAAGTGCCTCCAGTATTGTCTGTTTTACATTATAGCTTAATGGGATATTAATCGTGATCGTATCAAGTAGTCTTCCAAGTCCATAAGCATGATCCAGATGGGTGAATAAGGTCTTCCCGATTTTAGGATGATACGTAATATATTGTTGGAATAATTCTTTGATTTCCCTTACCATTGCCTCTTCTTCAATTGGATCCTGAACCGTATAAAAAGAATCCATCTCTTCAACAGATGCTAAAAGGAAATCCTCTACCCCTGAATTCAGTTCATGCAGCACAGCACGAGATAATCCTTCTACAAGGACTCGTACAATATTATTAGGTAACTTCGTGACCTGTTTGATCGCAGCAATGGTTCCAATATGGTAAAGATCTTCCGCATCAGGCTCTTCTCTGTCCGGGTCTTTTTGTGTGATCAGAAAAATTCTCTGATCCTGTGTCATGGCGTTTTCGACTGCCTCAATGGATTTTTTACGGCTTAAGTCAAAATGGATAATCATCTCTGGTAGAACAGTCATTCCACGGAGTGCTGTTGCAGGAAGCCATTCCCTATTCATTTTTTCTTTTTTTATATCTGCCATATAATTAGCCTTCCTCGTCACTTTTTCTAAAAACAAACGCCGCCCGCTAACGGACGACGTTATTTGTTCCATAGTATTACTTCGCTTTTCTGACTTTCTCACGATGAACAATTAACGGCTCGCTCGTTCCTTCTACTGCTCCTTTGGTAATGGTGCAGCTTTCGATGGTATCATCTGAAGGGATCCGGTACATCAAATCCATCATAACTCTTTCCATAATGGAACGCAATCCTCTGGCTCCGGTCTTTCGATCCATCGCCTCTTTTGCGATCAGTTCAATGGCTGCCGGCTCAAAGTGAAGTTTTACATCATCAAATTCAAATAATTTCTGATATTGTTTCATTAAAGCACTTTTTGGTTCTTTTAAGATTCTGATCAGTGCCTGCGTGTCAAGTCCCTCCAATGCAACATTGATTGGCATTCTTCCTACAAATTCAGGAATCAGACCGAACTTGACCAGGTCATGAGGTGTTACGGCATGTAACAGTTCCCCAATCTCTTTTTCGCTTTTAGAAGCGATCTCTGCATTAAAGCCAATAGATTTTTTATCCAATCTGGCTTCCACTATTTTTTCAAGACCATCAAATGCACCACCACAGATAAACAGGATGTTCGTTGTATCGATCTGGATCAGTTCCTGATGCGGATGTTTTCTTCCACCCTGTGGTGGAACAGACGCTACCGTACCCTCAATGATCTTAAGAAGTGCCTGCTGTACTCCTTCTCCTGAAACATCTCTTGTGATTGAAACATTTTCGCTCTTTTTTGTGATTTTATCAATTTCATCAATATAGACTATTCCGAACTGTGCCCGATCAACATCGTAATCTGCTGATTGGATCAGTTTTAACAGAATATTTTCAACATCTTCACCAACATAACCGGCTTCCGTCAACGTTGTTGCATCCGCAATCGCAAATGGTACATTAATGACCTTCGCCAGTGTCTGCGCCAGAAGCGTTTTTCCGGATCCTGTTGGTCCAATCATGATGATATTGCTTTTCTGCAATTCAACCTCTGGATCTTTTTCAGATGTGATTCGTTTATAATGATTGTAAACTGCTACTGAAAGTACTTTTTTTGCTTCTTCCTGACCTATGACATATTCATCCAGGAACTCTTTGATCTCAACCGGTTTTAACAGGTTGATCTCCTGAGAAGGACTCTCAAATTCCTCCTCATCAAATTCTTCCTCGATAATGTCCGCGCAGATTTCAATACACTCATCACAGATATATACCCCTGAAGGTCCTGCAATCAGCTTTTTTACCTGATCCTGCGTTTTATTACAAAAAGAACACCTTACTTTATCGTCGGAATTTTTTCCTGCCATCTTCCACTCCTATCAATTCTATCTGCTATTTGGTATCCTCAGATCCACTGGCACGGAATGTGATTACTTTGTCAATCAGTCCATATTCCTTAGCTTCTTCGGCAGTCTTCCAATTATCCCTGTCCGTATCTGCAGCAATGATATCAATCGGTTTGCCTGTATTTTCAGCAAGAATTTTGTTCAATTTTTCTTTTGTATGGAGAATGTGCTTTGCTGCAATCTCAATTTCGGTCGCCTGGCCCTGTGCTCCGCCAAGTGGCTGATGAATCATGATCTCCGCATTTGGAAGTGCAAGTCTCTTGCCCTTTGTTCCGCCTGCAAGAAGAAAAGCTCCCATACTTGCTGCCATACCGATACAGATCGTTGAAACATCACATTTGATGAACTGCATGGTATCATAAATTGCCATTCCGGCAGTTACTGATCCACCTGGACTGTTGATATATAAATGTACATCCTTTTCAGGATCTTCTGCTTCCAAAAACAAAAGCTGTGCAACAACAAGACTTGCTGTTACTTCATTTACATCTTCGCCCAGAAAGATAATTCTCTCTTTTAATAATCTTGAATAAATATCATAGGATCTTTCGCCTCTGCTTGTTTGTTCAATAACATAAGGTACTAAACTCATTATGATTCCTCTTTTCTTTCATGTACTATACTGTTGTACTGTTTTTTCATCATAACGCACTCTTTGCAGCTTGACAAGAAACCCGCTTTTTAATTAAGAGTTTTTTAATATTGTTTATTGAATTTTTGTGATTTTCAATATTATTTTTCTTTTGCGGATTCTACCACAAATTCAACAGCTTTCTGAATTGCAAGATCATCCTTCATCTGTTTTTTCTCATGGTCTCCCATCAGTTCTTTGATCTTGTCAAGTTCCATCTTATATGTTTCAGCCATTTTCACAAGTTCTGCTTCCAGCTCTTCTTCTGTGGTCTCGATCTTT
Organism: Lachnospiraceae bacterium; assembly: GCA_028689715.1. Lineage (GTDB taxonomy): Bacteria > Bacillota > Clostridia > Lachnospirales > Lachnospiraceae > SZUA-378. Next base: position 25,349 of record JAQVCQ010000004.1, read on the forward strand.
TCTGCTGCTGCAACTGCTTCTAACACAAGTCTTGATTTGATTCTTTTTTCAGCCTGAGGTTTCACCTGTTCCATAAATTTGTCAGGTGTAAGTCCTGTAAACTGGAAGTACTGATCAATGCTGAGTCCCTGCTGCTGGATTCTCTGTGCAAAATCTTCTACCATCTGTCTCTGCTGTGTTGCAAGCATTGCTTCAGGAATATCCATAGCTGCATCTTCTATGATCGCATCGATGACAGCGTCTTCTTTTGCTGCTTTTGCGTCAGCTGCTTTTTTATCTTCTAATTTCTTTTTGATATCTGCTTTATATTCTTCAAGTGTATCAAATTCAGATACTTCTCCTGCAAATTCATCATTCAGTTCAGGAAGCTCTTTCTGTTTGATTTCTTTTACTGTGCATTTGAATACTGCTGCTTTTCCTTTTAATTCTTCTGCCTGATAATCTTCTGGGAAAGTAACATTTACTTCTGTTTCTTTTCCGATTTCAGCTCCAACAAGCTGTTCTTCGAATCCCGGAATAAAAGAACCTGATCCGATTGTTAATGGATAGTCTTCCCCTTTTCCGCCATCAAATGCAACTCCGTCTACAAAGCCTTCAAAATCGATCACTGTCTGATCACCATCGTTTACAGCACGGTCTTCAACAGAAACGATTCTTGCATTATTTTCTCTTTCCTTGTCAAGAGCAGCATTGATTTCTTCGTCTGTAACAGAAACTTCGATCTTATCAACTTTAACGCCTTTGTATTTTCCAAGAGATACTTCCGGTTTGGTCGCTACTTCTGCTGTAAATATAAAAGGTTTTCCTGATTCAAGCTGAATCACGTCAATTTTTGGCTGAGAAACGATATCAAGTTCACAATTTTCCATTTCATCTGCATAAGCATCTGGAATCAGCGCATTTGCAGCATCTTCATAAAAAATTTCTTTTCCATACATTTTTTCGATCATTGCACGAGGTGCTTTTCCCTTACGGAATCCCGGAATGCTGATCTTGCCTTTATTTTTGTTGTAAGCACCCTGAATTGCTTTTTCAAGTGCTTCTGCTGATACTTCAATTGTCACTTTCGCCATGTTCTTTTCAAGTTTTTCTACCTGTAAACTCATTTACTATATCCTCCTTAAATACCATCTGTGATTCTTTTTTTATGAATAAAACTTCATGAAATAGCTTTCAATCTGTATACGAACCCATACTCACAGTCATTTTACGATTATAGCACAGGAATCCCCAAAATTCCAGCTTTTCTTTTGCTTTCATACATTTTTCACTTTTCTGATAAAACTGATAAAATTTTTACCGGGATCTTCTTCTTATTTTTTTGTTTCCATCCACAAAAAAATAAGTTATAATATATTCAGCCTGTTATAACAGATTCTTCTCTTATAACAGCCTGCATGTGCAAACAGATACCTTTCTAAAACCAAGGCAAACCCTGACGTCAAGAAAATCTGCTCCCCGACGTCTTTCGGCTGGCCCGCAGGACTTTTTTTATGCTTTCCAAAAATGAAGACAGGAGAATGAGTATGGAAGATAAGATCGCAATCATCGGAATTTTTATACAGGATCATACCATGTCAGGCAAAGTCAATGAACTGTTGCATGAGTATGCACCCTATATCATTGGACGTATGGGAATTCCTTATCAGCAAAAATCTGTTCATGTCATCTCCGTTATCATCTGTGCGCCCCCAGGTGTGATCAGTGCACTCTCCGGAAAGCTGGGTCGTATTGACGGAATACAGTCAAAAGCGTTACAGGCTGCAATCTGATTTGTTTTCACAGGCAGTACCTTATTATTATACTTTATTGTATCAAAAGGAGACTGAACATGAAAAAAATCACAACGAAACAACTCACCACCACGGCACTTTTACTGGCTATCTGTATTTTAAGCCAGTATTTTAAAAATCTCTCGGTCTATATTACAGGACCCATCGTTAATTCTGTATTGATCATAGCTGCGCTCGGCGCCGGACTATGGAGCGGAATTCTGATCGCGGTCATTTCACCGATCACAGCGTTCTTCTTCACAGGCTCCCCGATCATGGCTGGAATTCCTCTGATGTTTCCAACCATCATGATCGGTAACATCATTCTTGTTTTATGCGCTTATTATTTTGGTTCTTCCAAACGTTCTTCCATGCATCTACCGGTCGGGCTTGTGATCGGATCAGTATTAAAAGCAGCATTTATGGGTGTTGTTGTCATTTATGTCCTCTTCCCATTATTTGGAGAAAATGTTGCACCGAATCTTCCTAAACCTGAAATGCTTCCTAAAATTCTGGCTGCTGCCAAAATCACTTTCTCACTGACACAGCTGATCACTTCACTCCTTGGAAGCCTCCTTGCTTTTCTGGTATGGATTCCACTGAAAAAAGCGCTGAAAAACGAAAGTTCACTTTAATAAAAAAATACCCCGTCGTGATTTAGTAAAAATCATGACGGGGTTCCTTTTAGCTCTGGTAAACAATTTTTTCTGCAAGATCTTCTGCTGTTTCTTTTCCGATCAGCTTTTCAATGATAGCAAGTGAAAAGGCGATCGCACATCCCATTCCCCTTGATGTAATGATGTTTCCAGAAACTTCAACTTCATTATGTGTCACGACAGCTCCGGTCAGATGACTCTCAAATGTTGGATAACAACAGGAGATCCTGCCATTCAAAAATCCCTTATGTCCAAGAATGGAAGGTGCTGCACAGATCGCACTGATATCTTTTCCCTGCTGATAGAACAAATCGAGTTCCTCCATTAACAGATCACACTCTTCAAGATTCTTCGTTCCCGGCATTCCTCCAGGAAGAACAATCATATCTATATTTACAAATTCCACCTCTTCGATCAGCTTATCTGCCCTGACCTCTATTCCATGCGAACCGGTCACCGTCATCTGTGTCGTTACAGAAACCAGATCCGTAAGGATCCCTACTCTGCGAAGCAGATCTACGACCGTAAGCGCTTCAATTTCTTCAAATCCTTCTGCAAGAAATACACATACATAGCTCATCCTTCATTCTCCTTTCTATTTTGTAAACCGGACAACAGTATACCCTGATTTTATTGTTTCAAAGCTTACCCTTCTTGACATGAAACAATTCAAAATCTATAGTGTTAGTATACAACAATCTATTATTATGGGCAATCCAGAATGGAGGACATTATGTCAAAGCAGTATGAAATCGAAAAAAAATATCTGGTAAATGAAATTCCTTTCGATCTGGATTCCTATCCAAATCACAGAATGGAACAGGCGTATCTTTGTACCGATCCGGTCGTCCGTATAAGACGTGAAGATGATCTCTATACTCTGACTTATAAAGGCAGCGGGCTCATGGTACGCGAAGAGTATAATCTCCCACTTACAAAGGATGCTTATCTCCATCTCCTGCCAAAAGCTGATGGAAATGTGATACGCAAGAGAAGATATCTGATCCCAATAAAAGGTTCTTCTCACACAATCGAACTTGATGTGTTTGAAGAACCTTTTTCACCACTTATTCTTGCTGAGGTCGAGTTCTCTTCCATTGAAGATGCCACTTCATTTTCTGCACCCTCCTGGTTAGGAGACGAAGTCACTCATGATACAAATTATCATAATTCAACGATGAGCAGAGCAAAACTCTGATCCCTGCTATTCCTCTATTCTTTTTGCTGACTGTCTTATCACAAGTTCTGCCGGAAAGATCCTGTGTTTATGGACGCTCTTTTCTGACAGGACCTCAAATAACAGTTGTGCGGTCGCTTTGGCCATATCTTCAACAGGCTGCCGCACTGTTGTGAGGGATGGGTTGTAAAATGCACCCATTTCCGTACCGTCGAATCCCGCGACCGAATAGTCCTCCGGTATTTTCATACCTTTGTCAAAAATAGCCTTACATGCTCCAATTGCCATCATATCGGAAATCGCATATAACGCAGAAAATCTCAAATTCTTTTCTAGCAGCTTTGTTGCCAGATCATACCCACTCTGCAACGAGTATTGCTCCATGTCTGAGCTCATTGGCATGATCAGTTCAGGATCAACTTCGATCTTATTTTCCACCAGCGCTTTTTTGTATCCTTCCAGTCTCAGTTTACCAATACTTTCATCATCAGGCGAAGCACATAAAATGGCAATCCTTTTATGGCCATTCTCAATCAGCCAGTTCACCATATTATAACTTTCCTGTTCATCATCGACTGAAATGGAGGAATAACCTTTTTTGCTGAAATTTTCAGGTGGACATCCAATTGTACTTAACACAAATGGCACATGAAGTTTTTTTAATTTATCTTCTGAATGATGAAAGTACCCACCCAGAAAAATAATTCCTGCAAGTCTTTTTTCTTTTACAAGTTGCAGCGCAACATCCACTTCATCCTCATTAAATTCTACATGATGCAACACCATTGTGTATTTTCTTCTCTTAATTTCTTCTTCCATGACTTTGATCATGGAACTGAAAAAAATATTTGAAATTCCTTTGACCAATACTGCAATAGATTTCGCTTCGGTCCGTTTCAGATTCCTTGCACTATTATTTGGGATATATCCATATTCCTTAATGGTGGCATTGATCATTTCCTTAGTTTCCGGATTGATATCCGGATGATTATTGATCGCACGTGAAACTGTGCTGATTCCGACTCCACACATTTTTGCAATATCTTTGATCGTCATTTCACCCATAGCAGAATCCCTTTTCCATAAAGCTTTCTTTTCTTATTTTTTTACACTATACAGTCTGCCATACAGTTTTGTCAATTGCCTGATATTGAGTGCCAGTTCGTCTGTCAGCGCATTCTTTTCCATTCTCCACTTCCAGTTGCTTCCCAGTGTGGAAGGAGTATTCATACGTGCCTCATCGCCAAGCTCCAGATAATCCTGCATTGGAATCACTGCTGTATCAGCAACACTTGAAAGTGCAGCTCTGATAAATATCCATGCTATATTTTTATTTCCTTTGATATTCAGGTATTTTTTTGCAAAAGCCTTATCTTTTTTATTCAGTGTCCTGAACCAGCCAGTCGTGGTCTGATTATCATGTGTTCCTGTATACACAACACAATTCTTTTCATAGTTATGAGGCAGATAGTCACTCTCTTCTCTGGAATCAAATGCGAACTGAAGAATCTTCATGCCAGGATACCCTGTTCTTTTTACCAGTTTTATAACGCTCTTTGTTAAAAATCCGAGATCTTCTGCAATCACTTGTTTTTTCCCAATCACGGATTTCAGTTCATTGAAGACTTCAATCCCAGGACCTTCTTCCCATTTTCCGTGTTCTGCTGTGGGATGTCCAAACGGAATGGCATAATACTCATCAAATCCCCTGAAATGATCGATTCTTACAACATCATACAATTTATAACAGTACGCGATTCTTTTTTTCCACCAGTCGTATCCAGTTTCTTTATGATATTTCCACCGGTACAATGGATTGCCCCACAACTGACCTGTTGCCGAAAAAGCATCAGGCGGACAACCTGCCACTGCGACCGGGGTGCAGCTTTCATCGAACTGGAACAGTTCCGGATTCGCCCATGTATCAGCACTGTCAAATGCTACATAGATCGGAATGTCTCCAATGATCTCTATTCCATTTGCATTGGCATACTCTTTCAGCTTCAACCATTGTTTTGAGAACATGAACTGCTGAAACTGATAGAACCTGATTTCCTGTTCACATTCTTTCTGATAGTTCTGTATTGCTTTTGGACGTCGCATTTTTATATCATCATCCCACTCGACAAAACTTTTTCCTTTAAAATGATTTTTTACAGACATGAATAATGCATAATCGTCGAGCCAGTAAGCATTTTCTTTAATAAATAGCTGAAAAGCTTCATCCGATCCGATTTCACTTTTCAAAAATGCCTTTTTTAGTATTTTAAATCTTGAAAGATATATTTTCTCATAATCTGTTTCTTCATCAGTGCCGAAATCATATTCTTTGCAATCACTTTTTGTGATCCATCCTTCTTCAGCCAGTTGATCCAGATCAATAAAATATGGATTCCCGGCAAATGTAGAGAATGACTGATACGGTGAATCTCCATATCCTGTCGGTCCAAGAGGCAGAATCTGCCAATATGTCTGTCCCGATTTTTTTAGAAAGTCAATAAAATCATATGCTTCTTTCGAAAATGTTCCAATCCCATATCTGGATGGCAGGCTGGAAACGGGTAGTAAAATACCGCTTCTTCTCATAAGTACCTCCTCCTGCAGATCAGCCTTTTACAGCACCTGCAACAACGCCCTCAATAATATATTTCTGGCATGCCAGATAAAAAATAACAATCGGAATAATTGCTAGTACGAGTAACGCCATCATGGCTCCCATATCTTTTGCTCCATAGGATCCCACAAGATACTGCACTACGACCGGAATCGTTTTATAGTTCGTGCTGACTCCGATTACGAGGTAGGGAAGCAGGTAATCATTCCAGATCCACATCGCATTTAAGATCGCTACAGTGATGGCTGTTGGTTTTAAAATTGGCATAACAACACCAAAATATGTCTGAAGTGGTGTACATCCATCTATCATGGCAGCCTCTTCGATCTCAATTGGTATGGATTTGACAAATCCACTGAACATAAAGACCGAAAGACCTGATCCAAAACCAACATACAGGATCACCATCCCCCAAGGGTTATTCAAATGCAAAGTATTTGCCAGTTTTGACATGGTGAACATGACCATTTGGAATGGTACGATCATGGAGAATGCAAACATATAGTAGATGAGGCTTGTAAATTTTGATTTTACACGCGTAATATAATATGCCGTCATGGATGTGAGTAATATGATTGCAATCACGGAGAATACTGTGATAAATAAGGACCATCCGAATGCTGCGAAGAAATTGGTCTTTTCAACCCCATTGATATAGTTTGAAAGTCCCGCAAATGTTTCTGCTGTCGGCAGTGCGAACGGATTGTCACTGATAAACAATTTCCCTTTAAATGAATTTAATATAATGAAGAAAATCGGTGTCAGGAAAAGAACAATTAAAATACATAACAGGACAAAAACAACATGATTCACGGCTTTTCTTGTCTTCATTATTGTTCTACCTCCTTACTTCTTGTAAAGCGAAGCTGGGTCAGCGCGATCGTAGCGACCACGATAAAGAACATAACGGCTTTTGCCTGTCCTACCCCTTCAAAACCACTTCTTCCATAAAATGTATTATAAATGTCAAGTGCCATCATCGCTGTTTTTTTCGATGGGGCACCTGCAGTTAATGCCAGGTTCTGGTCAAACAGCTTAAAGCAGTTTGATAATGTTAAAAATAAACAAATTGAAATAGAAGGCATGACCATTGGTATTTTTACCCTGAATAGGGTCTGCCTTGCTGTGGCTCCATCGATATGAGCTGCCTCGATCAGATCCGTCGGTACGTTCTGCAGGCCTGCAATATAGATGATCATCATATAACCGATCATCTGCCAGTTCATCAATACAATTAATCCAATATAACCAAATTTAGCGTTTGCAACAAGTGTCGTTCCATAATTGACCAGTATAGCATTGATCATGGACTGCCAGATATATCCAAGTATAATTCCTCCGATTAAGTTCGGCATGAAAAATACAGTTCTGAATAAATTGGTTCCTTTTATTTTTCTCGTCAGAAGAAGTGCCATAACAAATGAAAGCACATTAATACTGATGATCGCAATCACTGCAAATCTTACTGTAAACCATGTCGCATTTAAGAAATCCGGTTCCTCAAACGCTCTGAAATAATTCTTTAATCCGACAAATTCGGCATTCGTTACCGTTGTGAATTTGCAAAAAGACAGATATAGTCCCATAACAAAAGGAACTACGAATGCAAGACAGAACGCAATCAAAGTCGGCACAGTAAAAACCACAAAGTATTTCTTTAAAGTTTTCTGCATATAAGATCTCCTTTTCCATGAAACATATCTCTTTATGCTTCATTCATTCCCCTCGTAGTATTTTACTACATTTCCCATATTCTTTCAAAAAAAGGGTGAGAAGAGGTTGCCCTGTCCTCACCCTGTCCATTATTTTGCTATTCGGCTTCTGCTGTTGCTGCTTTTTCAGCTGCCCATCTTTCTACTACGACTGCTTTTACATCATCCCATGCAATGCTTCCTGCTGCATACTCAAGAAGAGCTGCGCCGAAATCATCTTTGAACTGCTGACTTGGGAAAGAAGTAAAGTTCCAAGCTACGCTTGTTTTGGAAGAATCTGCCATGTATCTTAATACTTCCTGTGCAAGTGGATCTGTAGGTTTTTCGTCATCTTCAAATGTATTGAAAGGTGCGATAAATCCTAATTCATTTGTAACTGCATCTTTTCCTGCGTCTGAACTGAAGATCCATTCAACAAATGCGATAGATGCTTTCTGGTCAGCTTCGGAAGCCTGGCTGTTAATACAGAAGAAGTTTTCTGTTCCTGTGCAAAGTCCCTGATTTTCTTCCCCTGCAGCGCCTGTATAGATCGGCATGAATTTTACATCACCTTCTGCAACTGTATTTCCTTCAACACCTGAGATCTGTCCCCATCCCCAGTTACCGTTCTGAACCATTGCAGCTTTTCCAAGTGCAAATTCTGCCATGGAATCATCAACAGACTTGCTTCCAAGTAATCCTGGTTCTGTACAGGAATTATTGATGTAAAGATCAAAGATATTTTTGTAATTGTCACTGTATGTGAATTCAAGAGCATCTGTATCGCTGATACCTTTGTCTTTGTATTCATAGTATACAGGAAGATTTGCAAGATGTGTCTGCCATCTCCAGTCTTCACCTGGTGTAAGAGATGTTGAAGCAAATACACCTTCAATTCCAAGATCAGCAGCTTTTGCCTGCATATCTTCAACTACTGATTTTAATGTGTCAAAATTAGTGATTTCATCAGCGGATTTTACAAGTGCTCCATCCATTGCTGCATATTTTTCCATAATTGCATTATTGTAAATAATTCCGTATCCTTCTACTACATAAGGAATACCGTAAACACCACCGTCTTCACCTGTGATCACAAGACTTGGATCAAGCAGCCAGCTGTACAGATCAGTGTCTTTCAGGTCAAGGCAGTAATCTTTCCAGTTCTGGTATCCAACAGGTCCGTTGATCTGGAATAAAGTAGGTGCATTTGCATTTGCAATTTCTGATTTTAATGTCTGCTCATAAGTTCCGCTTGCTGCAGTAACAACTTTAACAGGTACGCCTGTTTCTTCTGTATATTTCGCTGCAAGACTCTGCCATACTTCATCTACTTCCGGTTTGAAGTTAAGGTAATATACCTGTCCTTCTCCTGCTTCAGCTGATTCTTCTGCAGGTGCTGCTTCTTCAGCGGGTGCTGCTTCTTCAGCCGGTGCCGCTTCTTCTGTTGCTGCCTCTTCTGTTGCTGCTTCTTTGCTTCCACAGCCTGCAAGAAGAGTTGCTACCATAGCAATACTTAACAATGCACTGATAACTTTCTTTTTCATAACTAATACCTCTCTCTTTCTCTTTCCCAACTTTTTCGTGAACTTTTTACGAATTGGTAACCTTCTCGGTACCGTTATCGGTATCGATGTCGGTAACGTTTCCGCTAACCACAAATTCATACTACCACACACTGTTTCTGTTTGCAATACCCCATGTAAAACTTTGTTAAATACGATGAATTTAGCCCACTTGTTTTTGTGAGAAATAACGAAAAAGAGACTATAAACAGACCAAATCGATCCATTTACAGTCTCTATCGTTCCGGTAATGATTACCGGTTACCGGAAATCATTACATCCTTTTGATTCTCTCTATTGCTTCCACAGTATTTTCGTAACTTCCGAATGCAGTCAGTCTGAAGTAAGTTTCTCCGCTTGGTCCAAAACCTGATCCGGGAGTACCTACAACATTTGCTTTTTCTAAAAGATGATCAAAAAATTCCCAGCTTGTCATCTGATTCGGTGCTTTTAACCAGATATAAGGTGCATTCACACCACCGGAAACTTCATATCCTGCATTTTTCAGACCGTCAAAGATATATTTCGCATTATTCATATAGTAAGCGACCTGCTTTTTCAGCTGTTCTTTGCCTGTTTCTGAATAAACTGCTTCCCCTGCACGCTGTACCACATATGGTGCACCATTATATTTTGTACCATGTCTTCTGGCCCAGAGCGAGTGAAGTGTCACATCACCAGCCTTTAATTCTTTTGGAATAACAGTAAATCCAAGTCTGACTCCTGTAAATCCGGCGTTTTTAGAAAAGGATCGCAATTCAATTGCGCAGGTTCTTGCTCCGTCACATTCATAAATTGTGTGAGGAACATCCTCTTCTGAAATATATGCTTCATAGGCCGCATCATAAATAATGACAGCACCCACTTTATTCGCATAATCTACCCATTCCTGTAACTGTTTTTTAGTAATGGTAGATCCAGTCGGATTGTTGGGAAAACATAAATATATAATGTCCGGCACTTCTTTGGGAAGTTCTGGCGCAAAATTATTTTCAGCTGTACATGGCATATAAATAACGTCACTCCATGTCTCTTTTATGGAATCGTAGGTACCGGTTCTGCCTGCCATCACATTGGTATCTACATAGACAGGGTAGACCGGATCACAAACAGCGATCTTATTGTCCTGGCTGAATATTTCCTGAATATTGCCCGAGTCGCACTTCGCACCATCTGAAACAAATATTTCATCTGCTTCGATCTGACATCCGCGAGACCTGTAATCATTTTCTGCGATCGCATTTCTCAAAAATTCATATCCCAGATCAGGGGCATATCCACGGAACGTATCTGCAGATGCCATTTCATCGACTGCCTTATGAAACGCATCAATAATTGCCGGCGCAAGAGGCTGAGTCACATCCCCAATTCCAAGTCTGATGATTTTTTTATCAGGATTAGCCTGGGTAAATGCATTGACTTTCTTTCCTATTGTTGAAAAAAGGTAGCTTCCCGGCAATTTGAGATAATTTTCATTCACTTTAAACATAATATGCTCCTCTCAGTCACTTTAAATATTTTTTTATACTTCAATCGTACCTTCAAACACAGTCTCTGCCGGTCCAGTCATATAAATCTGGTCCTGGTCACGATCCCATTCTATGAGAAGACTGCCACCTAACAGTTTAACAGTTACTTTGTTTTCCGTCAAACCATTTAGAATACAGGCCGCTGCCACTGCACATGCTCCTGTTCCACAGGCCAAAGTCTCTCCTGATCCTCTTTCCCATACTCTCATTGTAATGTTCTGTCTGTCTTCCACTTTAATAAATTCCGTATTGATCCTCTTGGGAAAGTTTTGATGATGCTCAATCATCGGACCTAATTTTTCTATTTCAACAGACATTGGATCTTCGACCTGTATCACTGCATGTGGGTTGCCCATGGATACTGCAGTATAGTGAAATTGTTTTCCTTCCACTTCGATCAGTTCTTCCAATATGACTTCCTTCTTCTCATCAGTCAGGACTGGAATCTGCTCTGGGCGTAAGATCGGCCTTCCCATATTGACCCGTACAGCCGTGACCTTGTCCTCATTTGTTGTCAGCCAGATCGTCTTGATCGATCCGGCACTTTCTATTTTCAGTTCTTTTTTTTCAGTCAGTCCCTTATCATAGACATACTTTGCAACAGACCTGATTCCATTACCGCACATCTCTGCACGACTTCCATCTGCATTGTACATCTCCATTTCAAAATCTGCCTGCTCTGATGGATTAATAAAAATAATACCATCTCCACCAATTCCAAAATGACGGTCACTTAATCTGATTGAAAGCTCTTTCTTATTTTCAATTGTATAATCTGCTCCATTGATATAAATATAATCATTCCCACAACCATGCATTTTTGTAAAAGAAATTTTCATTTCATCACTCCATTCCATATACTTTCCTGATACAAGAACGATAGAAAGTATATTTTTTCGAACTTTTATTGTCATGAACAGAATAACACAGCTCATCTGATTTTTAAGATCAAATAATGCTGTGTTATATGCATAAACTGCTTATTATGAGATCTGCATCACTGTTAAGATCATCTGTGCTGTCTCGACCATATTCGTTCCGCTGTCCATACTGCATTTTTGTATATATCGATGTGCCTCTTCTTCTGTCATATTATTTCTGACACGCAGAAGACTTTTCGCCTGTTCCAGAATTTCCCGGTCTTCCCTGTTTCTTTCTTTGGGCAGATTCTTCTTTTTACGCTTTCTTCTTTCTACTGTCTCGATCAGCATCTCAAGCGTACTGATCAGTTCATGAACCTTGAGAGGCATTGACAGGCAGATTACCTGATCACTTGGTTTTTCACGTAAATGAGCCGGTGATGCCATCAGAAGTACTTCAAATCCTTCCGGAAGGCATTCTATCAATTCTGTATACATCATATCCGGAAGTTTATAAGCACAGATCAGAATTCCGGCATTCAGACCATCGGCTATTCCTATTGCCTGTGCACCCGTTGAACAGGCTCCCAGAACAGGATATCCGCTCCGAAGCAAGAGATTCTTCATACTTTTCGCATCTTCGATTTTGGGAAATGCGATAATTACATTCGTCAAGTGCACACCTCCTGTCCTGCTAACATTCTATCAACTTATTTTATGCTGATTCATCTGAGTTCTTAGAATTTGTTCAGATATTGGTTGATTTCCCATTCTGAGACCTGTGCACAATACTGATTCCACTCATCTCTTTTTGCCGTAATATATTTTTCTGATATGTGTGCTCCCAGTGTTTCTTTTAGCATTTCATCCTTTTCCAGCTCTGAAAGTGCCTCTTCCAGCGTGGACGGAAGTGATTCTATATTTAATTCTTTTTTTTCAGCGTCTGTCAATTCAAAAATATTGCGATTTATGCTCATTGGCGGATCGATTTTCTCTTTAATTCCTTCCAGTCCCGCTCTCAGGCAGACTGCAAGTGCCAGATAAGGATTGGCAGTTGGATCCGGACTTCTGAGTTCTATTCTGGCTTCCTCTCCTCCGATTGCTGGAATTCTGATCAGTGGGCTTCGGTTCTGCGCACTCCATGCAATAAAAGTAGGTGCTTCATAACCCGGCACCAGACGTTTATATGAATTAACAAGCGGATTAGTGATCGCTGTGATTCCTTTAATATGCTTCATAAGACCGCCAATAAAATAATATGCTTCCTGACTGAGACCATACTGGTCTTCTACATTATGGAATATATTGACTCCATTCTTTGACAATGACATGTTGATATGCATGCCCGAACCATTGATCCCATGTTTTGGCTTTGGCATGAAAGTCGCATGAAGACCATGTCTTTTTGCTATCGTTTTGACCGCAAGTCTGAAAGTCTGGATCTGATCTGCTATTTTTAATGCTTCATCATAATGAAAATCTATTTCATGCTGTGCAGGTGAGATCTCATGGTGAGACGCTTCTATTTCAAATCCCATATCTTCCATTGTCATGACCATATCTCTTCTGGCATTTTCGCCAAAATCCATAGGTCCAAGATCAAAATAACCTGCTTCTTCATGTGTAAATGTTGTAGGTAGCGTATTCTCATCCGTATGGAATAAAAAGAACTCACATTCCGGGCCTACATTAAAGATGTAACCCATTTCTGCAGCTTCCCGTACAACTGTTTTTAAAATGTACCTTGGGTCACCTTCGAACTGTTGTCCATTTGGTCTGTAAACATCGCAGATCAGTCTTGCGACCTTACCCTGCTGTGGTCTCCACGGAAATATTGCAAATGAATCATAATCCGGATACAGGTACATATCCGATTCTTCTATCCTTACAAATCCTTCAATTGCTGATCCGTCAAACATGCATTTATTATCCAGCGCCCTCCCCAGCTGACTGGATGTAATGGCAACATTTTTCAGATTTCCAAAAATATCAGTGAACTGTAGCCTTATGAATTGAACATCTTCTTCTTCCACAAGTCTTATAATGTCTTTTTTTGTATATTTGCTCATAATCCCTTTTCCTTTCTGTTTCGCTACACCCATTTACAAAAAAGGCGCTCTTACCCTGTAAGAACGCCTTTGTCCGGTAACATCATAACAGCTGATCCATGCGCTTGTCAATACCAGAATTTTTGATCTAATTTAATTTAATAATATCTAACCTAATTTAATTTCCAGATGTCTCTATTGTACTGTTCAATTGTTCTGTCTGAAGAAAAGAAGCCTGCTTTTGCAATATTGACAAGCATCATTTTCTTCCATTTAGCCCTGTCTTCGTAGTCTTTTAACATGCGGTCTTTCGTCTGAATATAGTCTTCCAGATCCAAAAGTGTCATGAACCAGTCCTTATTTAACAGCTCGTGATATAGACGTTCCAGATTTTCTTTGTTACCAACTGAAAGTGCCTGTTTTCCAACGATAAAATCAACTGCTTCTTTAATCGTGTGTGATTTCTTATATAACTTTTCGGAAACATAATCTGCTTTCTCATAATGGCTTATGATCTGTTCACTCTTTTCTCCAAAAATATAAATATTATCATCACCTACCAGCTCGTGGATCTCTACATTCGCTCCATCTGATGTTCCAAGTGTCACTGCCCCATTTAACATGAATTTCATATTACCTGTTCCACTTGCTTCTTTTGATGCAAGAGAGATCTGTTCTGAAATATCACACGCAGGAATTAATTTTTCTGCCTTGCTTACATTATAATTCTCGATCATGACAACTTTCATATATGGACTGACATCCGGGTCATTGTTCACAATTTCCTGAAGAACCAGTAACAGATGAATGATATCCTTCGCTATAATATATGCTGGCGCTGCTTTCGCACCAAAGAAAAATGTGACAGGTGTTTTTGGATATACTCCTGACTTGATCTCAAGATACTTATGTATGATATACAATGCATTCATCTGCTGGCGTTTGTATTCGTGCAGCCTTTTGATCTGTATGTCAAAAATAGAATCCTGATTGATCTCAATTCCCTGTGTTTCTTTTACAAACTCTGCAAGTTCTCTTTTCTTTTCATATTTGATTGCAGCAATTTTATCAAGTACTTCTTCATTTTCAACAGATTCCAACAACTTTTCAAGAAGTAAGGCATCTTTTTTATATCCATCTCCAATCACATCATCAAGAAGTGCTGTAAGTTCTCTGTTGCAGGAAAGTAACCATCTTCTGAATGTGATGCCGTTCGTTTTATTATTGAATTTTTCCGGATAAATATCATAAAAATGTCTGAGTTCAGATTCTTTTAAGATCTCTGTATGTATGGCAGCTACTCCATTTACACTGAATCCATAATGGATGTCAATATGTGCCATATGGACTCTCTTATCTTTGTCAATGATCTGAACTTTTGGATCTGAATATTTTTTTGCAACTCTCTTATGCAATTCTTTTATGATTGGAATCAACTGCGGAACTACCTTTTCGAGATATTTCAAAGGCCACTTTTCTAATGCTTCCGACAGGATCGTATGATTCGTGTATGCACAGGTCTTACTAACGATGTCAATTGCTTCACTCATGGTAAAGGCTTTTTCTTCTGTCAGGATACGGATCAGTTCAGGTATGATCATAGACGGATGTGTATCGTTGATCTGAATTACGGCATGATCATACATTCTTCTAAGATCATACTGCTTTTCTTTCATTTCTTTTAAAATGAGCTGAGCCGCATTGCTCACCATAAAATACTGCTGGTAAATTCTTAGAAGCTCACCTGCTTCATCTGAATCATCTGGATATAGGAACAAGGTAAGATTTTTTTCAATATCAGTTTTATCAAAATCGATTCCTTCTTTTACAATAGACTCATCCACGCTCTCAATATCAAAAAGGCGCAGCTTATTCAGGCCATTGTCATATCCTATAATATCAATATCATAAAGCCTTGATCTTACTTTTCTTTCACCAAAATTCACTTCAAAAGAAGTATCTGTTTTGTTCAGCCAGGATGCTTCTTCGATCCAGTCATTTTTTTCAGCTTTCTGAAGCTTATTTTCGAAGACCTGTTTAAAAAGACCAAAATGATAATTGAGTCCGATTCCCTCTCCCGGAAGTCCAAGTGTTGCAATGGAGTCCAAAAAGCAGGATGCAAGCCTTCCAAGACCACCATTGCCAAGTGAAGGTTCTGGCTCGATCTCTTCGATCATACTCAGATTTTTTCCTTTTTCCTTTAAAATTTCATCCAGTTTGTCATAGATCCCTAAATTGATCAGGTTATTGGAAAGCAGTTTTCCAATCAAGAACTCTGCCGAAATATAATATACTTTTTTATCTCCTGTGATCGGTGGCGCCGATGACATCAACTCTTTCGACAACTGTAGTATCGCTACATACAGCTCTTGGTCAGAGCATGCTTTGATTTCTTTCTGGTACTTAAGCTCTGTTATATCTGATAATTGCTGTTCTATATTCAATAACATAACCTCCCTTTGCATTCTTAACTGTAAAGACATATCAAATCCTCCCACTAAATAATATTTACTGATAGTGATACCTTATCACAGGAAAACGTTTTCCGCAAGTCTAAATTTTTTTATTTACGCAAGCTTAACAAATAATATCCAGATACTGCATTCTGGCAAGTTCATATCCAAGCTTTTGTTCTCTTCCTTCCGAATCACCCAGAAGTGCACGGATTTCTTTTACTGCTTCCGCTGAAATCTGAAAGAAATTCTGCCGCACTGTATTCATCTGCTTTCCAACGTACCCCATCAGTGTAATTCCATCAAATCCACATACAGGTCTGAAAATATCCATTTCAGTCAATGCATTCATCGCACCGATCGCCATCAGATCCGATGCGCATACAACAGCATCTTTGTATGCACCATACTGAAATGTGAGCTTTCTGGCCTCCAATTCGCTAAAATAACCTTCTCTTATCAGCAATGTCAGATTCAGGTCTTCTGCAAGTTGTTCCATTCCGGCTATTCTTTCATCTGTAACGTATCCATTCCTTTTTCCTGCAATATATAATATCCTTTTTGCATTGTTCTCAAGGATCGTCTTCTTTGCAATTTCATACTGCGCCTGTTTGTGGTCGATCCAAACACAGGAAGTCGTTCTGTTTACAATCGGTGCATCAATTACAACGATCTTAAAGGTCATGGATGCGATCAATTCATGTAATACCGTATCATCTTTTGATAAGCCATATACAATAATTCCTTCAATGTTCTGTGAGCGAAAATATGTTTTCAATTCCTGAACAGACTTATCTCTGATCATGGAAAAAAAGACCGTAATAAGATCCATCTTCAGTTTTTCTGCCTGCCAGATCGCACCTGCCATGTACTGCATCCCAATCTCATCTATGGCCTGCGTCTGTGTCGTCAGATTCATCAATAATGCGATTCTTCCAGATTGTTTGGAGGAAAGGGCAGCCGCTATCGAATTGGGAACAAATCCCAGTTCATCAATTGCCTGATTGACCTTCTTTTTTGTTTCGTCACTGATATTCGGATAATGATTTAACACTTTTGATACGGTTGAAATTGCTACCCCGGCATGTTTTGCGACATCTTTAATTGATATCATCGGCTTCCTCCTTTCATAAAATCGTTTTCTGCTCAAGTCATTCAGTTAGAATGAAAAGACTGATTTTCAACATCCTCTGCCTTTGATTAATCGAACTCTTTTCTTACTTTGATCATGGCAGCCAGAATCGACTTCCACTCTTCTGATAATTCATTGACTGTCTTGATCTCATTTACATCAAATACCTCAAAAATCAAATCAATCAATTCTTTTCGTTCCTGATCTTCCATCTGTGCGATCAACTGATTCAGTGCCTTATTCATTAAAAGAGCATTTGATGCAACTTCTTCCAGCTGAATAAATTTTCCATGTTGTATCATCCATGAAAATGGATCATGCTGAAGGATGCCGAATCTTGCACTTTTTACGACCTTATAGTTTTCCTGATGTTGCAGAAGCAGACCTACCACGGATGATTGTGGTATCGTCTTGCGGATCCGATCCTGAACATTCTGATATTCTGTCTGCATAAAGAATTCGTCTTTAAACCCTGGTCCATCATGACTATAGATTTCTTTTATTCGATCCCGAATTAGTTTATCTGCTTTCATGGACGCATAGACTGCAATATTTCCACCTTTGGAATGTCCACCTATTCTGAATTGCCCTGAAATGTTTTTTACGACTTTTTCCAGATATAGCCTTCCCGCCTCCTGTGCAGGTACCGGACAGATGAACGCCATATTAAAATCTTCCTTCCAGCCGATCAATGTCTCATCGGTTCCCCTGATCGCCACGTAGGGCAACTCATGCTTTGGAAAAAATATAACAGCTGAAAACTGCAGTTCTTTTTCTTCATCAATGATATTAGTATAAAAATCTATTATTGTGTCACGGAATCTGTTTGCATTTGCTGCCGCCAGTATCAGTGCTCTGTTATTGATCGTATCAGGGAGTCCCTGAAATAAATCCTCAAAGTAGGGGGAATGACTCATTTCATGAAAATTTAAAGGACTGTCAGCTGCAGCTTTTCCCACGAAAAAGCTATCATACTTTAAATATGCAAGTTCTGAAAAGATAAGACTGTCAACTTCATTAAAAGCAAATTTTTTAAAGTCGGCTTTTCCATACTGGTTTACATAATCAATAATATTATTCATAGACAATACCTGTCAGGTCAGGATAACCTGTTCTTAAAATCCAAGTAACCAAACTGTTTTACAAGATGGACCTGCGCATTTTTATCCACTCTTGCAATTGCAGGAAGAGGCATTCCATTAAAAGTATTATTCTTGACCATAGAGTAAATCGCCATATCACAAAAAATGAGCTGACTTCCAATCGTTAATTCATGATCAAAAGAATAATCACCAATTACATCTCCCGCAAGACATGTAGGTCCTGTCAGTCGGTAGCAAAATGGTTTTTCATCCTTTTCTCCTGCATCGATGACCTGGGGTCTGTATGGCATTTCAATGACATCGGGCATATGACATGCGGCTGATGTATCTAATATTGCGATCTGAATACCATTTTCAATCAGATCGACTACTGTCGCGATCAGATAACCGGCATGGTATGCTACCGCCTCACCGGGTTCTAGATATACTTCAAGATTGTATTTTTCTTTGAATTCTTTGATTGTTCTGATCAGCAATTCAAGGTCATAATCACTGCGCGTAATGTGATGCCCTCCGCCAAAGTTGACCCATTTCATTCTTGGCAGGAACGCTCCAAATCTTTCTTCAAAGGCCTGCAGTGTTGTTACAAAATCATCGCTGTTCTGTTCACAGAGTGTATGCATATGAAGCCCTTCCAGTCCATCTAAAAGTTCTTCCCTGAACTGAGCCCTTGTAACGCCCAGTCTTGACCCCGGTGCACATGGATCATAGATTGCATGATCCTGGGTAGAATATTCCGGATTGATCCTCATTCCACAGCTTTTTCCTGCTGCCATTGCCTTCTCTTTGAATTTCTGCCACTGTCCGAAAGAGTTAAATATGATATGATCACATAATTGCAGAATTTCATCCATGTCACGTTCCGTATAAGCTGGAGAAAAAATATGATTTTCTTTTCCCATTTCCTCATACCCAAGCTTTGCTTCATACAGTCCACTTGCAGTTGTACCGCTTAATGTTTCTCCGATCATGGGATATACCGAAAACATGGAGAATGCTTTCTGCGCCAGCAGAATATGGCATCCTGCCTCATTTGCAACACGGCCCAGAACCGCGAGGTTTTGGGCCAGTATTCTTTCATCTGTAATATAATAGGGTGTTTGTATTTTGTTTGTATCAAAATCTATTTTCTTCATGTTTATTCCACCAGTGTAGGATTAAAATCTTCTACCCATGGAAGACCCCATTTGTTCAGTGCTTCCATGAATGGATCTGGATCGAATTCTTCAATATTGTAGACGCCCGGTCTTTGCCATGTTCCATTCATGACGAGCATGGCTCCAATCATGGCTGGCACGCCTGTTGTGTAGGAAATTGCCTGTGATTCTACTTCTTTGTAGCATTCCTCATGATCACACACATTATAAATATAATATGTCTTTTCAACACCGTCTTTGATTCCTTTGAAAATACATCCAATATTTGTCTTTCCTTTTGTTCTTGGTCCAAGTGATGCCGGATCCGGAAGAACCGCTTTTAAGAACTGAAGTGGGACAATTTCCATTCCATTATACATGATAGGCTCTATGGAAGTCATTCCAACATTTTCCAGGCATTTCAGATGTGTCAGGTAACTCTGACCAAAGGTCATAAAGAATCGTATTCTTTTGATTCCTTTCAGGTTCAGTGCCAGACTTTCCAGTTCTTCATGATGAAGAAGGTACATATCTTTTTCACCGATCTGTGGAAAATTATACACTCTTTTTATTTCCATTGGTTCTGTCTCAACCCAGTCTCCATTTTCCCAATAGCTTCCGTTTGCTGTCACCTCCCTGATATTGATCTCAGGATTGAAATTGGTCGCAAAAGGATACCCATGGTCACCGGCATTGGCATCAAGAATGTCTAATTCATGAATTTCATCAAAGTAATGTTTCTGTGCATATGCCGAAAATACACCGGTCACGCCAGGATCAAAACCACTTCCAAGCAGAGCAGTGATTCCTGCTTCCTCAAATTTCTTGCGGTATGCCCACTGCCATTTATATTCAAACTTAGCTGTGTCCAGGGGTTCGTAGTTCGCTGTATCCACATAATGGGTCTTTGTTGCAAGACATGCGTCCATAATCGTGAGATCCTGATATGGCAGTGCAAGATTGATCACAACATCCGGTTCAAATCCATTGATCAGGGCGATCAGCTCATCCACCTTATCAGCATCTACCTGTGCTGTATGGATCACTGTTTTTCCACCATCCAGTTTTGCCTTCAGGGCATCACATTTGCTTTTTGTTCTGCTTGCAATCATGATTTCTTCAAAAACATCACTATTCTGACAACATTTATGAATCGTTACACTTGCTACGCCTCCGCAACCGATAATCAACGCTTTTCCCATTTTAATTTCCTCCTATTGCCAATACGATTTCTCTTAATAATTTACATGCTACTGCTGTAGACACTCCGCTTTGATCATACTGCGGAGACAGCTCATTCATATCACAACCTACAATATTTAATTCACTCAACTGCATGATTGCATTCAATAATTCTTTAAATGTCACACCACCTGCCTCCGGTGTCCCGGTACCAGGAAATATTGAAGGATCGAGTACATCAAGATCCAGGGTAAAATAGACGGGTTTGCCTTTCAGGTTCTCTACGCACGCCTGGAAACCTTCCAGATCGAACATTCTGATCGTATTGTGCTCTTTTGCAAACTCAAATTCATATTTTTCACCACTCCTGATTCCAAACTGATAGATTTTTTTATCTCCCACAAGATCCCAGACTCGTCTGATCACCGTTGCATGCGAAAGTTCCTCACCAAGATAATCCGTTCTCAAATCAGTGTGTGCGTCCAGATGAATGATGTGAAGATCTGGATATTTTTCAAACACAGCCCTTACACTTCCAAGTGTGACAAGATGTTCTCCTCCTATCATAAAAGGAATTTTATGATCTTCCATGATCTTTCTTGTTGTGTCTTCAATTGTCTTTAGTACCCGTTCTGTATTACCAAATGGAAATTCCAGTTCTCCTGCATCGAACAACTTCAGGTCACTAAGATCTCCATCCTGATAAGGTGAATATGTCTCAATGCCATAAGATTCACTTCTGATCGCTTTTCCTGCAAAACGTGTGCCAGGCCTGAACGAGGTCGTTCCATCAAAAGGTGCTCCGAACAGTACAATATCAGCATCTGAATAATCACTGTCAAATCCAATAAATGTCTCTATATTTTTATTCCACATCTTCTAACATCTCCTCAACATAATTTGGCAGATAAAAAGAACCTTTATGCAGGTTTGTATTATAATACCTTGTCCTAATTCCACGTGCATTCCATTTTTTTGCATCCAGGTCTTTCAGTGGATGATATTTCTTGGAAGCAAATCCAAACAGCCAGTGACCTGATGGGTAAGTCGGGATATGTGCCTGATATACTCTGCTGATAGCAAAAGATTCAACAATCCTTTTATGTGCTCTGCGGCATGCATCTGCATCTTCTTTATAAAATGGGCTCTCATGCTGATTTACCATGATTCCGTCTTTTTTTAATGCTTTAAAGCAATTTCCATAAAACTCCTTGGTAAATAGGCCTTCTCCCGGTCCGAATGGGTCTGTCGAATCAACAATGATCAGATCATACTCGTCTTCATGGCGTCTGATAAATTTTAATCCATCCTGAAAAAACAGATTCACTCTTTTATCGTCAAAACCGACCGCTGTAAAGGGAAGATACTGTTTCGCCGTTCTGACTACCATCTCATCAATTTCAACCACGTCAATTTCCTGTATTTCAGGATATCTGGACAATTCCCGTAATACGCCTCCATCACCGGCACCAATGATCAGCACTTTTTTTACATCCGGATGCACTGCCATCGGAACATGAACGATCATCTCATGATAAATGAATTCATCCTTTTCCGTCAGCATCATATATCCATCCAACGTAAGGAACCTGCCAAATTCAGGGGATTCAAATACATCGATCCTCTGATATTCACTTTTTCCTGTGTATAACTGCTTATCGACCTTGATCGACATTTTTACATTTTTTGTATGAAGCTCACTATACCATAGATCCATCAGATACCTCCCTTCAGTACATTTAATCTCTTCACTTCCATATCTTCAGGGCCTGTTAAAAAGCATCCCTTTTCTTTTGCATATAGTATATAATCAATGATTTCTGCTGTGATTTCCTCGCCTGGTGCCAGAATTGGAATCCCCGGCGGATAACACATTACAAACTCACTACAGATCCGCCCTGAACTTTGTTCGATCGGAAGAGACTCTTTGTCAGCATAAAAAGCATCCTGAGGTGTGACGATTACTTTAGGATTCACATATTCATAGCTGAGCATGCCAGCTCTGTCTTTTTTATATCTTCTTCTGATCTCAGATAATGCACCAATCAGCCTTTCAATATTTTTATGACTGTCACCGACAGAAATATAGGCTAGTATATTTCCAATATCACCGAATTCGATCTGAATATCGTATTCATCACGAAGCAGATCATAGACTTCAATTCCGGCCAGACCAACATCCATTGTGTGTACTGAGAGTTTTGTCAGATCAAAGTCATAAACTGAATCACCATTTACAAGTTCACTCGAATAAGCATAGTAATCACCGATCAGATTAATTTCTTCTCTTGCATACTCTGCAAGCTCGGTCACTTTGTGAAAGATGGTCTTACCATTCATGGCAAGATTCTTTCTGGACAGATCCAGACTGGATAAGAGAAGATAGGAACCACTTGTTGTCTGTGTCAGGTTGATGATCTGTCTTACATAATTAGCATTGACATTTGGTCCACAAAGTAAAAAGGAACTTTGCGTCAGAGAACCACCTGACTTATGCATACTGACAGATGCAAAATCTGCACCTGCATCCATTGCTGCGACAGGCATATTCTCTCCAAAATAAAAATGTGTTCCATGGGCTTCATCAGCAAGTACAAGCATTCCCTTTTTGTGTGCAAGCTTTGTAATTGCTTTAAGATTGGAACAGATTCCATAGTATGTGGGATTGTTTACCAGTACGGCTTTTGCATCTGGATGTGCATTCATTGCCTCTTCAACATCTTTCAATGTCATACCAAGTGCGATTCCAAGACGATCATTCATACTTGGATTAATATAGACTGGTACTGCTCCGCATAAGATCAGCGCATTGATCACGCTTCTATGAACATTTCTGGGAAGAATGATCTTATCACCTCTTTTACAGACTGACAGGACCATTGTCTGTACAGAAGAAGTTGTTCCGTTTACCATGAAAAATGCATGCGCTGCCCTGAAGCATTCTGCTGCAAGTTCTTCAGCCTCTTTGATGACACTGACCGGATGACATAAATTATCAAGCGGTTTCATGGAATTAACATCTACTGACATACATTTCTCTCCAAGAAAATCGGTCAGTTCTTTATTCCCTTTCCCTCTTTTGTGACCCGGGACATCAAATGGTACGACTCTCATTTGCTTTAATTCTTTCAGAGCTTCATAGATAGGTGCTCGTTCCTGTGCATATTCGTTCAATTATACTTCCTCCTAATATACGTTCATACCACTAAAGATCTCAATCATCTCCTGTCTGAGACTATTCGTGATATCAAGCCTTATTTTAGGTGCTATTTCATAAACATCTGTGTTAAACAGATAGTTCTGTAAGTTCACTTCCTTGATCAACATTTTCGTATGGAAAATATTTGACTGATACATATTTACATCAATTGCATCATAACGTTCCATTGTTTTTGGATCGATGTAATCCTGAATTGAAGTGATCTTGTGATCCATGAACAGTTTTTTCCCTGATACGTCTCTTGTAAATCCTCTGACACGATAATCCATCGTAATGATATCAGAGTCAAAACTGCCAATTAAATAATCAAGTGTGCTAAGTGGCGTGATCTCTCCGCAAGTTGCAACATCAATATCGACTCTGAATGTCGCAATTGAATTATCCGGATGAAACTCTGGATAAGTATGTACGGTCACATGGCTCTTATCAAGATGCGCAACAACAGTCTCGCCTGTTTTAGACGGAACCATTGATTCTTCAGCGATCAGAAATGTAACACTGGCTCCCTGTGGGTCATAGTCCTGCTTGGATACATGTAGTACATGCGCACCGATCATATCCGTTACTCTGTGTAAAATACTGGTGAGTCGCTCTGAATTATACTGCTCATCAATATAAGCAATATAATCTCTCTGCTCACGCTCGGTCTTCGCATAACATACATCATAAATATTAAAGCTCAGTGATTTTGTTAGATTATTAAATCCATATAATTTTAACTTGTTTTCCATTGCTGCCTCCAGACAAAAAAATCCCAGGATATTGTATTGGTACCACAATACTTCCTGAGATTGGTCTTCTAAGTTCAGCGCATTATTTATTATTGGACATACGTCCATTTTATTTATTCACATATTAGAGGTTTAGAGTCTATATAGCAAGAACTACTTTTACTACTCTTATTGACCGTTTCACAAGTGTGTATTAGGTACACGCGGTTATGAAGTAACCAACTTATAAAATTTGAGCTTCTAACTCAATCAATAACGCAATGAGACATTGCGATCGGCAGTCGACCCGGCTGTCCGTATGGCCTCAATTCCAAATGGAATGGTCAGTGTTCTTGTCATTGGCATGTCATATTCAAAACGCCTCTGACTCTAAGATTCATGTGAATAATATCAATTATTCACTTTCTTGTCAATACTATAATCCTGTAAAATAATAAGAGTTTTTTAAATATAGGTCTGGATATTTTTCTAAAAGTCGAAATAAATATCTCTTAACTTTTCCTGCATCAATCATTTTACGATCAAATTCTTCCAGCATCTGCACAAATTTCTTCTTTTCCTGTTCGGTAACCTGATCTTTAAAGTAACCCCAGACATGCTGCAATGCATTTCTCTGCTGTCCGTCTATTACGGGTGTAGACATTGCCTGTTCCAGCAGAGAATAGAACATCGTGACCGGGTAAGCAGATTTGTCTTTTAAAAGACTTCTGATTTCAAGATAGATCTGGTGGGAATGTTCCAGTACATTATATTTATAACGCCCCCACTCCTCTTCAAGCTTTTTCATTGTGCCTTGTTCTGTTGTTGCAAGGATGCATTTAACTGCAGAAAGATTTTTATCTTTTACCTCCAACATGATATCAACATGATTTTGTTGAATCATATGATGAAAATCCAAAAAAAAGGAAAGCTTTATTGTTTCAGAATGTGCACCAGGTTTTCCATTCGCAAGTTGCTGCGAATAGTGAATCTTTGGAATTCCATCTTTTTCCTTCCATGTTTCACTGACAAGTCTCAGCCATTCCAATAATGTTCTGTTTCCATCCGGTGGATTGATCTCATGGTGGAATACATCAAATACGACTGGGATGCCTGTTCGAAGTGCAATATCCATAACATCCTCTATATGATAAATTTTGTCATCATTTTCTATGACCAGCCTGTTTTTTATATTCTCTGGCAGCCTATGGTAATTTTCTACAAAACGCTCTTTTGCCGTTTTCTTATCCCCATATGCTCCTCCGATATGTAATATAATCTTACACTCACTTCCCATTTGGCAAAGATCTAAAAATTCCGTATGATATGCAAGATCAAGTACCGCTCTTTCTACTACATCCGGATCTGGAGAATTCAACACGGTATACTGACCTGGATGCATCGAAAGTCTGACCTGATTTTCTTTCGCTATCTTCCCGATCCATTCCAGCTTCTCTTTAAATAACTCCTGCCATGAAAACTCCACTTCTTTTTTTGAAGCAAATGGTATGATATCAGAACTAATCCGGAACAGATAAATACTGTTCCGGATGTTATATTCCAAGATCTGTTCTAACGTATTCAAATTATGTTCTGTAATTTCCCTTAGTTTTTGCGGTGTTGCATATTTCATTGTGCAGCTTTTTAAGGATAACTCCTGATTTCCTGCTACAAGACAAGCATACCCGATCTTCATATATTCTGATCACCTTTGCTTTTTGATTTATCCGATATGTCTGATTCGTCCTTCCAGAGGTGAAAATTCTTTGTCCCCTGGTAATGCAGTTGGTTTTCCAAATGGCATTTGTGCGATCAGTTTCCAATGATCCGGTATAGACCATTCTTTTTTGATATCACTTTCAACAATCTCATTATAGTGTTGCAGCGAAGCTCCATATCCTTCCAGTTCCAGTGCACTCCAGACTACATATTGGTGCATTCCGCTAGATTGTTGAGACCAGACTGGGAAGTTCTGGCTATATAATGGGAATGCTTCCTGCAATCCCTTTACGACATCTTGATCTTCAAAAAATAAAACTGTTGCATATCCATTCTGAAAAGATGTGATCTTCTCATCTGTTGATGGAAAACTTTCAGCCGGAACGATTTTTCTCAAATTCTCTCGTGTGATATCCCAAAATTTATCATGTTCTTTATTCCACAGAACGACTACGCGTGCTGTCTGCGAATTAAATGCTGATGGTGTGTGCAGAACTGCTTTTTCTATCACTTCTTTTATCACTTCGTCAGTTGTGACTGCTTCTTTACTAATTGAATATACTGTACGTCTCTCTTTTAATACCTGATAAAAATCTCTACTCATAATATTCTTCCTTTCTCTATACAAAAGAATCATTAGGTCAATGAATTTATTTTATTGCAATCAATTTGATTGCTCTCTATTTTTATCAGTATTATAACACGTCTTTTTATTTTGTCAGTATATTTTATGATTATTTTATAAATATTATATTTCTTTCATATTTATTATCTGTTGTTAGTATTTTTCGGTACCCTCTTTACCAACTCTTGCATAGATCAGAGGCCGTTCTTCTGGAATAGAATCAGTAATGATAAACGCATCTTTTACCATGCCTGCTGCAGTTTCAAATTTATTCAGATCCTCTGCGTATAAAACAGCTAGGATCTCACCTTTTTGAACATAGTCTCTGTACTTTTTCCGCAATACGATGCCCGCTGCATAGTCGATCTCGCTCTCTTTTGTTTCTCTTCCTGCACCTAACGCAACAGATGCGATGCCACATTCTTCTGTGTTGATATGAGAAATATACCCAGATCTTTCAGCTGTCACTTCTTGGGAATATGCTGCCTGTTTGAACATTCCTGTATCTTTGATCACATCACTGTCACCGCCCTGGGTTTCCACCATCTCAATTAATTTATGGAATGCCTTCCGGCTTGTAATGGCTTCCTCTGCCATGGCAGTACACTCATCCAAGGTTCCCATGTCAGCCAGATAAAGCATATTCGCAGCAAGACTGATACATACCTGTGTCAGGTCTTTTGGTCCTTTTCCCAGAAGTGTATCGACTGCCTCTGCCACCTCAAGAGAATTACCAATTGCATATCCAAGTGGAATATCCATATCTGTGATCAGTGCGACCGTTCTTTTCCCTGCATGTTCTCCGATCGCGACCATTTTTTCAGCCAGCAGGATCGAATCATCAAGACTCTTCATAAATGCACCGCTGCCTGTTTTTACATCAAGTAAAATACAGTCATTTCCAGCCGCGAGCTTTTTACTCATAATAGAAGCTGCGATCAAAGGAATGCTGTCAACTGTTGCTGTTACATCACGAAGCGCATACAGTTTTTTATCGGCTGGTGCCAGATTTCCTGACTGTCCCACTACAGCAAGACCTGTTTTATTGACCGCCTTAAAAAATTCTTCCGGTTCTAAAGAGGTTCTCATTCCCGGAATGGCTTCAAGTTTATCTACTGTTCCCCCTGTATGTCCAAGACCCCGTCCCGACATTTTTGCAACTTTTACTCCACAGGATGCAACAATTGGTGCGATCACGAGCGTTGTTTTATCTCCTACCCCACCTGTGCTGTGTTTATCTACTTTTATTCCATCGATTGCAGACAGATCGACCATATCCCCTGAATGTGCAACAGCATCAGTCATGACCGCAGTCTCATGATCACTCATTCCTTTAAAATAAACTGCCATTAACATCGCTGACATCTGATAATCAGGTATGCTACCCGTAACATATTCCCTGATCATATACTGAATTTCCAGATCTGTCAGTTCTTCACCATTTCTTTTTTTCATAATGAGATCATACATTCTCATAAGTTACTTTCCTTTCCAAGATCGACTGGTCCAAAACCTTCCGGAAGAAGTTCTTTCAAAGTATATGTTTTATACTCCTCTTCGCTTTTTGCCAGCAGCACAATAAATGTTTCAGGATCACAAAACTCCATCATGACCTGCCTGCAGACTCCGCAGGGGGCACAATAATGATCCAATATCCCACTTTTTCCACCAACGATCGCAATTGCTTTGAACTTACGTTTTCCTTCACTTACTGCCTTAAAAAAAGCTGTTCTTTCCGCACAGTTCGTTGGTGTATAAGATGCATTTTCAATATTACATCCTGTATAGACCTCATCTTCGGAAGTCACAAGCGCTGCTGCGACTTTAAAATCTGAATATGGAGCATATGAATATTGTAGTGTATCGATTGCAGCTTTGATCAGTTTTTTGTTATCCATATTTTCCGCCTCTGTTTCTTCCGTATTAATATCCGGATGTCTGCTCATTCTTTGCCAGTTTTACGATCCTGCTGGTTCCAAGTCTGGATGCACCAAGTTCAACGAACCTGAACGCATCATCAAATGAAGAAATACCTCCTGCTGCTTTGATCTTCACATTGCTTCCAATATGTTCTGCAAATAGTGCGACATCATCGAAAGTAGCACCGGATGTCGAGAAACCAGTAGATGTTTTGATATAATCAGCACCTGCTTTTGTAACGATCTCACACATTTTTATTTTTTCTTCTTCTGTCAGAAGGCAGGTCTCAATGATCACTTTTAAAATTCTGTTTCCACATGCTGCCTTTAAGGTTTTTATTTCGTTTTCGATCTCCAAGAAACGTCCGTCTTTCAGATCTCCGATATTGATGACCATATCAATTTCATCTGCACCGTTTTCTATTGCGTCTTTCGTTTCATATTCTTTTACTTTTGTTGTACTGTATCCATTTGGGAATCCAATCACTGTGCAGATCTGCATAGCATCTTTCACATATTCTTTTGCACGTTTCACGTATGAGGCCGGTATACAGACAGATGCCGTCTGATATGTCATTGCATCATCACAAATTTGTCTGATTTCATCCCAGGTCGCTGTCTGTGTCAACAGTGTATGATCTACTTTTTCAAATATTTCTTTTTTTTCCATATATGCTCCATTCTGCCAGGTCAGTCCGGCTTACATTCGTATTAAGCAAGTTCAAGCGCTATTTTCATCATATCTGTAAATGTATCCTGTCTGTCCTGTGCTGAAAGCGCTTCTCCTGTAAAAATATGGTCTGAAATCGTTAAAATACAGAGTGCCTTTTTTCCGGCCCTTGCTGCATTCATATAGAGAGCTGCTGCTTCCATTTCGATTGCAAGAACATTCATTTTCTTCCACTGTGCTGCTGCATCCATATCATCTGAATAAAATGTATCCGATGACAGGACATTTCCAACAACAACTTTGATCTCTTTCTGCTTTGCGATCTCTACTGCTCTGGCGAGAAGTTCATAATCAGCGATTGGAGCAAATGTTCCCGGAAGTTTATACTGTGCAGCAAAATTTGAATTGGTAGATGCGCCCATAGCGATCAGGATATCGCGAACTTTCAGATCATCTCCCATTCCACCTGCTGATCCAATTCTTATAATGCTCTCAACACCATAAAAATGATAAAGTTCATAGGAGTAGATGCCGATAGAAGGCATTCCCATTCCGCCTCCCATAACCGAAATCTCTCTACCCTGAAACGTACCTGTATAACCCAGCATATTTCTGACTGTATTAAAACAAACTGGATTTTCTAGAAAATTCTCAGCAATATATTTTGCTCTTAACGGATCTCCCGGCATCAGAACTGTTTTTGCTATTTCACCCGGTTTTGCATTATTATGCGGTGTTGGTGTATTCGACATTTTTGTGTCCTCCTTTTAATTATTCGATTATTTTTTCATAATTTTAATATTTACTTTTATTTGTATGACTATTTTTCATTGTAACACATTTGTCCATTTCCTTCAATTCTCCATAGAACATAAAACTGCCTGCACTTAAAAAGTGCAGGCAGTTGTTATATGCTTTTTATTTCAAAATTATTTACCGAACTGGCAGTTGTTGTTACCACTGTCTGATGTCCACATTTCAAGCATATTGACTGGATCGTTGTAATCTGCAATCCATCCGTCACGTGCAAAGTCAAAGTTACCTGCTTTACGTTCTTCAAGGAATACATTCCACTCAACTGTATCAATTACTACGTTGATTCCGATTACTGCAAGATCCTGCTGAATTGCTTCTGCAATCGCAACATGTCCTGATGTTTCATTTGTCAGATAGTTCAGTGTCATTGGTGTTTCTGCTGAAAGCATTCCACTTTCATCGAACTGGTATCCTGCTGTTTCTAACAGTGCAATTGCTTCTTCTACATTTGCATCAGAATATTCTGGGTTGTAGTATCCAACACTTGCTTCATCTGGGTAAGTATACGCGTCATCATTTGTACGGAATTCTCCGCCATTACCATCCATCATTGAAGGTGGTACAAATGTATTTGCTGGAAGCTGTCCTGTCTGTCCAATGTTTTCAGCAATATATCCTCTGTCAATTAAAAGGCTGATTGCTTTTCTCATGTTTGTAGCCTGTTCAACTGTAAGTCCTTCGAAAATAGGGCTGTTTACATTGAAAGAAGCAAAGTATGTTCCAAGCTGATCAATAATGTAGAATTCAGGATTTTCAAGTAATGCTGCGATCTCATCTGTAGGAACTGTATCGATAAAATCAAGATCTCCTGAATTATATGCAGCATAAATTGCTGTATCATCATCACTTAACATAAAGTGAAGTTCTTCAATTTTAACTTCGTCTGCTCTGTAATAGTTAGGATTTTTTACATATACCATGCTTTCATTATGTGTCCAGCTTTCAAGAGTATATGCACCACTTGTTACAAATCCAGCTTCCTGGCACCATGCTCCTGGGTTTGTCTGCCAGTCTGCAGCTGCTTCAACAGATTCCTGTTTTACAGGATAAAATCCTGGGAATGCACAAAGATCAAGGAAGTATGGGCATGGAGCTGTTAATACTACAGTAAATGTTTTTCCATCTTCGCTTGCAGTTGCATTTACAAGACCATCATCACCTTTTGCAATAATGTCAAAAAGGTATGCATAATCTGCTGCTGTATCAGGATTTGCTGCACGTTTCCATGAATATTCAAAATCTGCTGCTGTCAGATCAGAGCCATCGCTCCATTTGAGACCATCTTTTAAAGTAAATGTATAAGTAAGACCATCTTCACTCACTTCATAGCCTTCAGCAAATGCTGGTTCAAGAGCGCCATCTTTATTGTAGGTATATAAACCTTCAAAACTGTTTACAACAAGACATGCACCATCAACTGAGCTGTTTAATGCTGGATCAAGTTTTGCTGGTTCACTTGCAAGATTAATATTAAGAGTTTCTCTTGGTGTTGCAGCAAACTGGAAATATTTAAATCCAAATACATTGGAGTAAACTCCTGTAATGTCTGCTTTCTGCATATAAATATCGTTATAGTAATAAATTGGAACTACAGCACTTGTAGACATTAACATGTCCTCTGCCTGGTGAAGTAATGCTTCACGTTCAACTGTGTCTGTGCTTGCTTTGATTTTTGCGATCAGTTCATCATATGCAGTCCATTCAGGTGCTGCACCTTCTGTTGCTGCTGCATCTGTTGCTTCTGCATCTGTTGCTTCTGCTGCTTCATCTGTTACTTCTTCTGTTGCTGCTGCATCTGTTGCTGGAGCTTCTGTTTTAGAACCGCATCCTGCTAACATGCTAAAAGACATTGCTGCAACGAGTGTCATTGCTAGAATCTTTTTCATATTTCGTCCTCCTTATTTTTTCGGCTTATGCCATTTATAAATAACGGATAATCATTGACCGTCCGATATTCACTACTTGTTAAAACATGCGACAAAATGTCCATCACCTCTGTCAGTGAGCGTAGGGCATTCTTTTGCACACCTTTCGGTTGCATATTGACAACGGGTTCTGAACGAACATCCTGTAGGCAGGTTCATAGGGCTTGGTACATCTCCCTCTAAAATAATTCTCTGTCTGGAGTGCGCTATGTGTGGATCCGGAATCGGAATCGCACTTAAAAGAGAAAGTGTATATGGATGCATTGGTGAAAGATTCAAATCATCCGCCTTTGCGACCTCTACGATTTTACCCAGGTACATGACTGCAATTCTGTCAGCAATGTGATGTACGACTAAAAGATCATGTGCGATAAAGAGATACGCAACACCCAGTTTTTCCTTCAGTTCTTCAAACATATTGATGACCTGTGCCTGAATCGAAACATCCAGTGCACTGACCGGTTCATCACAAACAATAAATTTAGGATCCACAGCAAGTGCTCTTGCAATCCCGATCCTCTGTCGCTGCCCACCGGAAAACTCATGTGCATATCGTGTTGCATGCTCTGCATTCAGTCCGACCAGTTCCATCAGATTAAGGATTTTATCTCTTCTCTCTTTTTTTCCATTATATAATTTGTGCACATCCAGTGGTTCCCCTATGATGTCTTCTACTGTCATTCTGGGATTCAGTGAAGAATAAGGATCCTGAAATACCATCTGCATCTTTTTACGAAGCGCAGTCATATTTGCGTCGGTAACCTCTTCTCCTTCAAAGAATACCTGTCCACCGGTAGGTTTGTAAAGTCTTAGAAGTGACCGTCCCACCGTTGTTTTTCCACATCCTGATTCGCCTACCAGACCAAGTGTCTCTCCCGGTTTGATTGCAAAGGATACACCATCGACGGCCTTCAGAGGTGTTGTCTGAAACATACCTGTTTTGATGGGAAAGTATTGTTTTAAGTCCCTGACCTCTAGTAAATTATCTGTTCCGCTCATTTTCCGGCACCTCCTTCTTCCATCTGGGCTTTGAAATTCAACCAGCAGGAAGCCAGATGTGTTTCACTCAATCTCATTTCTTCCGGAATTTCTGTCAGACAGATCTTCATCGCTGCATCACATCTGCTACAAAATGCACATCCTTTTGGCATATTAAGAAGATTAATAGGGGTGCCTGCGATTGGAATCAATTTTTGTTTTGCATTGGTAATACTTGGTATGGAACGAAGAAGACCTTTGGTATACTCATGTTTTGGATGATAAAAAATATCTTCAGCATTTCCTCTTTCACAGACACGTCCACCATACATGACTATGATTTCATCACACATATCTGCAATGACACCCAGATCATGTGTTACCAGAATAATTGCCATTCCAAGCTTTTTCTGGAGTTCCTGCATCAGTTCCAGGATCTGTGCCTGAATTGTAACATCAAGCGCTGTTGTTGGTTCATCCGCAATCAGGATATCCGGTTCACAGACAAGTGCCATCGCGATCATGACACGCTGTCTCATTCCACCTGATAACTCATGTGGGTACTGTTTCAATCTTTTTTCAGGCTCATTTACACCAACAAGAGTAAGTATTTCAATTGCACGCGCTTTTGCCTGCTCCTTGTTTTTATCAGTATGAAGCAAAATTGCTTCCTCAAGCTGATTTCCGATCGTAAATACAGGATTCAAACTGGTCATTGGGTCTTGAAAAATAATACTACATACTTTTCCTCTGAACCCCTTTAACTGGTTCTTATTATATTTTGCGACATCCTGTCCTTTATATAAAATCTCTCCGGATGCTATTCTTCCATTCTCGGCAAGGATCTGCATGATGGAATACGCTGTTACGCTCTTTCCGGAACCTGATTCTCCAACAATGCCAAGTATTTTTCCAGCTTCAAGTGTAAATGATACCCCATTTACAGCTTTCACTTCACCTGCATCTGTATGGAAATAGGTACATAATTCTTTGACTTCTAATAAACACTCACTCACGATACTACCTCCTTAATTTCGGGTCAAATGCATCTCTAAGACCGTCACCCAGTAAATTAAAGGAAAGTACGATCAGGCAGATCATTGTTGCCGGAAAGATCAACTTGTAAGGATAGCTCTGCAAACCTTCTCTTGCTGCATTTGCAAGACTTCCCAGAGATGGCATCGGCGCCTGCACTCCAAGACCAACGAAACTCAAAAAGCTTTCTGTGAAAATAGCCGAAGGAATCTGTAGTGCAGTTGAGATGATAATAACACTGAGGCAGTTCGGTAAAATATGTTTTTTCAGAATTCTGCCAGGTTTTGCTCCAATAGACTTTGCAGCAAGTAC
>JAQVCQ010000062.1:0-11428 GCA_028689715.1 Lachnospiraceae bacterium
GTATCTGCATTTGCAATGATCTTAAATACGACATTCTGAATATGTGCGGCTTCTCCCCAGTATTCATCAAAACGTTCCATAATGATATTTTCCTGTGGTGATCTGGAAACATATTTATATGGACCCGTTCCGAGCGGAACTGTATCAGGGGACTGGTTGGATGCCGGAATAATTGCAGTTGTCATATATGCAAGAAATTCCGTATCCTCTTCTTTTAACTGGATCACGACCGTGGTTTTGTCAGGCACCGAAACAGATTCAATATTGGTATACGCTTCTACAAGCGCTGTACCGCTTCCATCATCCATGCATCGCTCAATGGAATATTTCACATCGTCTGCGCTAAGGAGTGTCCCATCATGGAACTTCACGCCCTCTCTTAACTTAAATGTGTAAGTTCTTCCATCCTCCGAAATTGTATATCCGGAAGCGATCGCAGGATTCAGATTCCCTGCACTGTCTGGTTTGACCAAACCTTCATAAACATTAAATAAGACCTCTTTTGTTCCTGCCGCTACTGCTTTGTGTGGGTCAAGACTATCTTCGATATCCTGAGGAATACCAACTGTGATTGTGGAAGAATTTTCTTCAGCCTTATCACCTGAACATCCCGTCAGTGCAATAGTCATTGAAAGCAGCATCAGCAAAATGATTTTTGACGATTTCCTTTTCATCTTTGCTTTCCTTTCTTCTCTCCTTTATTCAGTTAATGTTAATGTTTTAACATTCGTTTTATTTTATACAAACATAAGTTAAATTGCAAGCATTATTTTAAATACAATATGACAACTTTCGCTCATGATAGCTGCCTGATTCGTGTAAAAAAAGACTGCCTGAGGGCAGTCTCATTTAATCAATTAATGTAATACTTTTTTTAACTCATCCATAAATGTATTGATGTCTTTAAATTCCCGATAGACAGAAGCAAATCTTACATATGCTACTGCTTCAAGATCTTTGAGCTTATTCATTACCAGTTCTCCGATTACTGCACTGGATATTTCCTTTTCTTCCATGTTGAAAATTTCAGTTTCAACTTCATCGATCAACTGATTGATCTGGTTGGCACTGATCGGACGTTTGTGGCAGGCACGAAGTACTCCGGCCTCAATCTTAGAGCGATCATAAGTTTCCCTGTTATTATCTTTTTTAATGATAATAAGCGGTATTGTTTCAATCTTCTCGTAAGTCGTGAAACGCTTTCCACACTCATCACATGCACGGCGTCTGCGAATTGAATTATTCTCTTCAGCCGGTCGTGAATCTATTACCCTTGTGTTATCATGGCTGCAAAATGGACACTTCATCCTATTCCTCCTTGAAGAGTAAGTAATCTTTCCAGTCAGGATACTGCTCTATTTATTTCTCTGAAGGAACTCTGGTATTTTAAGTGATTTTTCTTCTACGTTGCTTCTTAAATCCTGTGGTTTCTGAATTCCTGGGACAGGCTTTACAGACTGCGCTGCTGTTGGAATAGAAAGTCCTCCCGTACCAAGCGGAGTTTTAGGTTTTACACTTGTCATAGTACTTGGTTTTGCTGTGTAACCAAATCCTGCAAGTCTGTTTTCTTCAAGACCTGTTGCAATAACAGTGATCGTACATGCATCCGGTACTGTCTCATCATACATTGCACCAAATATAATATTTACATCATCACCTGCAAGTTCCTGAACATAACTTGCTGCATCTGAAGCATCTGCAAGCGTAATATCTCCGGAAACATTGATGATCACATGGGAAGCACCTGTAATCGTGGTTTCAAGTAATGGACTTTCCACTGCCATTTTAACTGCTTCACTGGCTTTATCATCACCTTTGCCTACACCAATACCAATGTGTGCAATTCCTTTATCTTTCATAACAGTCTGCACATCAGCAAAATCCAGATTAATGATCGCCGGTCTATTGATCAGATCTGTAATTCCCTGCACTGCCTGCTGTAATACTTCGTCAGCCTTCTTTAATGCATCAGGCATTGTCGTTCTTCTGTCTACGATTTCCAATAATTTATCATTAGGTATCACAATCAAAGTATCAACGCTTTCTTTTAAACGTTCAATACCGGAAATTGCATTGACCATACGTGCTTTAGCTTCGAAACGGAAGGGTTTTGTTACAACTCCAACTGTAAGAATTCCCATATCCTTTGCCATTTTGGCAACTACCGGAGCTGCTCCGGTACCGGTACCGCCACCCATTCCACAGGTAACGAACACCATATCGCAACTTTTAACAGCCGCTGAAATTTCTTCTGCGCTTTCTTCTGCCGCCTTCTCACCGATCTCAGGCTTCGCTCCTGCGCCAAGTCCCTTAGTGAGTTTTTCACCGATCTGAAGGAGTTTCGGTGCCTTACAAAGCTGTAACGCCTGTTTATCAGTATTCACTCCGATAAAATCTACACCATCAATATTTTCATCTATCATTCTATTTACAGCATTATTGCCAGCTCCACCAACGCCAACGACGATGATCTTAGCAGCATTTCCTGCATCGTTTGTCTTTATTTCAAGCAAGGTAGTTCCTCCTTCTTATTTCCTATTAGACTCCACATAACTCATAATATAATTATTTCACGAATTTATCAACACATTTTTTCATTTTCTTTACATTTTAATGATTAATTTCACTCCAGCTCAAAGGTAATATTCTGCATATCTTCTGAGTAATTTTCCATACGCAAAGTACCCTTTTTCCCTTTCAGTTCAGGCAGGATCGTTTTTAATTTCATGACCTTCTCATCCAGATAGTCATCGCCTCCAATTTTAGCTTTTGCATCTCCAAAATACAATGTGATCTGATATTTCGAGTCAAAATAGATTCTGTCCGTAGCCAGTTCATACTTATTCAGTACCTGTGTGATGTTCAGAACCAGTCTGAACACTGTATCATTTTCAACAGGAAGCTTTTCATACAGCACGACATAGCCAAAATCCAGACCTGTCACCTGTGGTATCCCGAGTGTTTTTTCGCCCGAACTTTCCACAATGATTCCATCTTTATCAAAATACATGTTTCTCCCAAGATATTCCACATAACCTGCAAGCGCTTTTTCATAAACATAGATCTTGATCGTATCCGGTGAAAGAATCTCAACATCCATCTTTTCTACGAACGGAACATTCTCGACCCCTTTGTTCCTATATTTAAGTGAAAGGTATAAAGAATTATCACCAAGTTTCCCGGCCATGACCATGTCCTGTATTTCTTCGTTGGTGTAATGCTTATTTCCCTGAACATAGACCGTTCTTACCTTGAATTTCTGTGAAACATAGAGTACTGACAACATAATCACCAGAAGGAAAAAGGTAAAAAGCAGCAATCCGAATCCTTTTGATGAGCCAAGCAGCATGATCCACTTTGATGTGCCTTTTTCTTTTGCAACTTTTTCTTTTACAACTTTTCTTTTTACGACTTTTTTATTTGCAAGTTTTTTATTTACGACTTTTTTATTTATGTTTTTTCTATTTATGTCTTTTTTATTTTCAGCTTTTTTATTTTCAGCTTTTTTATTTCTATATTTTTCATTTGGAACAGGACTCTTTCGTTTTTCCTTATTTGTTAGTTTCACTTTGGTTTTTTTCATAGGATGAGTCCCCTTTTACTTATGAAGCATCTTTGAACTTGATCCCTCGCGCCACGCTTAATACCAGACCGATTTCAACAAGCAAAAACAATACTGATGAACCACCGTAACTGATAAAAGGTAGCGAAATTCCGGTGTTCGGAAGTGTATTGGTCACAACAGCAATATTCAGTATGACCTGAATCGCAAAATGTCCAAGTACACCGACAACTAAAAGTGCACCAAACAGATCCGATGCATTATTGGCAATGATCATGAATCTCCAGATCAGTAGAACAAATAACATAATTACAGCTATTGCGCCAAACAGTCCCAACTCTTCACAAATGATCGAAAATATCATGTCGTTCTGGGCTTCCGGTAAAAATCCAAGTTTTTGCATGCTCTGACCGATCCCTTTTCCAAATATGCCTCCCGATCCAATTGCATAGAGTGCCTGCAGGGTCTGGAATCCTTTTCCACTGGCATAGGCTTCCGGATCCATCCATGCAAGAATACGTTCACCACGGAATCCAAGTTTACCACTTTCTGAAAGTTGCAGAATGGAGTAAACAACCAGGGTGGCTGCACCGGCTGCCAAAGCTGTCAGTAATAAAAACCTCTTGTATTCAGGACTCGCTACGAACAGCATTAAAAATGCAATACCGAAAATAATGATTGCGGAACTAAGGTTATCAGTGATCAGGTACACCATGGCACAGACCGGAATAGGAACACATAGAATCGTCAAAAATCCTTTTGAAGATTTGACTGACTTTCCCATACGGCAGACCAGACTTGCCAGAAACAAAATCATACTCAATTTGGCAATTTCGGCTGGCTGAACTGACATACCAAGATAGAGCCATCTTCGTGCACCATGACTCTCACGTCCAAGTGGGGTCATGACCAGCAGGATCAGTATCATTGACGCAAAATAGGCTGGAAATGCAAAGCGTTCCCAGAAATGATAGGGGATTCTTGATACAACGATCATCGCAATCAGCCCTAGCACCGAGGCAAATGCCTGCTTTTTAAAATAATATGCCGGATCATTAAACTCCAGACTTGACTCGTATGAACTGGTCGAGTAAATCATGATCAGCCCGAACCCAAGCAAAAAGAGCACTACAAACAATAGCGTATAATCAAAAAAATATTCAGGCTGTCTTTTTCTTCTACCTACACCTGCCACGCTTTTTTCACTCCTTAATCTGGTTCACATATTCTTTGAACATCTCGCCTCTTACCTCATAATTGGGAAACATCCCCCAACTCGCACATGCCGGAGATAACAGGACTGCATCACCTTCGATGGCCTGATCCACGCAGATATCCATTGCTTCTTGAAATGTATCCGCCAGAATCACATTTTTAAATCCATGTTTTATTGCACATTCGGCAATTTTTTCTCTTGTCTGTCCGATTAAAACAAGGCACTTTACTTTGCCATCAAACGCCTCAATCCATTCATCATATTCACTCTGCTTGTCGTAGCCGCCGCCTATTAATACAGTCGGTCTCCGCATTGCTTTGATTCCTCTGATCGCTGCATCTGGGTTCGTTCCCTTTGAGTCGTTATAATAATCTACGCCTCTTTTTGTTGCAACATATTCTATCCTGTGTTCCACAGCTTTAAAATGTCTTACCGTCTCCAGAATGCGTTCCATTGGAACTCCATATGCGTCTGCCATGGCAATGGCTGCCATAACATTTTCCACATTATGAATTCCAAGAAGATTCATATCATGAATATTTAATAACGGAGTACATTCACCCTCTGCAGATTTATATATCATTTCCTCTTCAAGGAAAAACCCATTCTGTAATTTGTTTTTTGAAGAGAAAAAAAGGACACATGCATGACATTGTTCTGCAAATTCCCTGCAATATGCATCTTCATAATTCAATACACAAAAATCTTCTTTTGTCTGTTTTTTTGCAATTTCAAATTTTACTCTTGCATACTCTTCCATTGTATGATGTCTGTTCAAATGATCTGGCGTTATATTAAGGACAGCTGATATAGAGGGTCTGAATTCTTCAATTGTTTCAAGTTGAAAACTGCTGATTTCAGCAACAGTCACACTGTCCTGTGTCATTTTATCAACTTCCTGCGTAAAAGGATTTCCTATATTACCGACCACAAAGACCTGTGATGTGAAATCACTCATGATTTTTCCTAGCAGTGAGGTCGTCGTAGTCTTTCCATTCGTTCCTGTGATCGCCAGAACACTTCCTTTTGCGTACTGATAAGCAAGTTCGATCTCGCCCCAGATTCTGATTCCTAAAGCTTTTACCGTCTTGGCGATCTCACTATCCATAGGAACGCCCGGACTGAACACTGCAAGTACTATGTCATCGAGAAGCATATTATGCATCTTGCCCGTCACCAGTGTAAAACGATCTTTGCACGCAGAAAGTTCTTCATAGATTCTAGCAGTTGCAATGTCTTCCCGCTCATCATATAAAATAACATAGGCTCCTTTTGAGATCAGAAGCCTCGCAGCTCCTATTCCACTGATTCCTGTTCCGATCACAATTACTTTTTTATCTGTCACGTCCATCATAAACTCCTCATCTGTTTATAGTGCTAATAATCCAACAAGACCAGCTAATAATGTTGCTGCAGTAAACACGGCAACGATTCTGGTTTCCGACCATCCACAAAGTTCAAAGTGATGGTGGATCGGTGCCATTTTGAAGATCCTTTTACCTTTTGTCGCTTTGAAATAACTTACCTGAAGAAAGACCGAAAGTACTTCCACTGTGTAAATGATTCCAATGAGTAATATGAAAATAGGCAGTTGCATCATATAAGCCATACCGGCAACAAATCCGCCAAGTGCAAGAGAACCAGTGTCGCCCATAAATACCTTTGCAGGGTATACATTATACATCAAAAAGCCCATCAGAGCTCCTGCCACTGCTCCTGCTACGGGTTCAAGCCCGGCATGAATTGAAGCTGAAGCAACAAAAAAGAAGGCCGCTACAGCTGTCGTAACACTACCTGCCAGTCCGTCAAGTCCGTCGGTAAAATTAGTTCCATTCACAGTTGCGATCACGACTAAAAATAAAAATGGAATATTCATAATACCCAGGTCAATGAATTGATCGGGAAAAAATGGAATCTTCATTTCCAAAGAGACTTCTGTGAATCTAACAAGATAAAAAGCAAAAATCCCGGTCACAAGAAATTGTCCCAGCATCTTCTGCGAAGGTCTGAGTCCCATAGATTGTTTTTTAACAACTTTTATATAATCATCAATAAATCCGATCACCCCGAACCCAATTGTCAGAAACAGAACTGGAATAATGTTGGGATAGTCTTTCATATAAAATAATGACGTGATTAGAATCGCAATAAGAAAAATACTGCCTCCCATGGTAGGCGTCCCGGATTTTTTCAAATGCGCGGAAGGACCATCCTCTCTCTGTGTCTGCCCAATCTTAAGCTTTCTTAAAAAAGGAATGATGACAGGCCCTGCCAGTACGCTGATCAGGAATGATATCATGACTGAAATAACCAAATTAAAATTCATTTTGAGCTCCTTACTTTTCCAAATAGAATTCCGTATTCTTTAAGTCCTTTAGAAACATAACGCTTTTAGAAAGAAAAGTCAATTTTTCAAATAATTCATATTTTTATTAGATTATTCAGAGTCATTCCAGATTTGACACGGTAGGATCGACTGGTGCACCTGTCTGTGGATCCAGAAGCTCACCTGTCAGTGGATCGATCGCATAACCTGTTTCAGGATCGATCTCTATTTCCTTTTCTTCTGACTCCGACTCTTCTCCTGCTCCTTCAGATGATTCTGATTCTGTATCAGCTTGTAACTCGTTTCCGGATACACTTTCTTCCGCAACTTCATTCCCAGAAACACTGTTCTTTGAAACAGTCTGTGCCGCAAGTTCTTCTTTTTGTTTCATTTCTTCTATTTCATCTTCTGTCAGTTCTTCAGTCTGATAAATATTAAGATAAGGAAGTACTTCTGTCATGATGTCTCTTGTCATTACTGTCGCATAACGTGCATTATCCTGTGCGGCTACGTTTGGCTCATCAATCACAACATAGATCAGCACCTGTGGATCATCAGCTGGAACGTACCCCATAAATGAAACTACATAATTACCAGTTCCCCTTGGAACTTTTTCTGCTGTTCCTGTCTTACCACCCATCGTATAGCCGGCTGGTCTTGCGGTAACACCGGTTCCTTCTGTTACAACGCCATTACAATAATCTTTTATGATATCTGATGTGGATTCTGATATGCTTTGTTTTAAAATTCTTGGTTCAATATTTTTAACAGTCGAACCATCCGGCGCCAGAATTTTGTTTACTACATGTGGTGCATAATAATATCCCCCATTGATCAGAGAAGAAAATGCTGTTGCCTGCTGTATCATGGTTACATTATAACCCTGGCCGAATGATGAAACAGCAAGGTCAGTCGGTACCATTGTGTTCGGGTCAAAAATAAGTGAATCCGTTCTGGCTTCTCCAGCCAGATCAACATTGGTCTTTAAACCAAAATTAAATATACTCTGGTATTTCATAAATGTATCGGTTCCAACCGTAAGACCAATATTCATTAATACCACGTTACAGGATTTTTCAATTCCCTGTTTTACTGTCAGTAGTCCATCTCCAAGCCTGTTGTGACAATGAATGGTATGCCCCCCTATATCAAGGTGCCCTTCACAATAGTAAGTTTCATTTCCCGTTATTTTACCGCTCTCCAGTGCTGCCGCCACTGTAAATGGTTTTGCTGTGGATCCAGGTTCGTATGTCGATGTGATACAGAAGTTCTTCCATAGTGCGTTCAGTGCTTCATATTTTGCATCGTCATCCATGGCATCAATTGCTTCTTGTGTGTAGATACCTGACAAATTTTTTGTATCATTTAAATTAAAAACAGGGTAGCTTGCCATTGCAAGGATCTCTCCGCTGTTAGGATCCATTATGATTACACCGGTATTAGAACTTCCCGCACCTTCTCTGGCTTCATCTCTGTGTTCTTCATTAAACGCCAGAATATGTTTTTCTACAATGCTTTGTATATTAACATCAAGAGATGTCGCGATCGTATTTCCATCCGTGGCTGCTTTTGTTGTACGTTCCAATGTAGAGTCATCATTTAAATAACCATACTCTCTTCCGTTTGTTCCATTTAAGATATCGTTATAAAATTCCTCCAGACCGTAACTTCCAACATTGTCCTTTCCTGTAAAACCAATCACATCACACGCAAGTGAATCGTATGGATAGAGCCTTTGGTACTCTTCTTCGAACCATACTCCTTTAATATCAGGATTGTTCTCAAGATCATTCTGCAGTTCAAGAAAAGGAGCGATCTCCTCATATTTCAGCTTCTTGGCCGCAACATAATATTGCGAAGATGGATTTTGTGTCACATATGTCCTGATTGCG
This sequence comes from Lachnospiraceae bacterium, assembly GCA_028689715.1. Taxonomy (GTDB): domain Bacteria; phylum Bacillota; class Clostridia; order Lachnospirales; family Lachnospiraceae; genus SZUA-378. The sequence goes on from JAQVCQ010000062.1 coordinate 8,997, forward strand.
CCTTCATCGAGTTCAAAACACTGAAATAACGCTGCAAGTGTTGGCTCCAGATAGTCTTCTTTTTCCATGATGAGTTTATTATCAAGGATCAGATTATAGACCTTCTCACTCATTGCGATCGGGGTCCCTTTTGCATCTACAATATCTCCACGTTTATATGGAATGGTCCTGCTGTCATATTCCTGCTGTGCAAGGACCTGTTTTTTATACTGTTCCCCACTGTCCTTATTGATCAGTATGAGACGAACGCTTAATCCTACGAAAGCCAGTAATACCAGACCAAATAGTATTACCAGCTTTTTTTGCATACTTGTTGTAAATCTATATTCTTTTAATCTTCTTTTCTTTCTTTTCAAGATAACTCCTAACTGCCAGCTTCCATTCTTTTTAGTTCATGCTGTCCGGAAGATCCTGATATTGTCTGACATAATCACTTTCCTCACCAGAAATCGAAACGATCTGTCCCTGTGTTGCATATTTCATTCCAAGGTCTTCTATTGCAATTTTTCTGATTTCTTCCAGATCAACAGATGCAAGAATTCTATTGTACTCTTCTTCATTATCCATTGTTATGGTGTTCAATGTACTCTCAAGTCTGGCGATATTCTTAATTGTATTCGTTATATCACATTGCAGTCTGATATAACCGGCAAGGATCAGACCTGCTGCTCCAAGCGCTACAGACAAAAATATAACATAACCGGCGCTCATATGAAAAGCTTTTTCCCTGTTTTTTCTGGCAGTATGGCTCAGTTTTTTTGAAGGCACACGTTCAAGTGCATCCCCCACAACAAGATTTCTTGCTGTATTTCCATAGATTACTGCCTGATTTTGTCTGCTCATCCCCACATCCCCTTTTGTTCTGTCTGATCTTATCTTTTCTCAAAAACGCGCAATTTTGCGCTTTTTGATCTCTTATTTATTTCAATTTCTTCCTCTGTTGGAAGAATCGGTTTTCTACTGATGACTCTGCCTTTTGAAACATTTCCGCAAATACAGATCGGAAACTCCGGTGGGCAGGTACATGGATTTTCATTTTTCTTAAATGATGATTTTACGATCCTGTCTTCCAATGAATGAAAAGTTATAATAGCAAGTCTGCCGCCTGGATTCAAATATTCAATCATGGAATCCAACGAATCTTTTAACACTTCAAGTTCTCTGTTGCATTCAATTCTGATTGCCTGAAATGTTTTCTTTGATGGATGACCACCTGTCACTCTCATCTTAGCTGGAATTGCCGCTTTTATGATCTCATTCAGTTCAAACGTCGTCTCGACTGGTTTTCTTGATCTTGCCGCAGCAATGTGTTTTGCTATATTTTTTGCAAATTTATCTTCACCATAATCTCTGATGATTCTGTACAATTCCATTTCCGGGTATTCATTTATGATTTCCATCGCACTGATGGCATTTCTATTATCCATTCTCATATCAAGAACTGTGTCATATTTATAAGAGAATCCTCTCTCAATCGTGTCTAACTGATAGGACGAAACTCCAAGGTCAAGTAAAATGCCATCAACGCCCTCTATTCCGAGCATTTTCAATCTTGATACTGCATTACAATAATTATCTCTTATGATCGTGACTCTGTCCTGAAATGGTTCAAGTCTTTCAGTCGCCGCCATAATTGCAGCTTCATCCTGATCGACACCATATAAATGTCCCTGCTCTGACAGTTTTGAAACAATATGAAAAGAATGTCCGCCGCCGCCCAGTGTTCCGTCAAGATAGATTCCGTCCGATTTAATATCAAGTGCTTCGATCGTTTCGTTCAATAATACTGAAACATGTGCAAAGTCCATTCTTATTCAACTCCTGTTATATTCCCAGACCAAGATCTGCCATATGTTCAGCGATCTCATCCATATCTTCATAGTTAGCTGCTGCTTCCCATTTCTCTCTGCTCCATATTTCAATTCTGCTTGCCACACCGACTAAAACTGCGTCTTTGGTAATCTGGGCAAACTCTCTTAGAACTGATGGGAGAAGAATTCTTCCCTGTTTATCTACTTCTACAGTAGCTGCTCCTGCAAGAAAAAATCTTACAAAAGCTCTGGCATCTTTGTTGGTAAGTGGAAGTCCTTTGAGCTTTTCTTCAAATACTGCCCATTCTGCATTGTCATAGACAAAAAGACATCCGTCCAGACCTTTGGTCACTACAAATTCATCACCCAGTGTTTCTCTGAATTTGGAGGGAACAATCAGTCTGCCCTTAGTATCAATTGTATGATTATATTCACCCATGAACATATGCATCACCTGCTTTTCTAATACCAAGAGTTGAAATGCTATCCACTTCCTACCACATTCCACCACTTTTCACCACTTATGCACTAATATTACTCCATTCTATATCGTTTGACAACCCAATTTCTTAAAAAAAAATGAAGTTTGGACATTAAAAAAAGCCTTGAAATCAAGGCTTT
>JAQVCQ010000062.1:11528-13751 GCA_028689715.1 Lachnospiraceae bacterium
TCAGGATCCTGTCCGGATCTTTTGGCTATGATTGTTGCCAGTAATATCCCCATCAGAATCCCAAGTCCTATGATCAGTCCATAATATGTCACGTCAAATCCAAATACTGAAAAACTTTTTGGTACGTTTTCAAGATATATTCCAAGATTTGGGAATGCGATATCCCCATTTCCCATCATTTCTTTCATTCACTGCTCCCTTCAGACTTCATTTATACATTAAATCGAAAAAGAATCACATCACCGTCTTTTACGACATACTCTTTCCCTTCGATTCCAACAACACCTTTTTCCTTCGCAGCCGAAAGCGATCCATATTCTAACAGATTCTGGTATGCTACTACTTCTGCTCTGATAAATCCTCTTTCAAAATCCGAATGGATCTTGCCTGCTGCCTGCGGTGCCTTTGTTCCTCGTTTGATCGTCCACGCTCTGGTCTCATCTTCTCCTGCTGTCAGGTAACTGATCAGCCCTAAAAGGTGATAGCTCGCTTTAACGAGTTTATCAAGCCCTGATTCATTCAGTCCAAGTTCTTCTAAGAACATTTTCTTCTCATCCTCGTCAAGTTCTGATATTTCCTGTTCGATCTGAGCGCAGATCACGAATACTTCACTCTCACTCTCCTCAGCAAATTTTCTGACTTCCTGAACATAGCTGTTCTGAGCTCCATCGTCAGCAAGATCTGATTCTGCCACATTAGCAGCAAATATGACCGGTTTGTCCGTTAACAGATTATAAGAAGCGCGCCAGATCGTCTCTTCTTCGTCAAGATCTTCTGTAAATGAACGTGCAATTTTACCTTCTTCCAGATATGCTTTTAATTTTTCAAGTAATACAAGTTCTTTTGCAAGAACTTTATCCATTTTAGCACCTTTGGCAGTTTTAGAGATTCTTCGTTCCAGGATTTCAATATCAGAAAAGATAAGCTCCAGATTGATCGTTTCGATGTCACGGACAGGATTCACATTTCCGTCAACATGAATGACATTGGTATCTTCGAAACATCTGACCACATGAACGATCGCATCCACTTCTCTGATGTTACTTAAGAACTGATTACCAAGTCCTTCTCCCTTTGATGCACCTTTTACCAACCCAGCAATATCAACAAATTCTATAACAGCAGGGGTCACTTTTTTTGAATGATACATGTCTCCCAACAACTTTAATCTATGATCCGGAACCGTAACGATCCCGATATTCGGGTCAATGGTACAAAACGGATAATTTGCAGACTCCGCTCCCGCTTTTGTAAGTGAATTGAACAGCGTACTTTTTCCAACATTTGGCAAACCTACAATACCTAATTTCATTCTTTTCTATATCTCCTTTAAACGTGTTGATTTTACTGGGTTTTTACAATTCTCATATCATGTCTCGTACCAATTACGTACCAATTTTACACAACTTTCAACGAATTCGCAACCATATTGATCTCTTTTAACTTCTCATCTTCTGTGGTGTGTACATATAAATTCATTGTAATTCCGATATTTGCATGACCTAAAATCATCTGTAATGTCTTCGGTTTCATCCCAGCCTCTATACATCTGGTTGCAAAAGTATGTCTTAGTATATGCATTGAAAATTTAGGAATCCCAATTTTATCACATAATTTAAACAGCATAGTGTCGTATGTACTGTTCTTTACTGGTGTTCCTTTTCTACATAAGAATACAAACTCTGACCATTCAATAGGAATAATGTGAATATCCGCATTTTTTGATTTTTGCATTTTCAGCAGCTCAACAGCTTCATCAGTAAGTGGTATCGTTCTATAACTCAACTTACTTTTGGGCGGACCCACTTTCCACTCACCTACTGAATGCCGAAATTCCATAGAACGTGACACTGTTAAATTCCGCTTTTCAAAATCGATATCTTCCCATTTCAAACCCACAAGTTCTCCTGTTCGAAGACCCGTCTGTAATAAAAACCTGTATTGAATTTCATAGGAATTGCTATTGATTCCATTAACGAACAATTTTTGCTGTGCAATTGAAAGGGCTTCTCTCTTTCTAGATGCCTTTCCAATATCAGATTTTACGATTCCATTACATGGATTTTTTGTAATCACATCATTGTGGAGTGCGTAATCAAGCATGCTATAAAGAGTAATTCTTGCCTGGCAAATGGTCGACGTCCGATATCCCTTGTCTGCCATTTTATTCATAATCATTTGACAGTGGATTGTACTAACGTCTTTTAAAAGTTTCTTACCTAT
>JAQVCQ010000063.1 GCA_028689715.1 Lachnospiraceae bacterium
CCGGAAATGCAATTAAAAATGTGATAAATATCAAATGTGTCCTTATTCCAAATAATTTTACAACTTTTACTGCTGAAAATAACATTAAAAAGACAATTGGAAAAATCGTGACCATTTTTTGCACAAACAAGGAATTGCCAAAAACATACATCACTGTTTTGGCAATCAGATAATATAAAGGTGGATGCACATCAATTGCAGTTCCTTTGATAATTCCTATATAATCATTTCCAAGTAACTGCATTGTAAAAGCTTCATCCGTCCATATGTTATTGTTAAAACATAATGAAACCGATCCAATCAAAAAAATTATTATAGCTAAAGAGGAAGCTAAAAACTCCCACTTCTTTTTTAACAACTCACTCATTACAGACTCCCCGGTCTCCCTTGGCTAACATTCAATTGTCTCATCATTCACGATTTCCCTGATCACATATTGTGGCGCATTATTAATACTGATGTAGATTCTTCCAATATATTCACCGATCAAACCAAGCATCAACATAAGCATACCACCAATAAAAAGAGTCGCTGACATAAGCGCACTAAAGCCGGCCGGCACAAGCGGATTCATCAGTCTTTTTACAATAGTATAAATTGCATAGATGAAACCTGCCGAAGCACTCATTCCACCAATGACCGTAGCGATTCTGAGTGGTTTAATTGAGAATGCTGTAAATCCATTACACCAAAGACCAAATAATTTTCCAATGGTGTACCCCGAACTTCCCACTTCACGCTCTCTGTGTCTGACAGAGACATTTTCAATCTTCTTGGTTGCACGTAATACAAGCCCAATTACATAGGGATAGGAATTCTCATATCGTACCATCTCATCCACAACGAACTTTTTAGCAGCAAAGTAGCTGGATAAATAAAGCTCTTTTGGTTTTCCAAGCATCGTCCTTGCCATCAGATCATTCAGGCGACTTCCCAGATTACGTGCTACGGAGTGTTGCTTATGTTCGTACTTCGCATACACAACATCTGCACCTGCTTCTATTTTTTCAATCAGCTTCCATGCTTCGTCAGCTGGTGTCTGTCCGTCATCATCCAGACAGATCACAATATCTCCTTTGCTGTAACGAAGCCCTGCCATAAGTGCCGCATGTTGTCCAAAATTACGTGCAAGATTGATCCCTTTGACATGATTGTGTTGTGCACAAAGAGTCCTGATGACTTCAAATGTCTGATCAGGTGAACAGTCATTGACCAATATTACTTCATACTGATATTGTTGAAGTCTTGTATTCATTGCAGCCTGAATTTCTTCCACAACTTTTATAATAGTCTGTTCTGATCTGTAACATGGTATCACAAAACTAATTAGCGACATAAACTACCTCTTATTCTTTTATATTTTCAAGAAATCGATCCTTTAATGCACCCAGTAATACAATATCCCTGTATGATTCCTGAAGGATGATATCTTCCCTTAATGTACCTTCCACCTCAAGGCCTGCTTTGATCGCACTTTTTAATGAAACAATATTATCTGATAATACTCTTGCATAGATTCTATGCAGCCCCAGTTCTTCAAAACCATATCTAAGCATCATATTGGTTGTCTCGAATCCGATTCCCTTTACTCTGGAGTCACTCTCACCAATAAACAGCCCATACTCTGCTTTGTGATTCACATGGTCAATATCCCGAAAATATGCGGAACCAATTGCTCTTCCGGACTCTTTTTCACAGATCATCATCTGAACGACGAGTCCTGTATTTACTTTATTTTTAATCCAATCCAGATGCTTTTCTCTGGTGAATGGTTCCTGGTAAAGGAACCGACTTCTGACTTCTTCGGTATTTCTCCATCTGACAATATCATCTGTATCATTTATTTCCATTTTTCTTAAAACAATCTGTTGTCCTGTTAACATAACTACTCCAATCCATTTTTACTTGTCTGCACCTGATAAACATGAAAAATATCCTGCTCCTGATTTTGGATCACATCCGTTTGAAAGATCTCAGCCTGATAACCCATATCATCTAGATATTGTTTCAGCCAATCCATATTAGAATCTGCCTTACTGATCAGATGGACGGTATTATTTTCCAGGATGCCATTCAGCATTGTATCCATCTGAAACGTTTTCAGTTTATCATAATATAGCGGACTTTTACATCCCCAGCCACCCATATAATCATAATTTTTTATTAAGAATTCATCCGATTCAAATACTTTTTCTGTGTAGTTAACAACCGAATAAATATCAAGCAAGAAATAGGAGTCCGAATGATCCCTGCAATACTCTTGTAATGCAAGATATTCCGGATTCACTGTTTCACGACGGACAATCTCAGTATGAAGCTGATCCATACCCGGTCTTAGATTCACAAGACACAGCAGAGTTATTACAGTTACTACTAAAATATTCATTTTATTGCTTTTTTGTACTCTGGTATAGGTATGATCTTGCAATTCTTCATTCAGATTTAATAAAAAAGCTGTCAAAATCAGACATTCTGCAATATAAACGGAATGAGTCAGCCTCAACGGCATTCTCTCTCCATAATGCAGGTAGATCCAGATTATAGACCTGATACCAAATAAAATAGCATATGCTGCTGTATGATCGAACTTTCTACGTAAAGTTGATTTGCAAAAAAATACGCAGATCAGCCCGATTCCATATAGTCCAAGGATCAGGACATCCCAATCAGGAAGTTTCCATTCCTTCACCAGTTGTCTGTAATAACCTTTTACTGCTTCTACAATTCGCTGTTTTGTATTCAGTTCTCTTATGGATGCAGCATAAGTAGCAATTTCACCCATAATCTTTGAATCGATCTTCTCATCCAAACCAAAATTGTAATTTTCAAGTAGTTTTTGCTGGCTTTCGGCAAGTCCTAATTCCTGATAAAATTCTTCATTGCCAGTATATGGTGGTATTTTCTGGTAATCATATAATTGTGTTCTGTTATCAAAAAATGCGTTGAACTCTTTCCATTCCTCACTACTATATGCCGCCCGATTCAATAAGAATCCAATCAGAATACCTGTAGCCATCAGACCGATGACAGAAAAGTACTTTTTAAAATTAAGGGTAGAAAACGGTCTTTCCTCACGACTCCACTTTACAAGTCCTGCAACTCCAATATAGGGGATCAGAAGCAAGAGCATTTCAGATCGCACAAGAAAAGCAAGGATGACCAGGACAATACTTGTTAGATTCATCTTTATAAAAGAGCTTATTGATTCTGTTTGATCCAAAGATTTATTGGTAAGAAATAAAAAGATGGCTGTACTTCCAAGGATCGCCGACGTAACGGTATATTGAATCAATATAAGATCCCATAAGAAAAAGGCTCCCAGGAAAGTAATTCCCAGAGCCACTAAAGATGCAATAGCCCATTTGCTATGCGTTTTTTGCATGATTCTTCTTATGATCAAAAAGATACAGCTATAATTACAGACAAGATAAAAGATTCCATACCAGCTGAATCCGCTGATCAGATGGTATGGAAGACTGAGCAGAAAACTGACTGGAAAAAGCATCTGAATGTTATGCCCTTCCGGTGTCCCGGTATAGAGTCCGGAGGTCAGATCCTTCATCAACATATCATCATTTAGATTATAGTAATAGTCAAACAGGATCCCTGTTATGACGATCAAAACAACTGTAAACAACGCTGCGATCCAGTCTGCTCTGGTTATTCTGTTTTTTTTCTGTTCTGTCTGTTCAGTCATTCTCATATGCTTAAATCCTTGTTTGATAGAATTCTATTATTTTATCCGAAATATAATCCGCCTGTTCTAATGTCAGCCCATAATACAGGGGAAGTCTTGTGAGTCTTTCACTTTCTTTTGTTGTGTATCGATCCGTTCCATGGAAACGTCCAAACTTCTTGCCTGCGGTTGCTGAATGTAATGGTATATAGTGAAAAACTGATAAGATTTCATTCGTTTTCAGGTAGTTTATCAGCTCAGTTCTCTCACTGATATCTTTTGCTTTCATATAAAACATATGTCCATTATGCACACATCCATCCGGAACAACTGGCAGCTCGATCTGTCCTTTTTCAGCCAACTTATTCAGATTCTTATAATATCTATTCCAGATAGTAATTCTGCTTTGATTGATTTCTTCAGCCAGCTCAAGTTGTGCATACAGATATGCTGCATTCATATCACTGGGAAGATATGAGGATCCAAAATTGACCCAGGTATACTTATCGACCTGTCCGCGGAAGAACTTACTTCTGTCCGTTCCCTTTTCTCTGATGATCTCAGCAGGTTCAATATATTGTTCGTCACGGATCAGTATCGCTCCGCCTTCACCCATACTGTAATTTTTCGTCTCATGAAAACTCAGACATCCAAACTCTCCAAATGTTCCAAGTGGTTTCCCTTTATAAGTCGACATAATACCCTGTGCTGCATCTTCTACAACAAAAAGATTATATTTATTTGCGATTTCCATGATTTTGTCCATTTCACAGGCAACTCCTGCATAATGAACTGGTACGATTGCTTTTGTCTTATCCGTGATTGCTTCTTCTATCAGATTCTCATCCATATTCATAGTGTCCGGTCTGATGTCAATAAAAACAATGGTTGCGCCTCGTAATACAAAGGCATCTGCTGTAGATACAAAGGTAAAGGATGGCATGATAACTTCATCCCCTGGTTTGATTTCACATAATAATGCTGCAAGTTCAATCGCATGGGTACAAGAAGTCGTTAACAGACACTTTGTTGTTCCTGTTTTCTGTTCCAGCCATTCATTACATTTTTTTGTAAAAATGCCATCTCCACATATTTTTTGTCTCTCAACTGCTTCTCTGATATAATCCAGTTCCTTCCCTGTAAAGGGTGGTACATTAAAATTAATCATCTGGTCTCTCCTCTAATTAGTCGCTGTATAAATAACAAATGAATCATTTGCATAAGTTTCCTGATATTGCAGTGCCATAATAAATTGTCTGATTAACTCGACTTTCTCATCGTTATGATACATTTCTGGTGTAATCTGTAATTTCGTCATTTCTTCCAGATCTTCGCTCATCCATGCTGCAACCCCAGCACTAAGTATAATCACTGGCTTCTCATCTTCTTTTATTAGCTTATCCAGTTCTTCCTTCATCGTCTCCACGCGATAGGTCGCAAGATCAGGCCAGGAAGTCGTCAGTGCTGCCGGCATTTCCAGAAAACAGGACATCGCCGGTATGTTTCCATATAGGATCACTTCTTTTCCAACCAGACCATTGCTGTCTGCGAATTCTGTTACAGATTCAAGCATTGCTGCTTTTTGCGGGGATGTCTTCATTCCCTTAAGTACTCTGTTCTGGGTTACCTCAGTTGTAAGCGCTTCGCCCTGTGTTCCATCTCTGAACACAAACGTATATCCAAATGCCGTGCTTTGAATCAAGGTAATCACAATGATCATAGCCAGCATCATTTTAACTGGTAAAACAGCTTTTCTTCCTTTTAGGAACTGAAACATCCAATAGAAAGTCACCGGTGCGATCAGGAACAGATTATTCATGATCGGATACAGATAATTATCACTGCCCAAAGGTGTGACAAGTATGATCAGTAAAATCATACATGCAAGCACTTTTTCCTCAGTAGCATACTCTTTTTGTAACATGACCATTAACATCGTGATCATGGATAGAATCAGGAAGATCGCGACCCACTGGAACATGGACTCATAGGTATAATACTTAAGATTAAACATCCCTCTTCCATACAGAAGTCTTAGTAACAACAGCATACCTGCAAAATAAAGCACTGCTCCCACTCTGGTCAATACTTTGTTCTTCCTGACCAGATAAAAAGCAATCAGACCTGCAACGGTAAGCGCAAGCGGATACAACAGCCATCTGAATGCTACAAAATATGCATCTACAATTGAGAACAGCATGGAACCTAGTGAATGACCATCTCCCGAACTGCTGCTCATATTGAATAAGTGGGTAATCATACTGATATAAGAATCCAGACCATACTGGATGGAAATTTCAGCCAATACGACTGCAAGTCCTGTTAGAAAACCACCAATACATAATAATGTGTTCTGTAAAACAAGCAAGAAACGATCTTTCCTGAGCCATCCATAGTACCATACGGATAAAATCAGTGCTGCCTGCGCCAGATTCGGGAACCGTACCATCACATTCAGCCCAAGAATGATTCCTGCCCAGAACAGAAAAACCCTTTTTTGGGTCAGACCCATGTAAAGAAGCACGATCAATAACGTAAAGAACAAATAAGTCAGATAATTATATAAAATGATTGTCGGGCACCAGCAAAGACTTTCTGCCATGAAGATCCCAAGAAATACGATCCATTCAGGTAATTTCTTTTTTAAAAAGATGTAGGAAATAAAAGCACTCAGACTCACGATTGCTGAAGTATATACATTCATACCAAGCATTGTGTTCCCAAATGGAAGCATGGCAAACATCGATCCTGTCAGATTCGCCAGATACGTTGCAAATAGAACCCATTCTTCCCCCATCTGTGGCTCAAACAAAAAGCTACCAAGACTATAGCCTGTATCTGTCACATCTATCCCAATGTTTACATGAAGAAAAGGATAAAGAAGTATCACAGCTATAAAAATCCAAGATATGAAGTTACGATTTTCTTTCAAATGTTTTATTATCTTTTCCATCAATTGTCCTATCTGTCATTCATCTTTGTAAAGATCTTAGAAATGGAGTCTTTCCAACAAAATTAAAAACCATTTGCCTGAACCACTCAACAATGACCCCAGCCAAAAATAAAAATATAAGTGTTCCGATATAATGAGGGATAAAAAGTGGACTTTCAGCCATTTTTTCAACACCAAACCATGACGTCCAAAGGTACCTTACCTGAAGCTGTTCGTGCAAGAGGTATACACCAAGGACATAAGGAGAAAGTGATAAAATCATCTTTTGAATTGTTTTATTTTTTACTTTAAAATAATAAAAAATATAGAAAAATGCTATTGCTGCAAATAAATTTAAGAAATGATTATACTGAAAAGCTTCCTGAACCTGATCTTCGAACCTGCCTGTCATTCTAAAAACAAATCCATAAAGAAGCGTCCGACCAAAGATCAGAATCGTTGCCCCAAAATATAGCGTTACAGAACGTTTTCGATCTTTAAATAATTTAATTCCATATAATCTGATATAGGCACCGATCAAATATACAATCAAAAACCATATCACATCATATCCTTTTTGATCTATTGTGACAGAAACCGGAAGAATTGTTTTCGGGATCGAAAAAAATAAGAGTAATCCAAATAGCACTTCCCGGAGATTCTTTTCTGACATGCTCTTCAACGCCTGATTCAAAATCGGTGTAAAAAGCAATAAGAGAACATATGCCGTCATGAACCAATAATGTTCCATCTGAACCGGTAAAATATCATTCACAAATTGATAAAATCCATACTCAGGAACTGCTCCAACAAATAACAGGATACACGAAATTCCCAGTGTATAAAATAAAATCTGTGCAACCAGACCAAGTACTTTACGTGCCCTCAATACAGAATTGACCATAAAGAAACCCGTCAGTAATACAAATGAGTTTACAGCAACCACACTGAAAGACTCTAATAGATATGCGATCCATGTGTTCGCTGTAAAATCTTCCTGAAAGGAAAATAGCAATCCTCCCTTGGATAAATAATGCAGCGAAACGACCATAAGCATACAAAGAATTCTAAGCAGCTCAAAATTGGGCTGCCTAACAGTTTTCTCACTAGTTGTCCTGTATTCATTGGGCTCGTTCATGGCACTCTGCTTCATATTTCTGATTATCCTCTATATTTATGGCATCTGATAGCGTTTAATGATTTCTGCTGCTACTTTTTCAGCAAGTATTTTATTCCCATATGAATTAGGATGCACCTCATCATTCATCCATGTGGATAAAACTGTCGCATCATGTGAATTCAAGAAATTCATATTATAAAGGTCTATTACTTCGATTCCCTGTTCTGCTCCAATATAATTAATTGCTTCTGCATACACTGACTGATCCTGAAGCGATTTGTCTTTTTCACGAAGTTCATCTATTTTACTATTTGAAGGTGGTGTTAAAAATAAAACTTTTGCATTTGGGTAGCTCCATTTGAATTTCTTCATCAAAAGCTGTAATTCCCCACAAAAAGTTCCCTCACCTTTTGTTTCCCATGTCATAAAACCAAATTTCCAGGAGGGCTGATAAAAGTTATCATTGGTGCCTCCCATAACAATAATAATATCAGCATCTGTCGGTATATCATTACAACGTTCTGTCATCGCTGCGGACCCATCTATCGTTGCGATCGTCGAACCACCTTGACCCAGATTATAGACTTCCTCAACACCCAGAAGCTCTTTAACGAGATAAGGATATGGGGTCGAACCATTCACTCCTGCCGTAATGCTATCTCCTAAAAATGCAATCTTCATATTAGAAAAATCCAGCGTACTGGCAGCTATGACTGCCTGATCCTGTTGATTGATTGCTGTTGTTTCTTCATAGGAAGATCTGATCGCTGCTCTTTGTGCAAGCGTCAGTTTTTCGGTAGTATCCTGATATCCCTGAATCAATACCGGTTTCACTGCTCCCGATTCATTACCAGAAACGCTTTGGCCTGATCCTGTATCAACTTCTGTATTCTCAGATACTATAGCCTGATTATCACTCACCTGTGGCAACGGAACTGTATTATCTGAAACAGAATCATCACTGACTGTTCCAACATCCCCATTTGTGATCAGCAGATCATCCTGTGTCTCTATGACCTGTTCTCCATCGCCTAGTGCCAGTGCTATGTGATCACGTTTTTGCACATATCTGCCTGTAAAGACTCCGGCAGTAAAGACAACAATTAAGACCATAATAAAAGCTACAATTTTTTGTGACTTGTTTAACCAACTAGACAAATTCTTTCTCCTCATTCCTTGACCGGTTTCTGTTCCATATTCACAAAACTTATGGTAACCGGACCAACTGATCAGCGATTCTGCTTGCTCCGTCACCATCAAGGGTCTGGGTCAGCAGATCGCAGGCTGCACTCCTCTCCTCATAAGAGTCTGCATACTGTTTTAACGCTTTTAATATTCTTTCTGTAACACCTTCCGGATCTTCCACAAAGTTGCCACAGTTCATTGCCATCTTTTCTCCAAAACTTTCTGCACCCCTTTTCTGATTCTCTGCAAAATAGAAACAGATCGTTGGGATTCCAAGTGCTGCCAGTTCGTATAATGTGCTTCCTGCCGCAGTAATGGCGATATCACACTTTTTCATCAGATCCGCCATATGCCTTACATTTTCATACACCTTGATATTCGCATTTTCTTTTTCCATTGCTTTTAGTTCAGGTGTATTCGGATTATAGGCACCACTGACTACATGGAACCGTATTCCCATAAAAGACGCCACATTGACTTCAATGGCTTTTAGAATCGTTCCTGCTGCATTGTGAAGATCTCCGCCTCCGGTCGTGATCAGTACGTCACGCACCACCCGTCTGACCCTGCTCTCCAGTGTCGAAAATTCTGCTCGAAGCGGGACATACTCTCCCCCAAGCAAAAGTGTCGGACACTTCATATTAGACTGCTTATAGCGCTCTTCATACGGGATTGATTCTGCATAAATATTATAATTGATCAGAAGATCGACTGGATATAATGTTTCCCCAACATCATCCAGGTAAATTATTTTGGAATATTTACTGATTTCCTCCATGTAATGCCTTGTGACACTGTAGCTGTCTATGATCAATTTTGTGATTTTCTTTTCTTCAAGAATCGGAAGCAATGTATCCAGTTCTTCATCCATATGATCCCATCTGCTACGAAGTGTCAGTGTTGCAAATCCTCTGGAAGCGATCAGGGATGCTGACTCTTCATCTGCTGTCAGGAATATTGTGACTTTCCCTTTGTCTTTCAACGCTTCTGCGATAGAAAGACATCTCATAATATGTCCTGCACCAATCTGGGAATTCCCATCTGCTCTGATATAAAACATCTCTATCTGACCACCTTTTTATAGAGTACCATTTCGCCTGATTTTGACGGTTCCATAACTTCTTTAAATCCAAGACTTGAAAATAATCTTTTTGAAATGACGTTTGTATATTTGACCTGTCCATATAATACGGAAATTTCAGAAGCCTGCGGATCACTGACTACTTTTTCTATTAATTGGGTCAGTAGTTTTCTTCCAAGCCCTTTTCCTCTGAATTCCGGTGCCAGTCCATAGCTGATCTCGGCAGTATAGCCAAGAAGATCGAGCCTTCCCTGACCCGCCGGTCTGCCGTCTGCGCAGAATATATATAACAGTACATTATCTGACTGAAGTCTTTTTGTGAACCAGTTATGATGTTCTTCCGGTGTGACCAGTCTGCTGTCTCCGGAATTTTCTCTGGTAATCGGATCGTTTTTCCAGATAAGCAGAACCTCTTCATCCTCCGGTGTTGCCCTTCGTAAAAGGTATTTCCCCTGCATACTCGTTTACCCGATATCCTCCCATTTCAAGGGAGTTCCTCTCTTCAAAGCTCTTACTGCACTTTTTCCAAGTACATCCTGGAAATATTTTGGTTTTAATCCAAACCCGGGTCTGATCACTTTTAGATTCTCTTCTGTGAACGGTTCTCCTTCATTGATATCCTTGATCACAAAAACAGACTTTCTGAATTTCAGATTATCCTGCTCCTGATCAGATGGACCATATGTGATTCTCCCAAGCGCCTTCTCTACTTTTCTGATATCCGATACCATGGAAGAAAATTCACTTGGCGTCATTGAAAATGATGCATCAGGATTGGAAATATCCCTGCTCAGGCAAAAATGCTTTTCGATCACGCTCGCTCCCATGGCGATCGCAGTCGTAGCACTTAAAGATCCAAGTGAGTGATCTGATAAGCCTACCGGAAGATTAAAGCGTTCCCGCATGTCTTCGATGGTTCGAAGGTTCATATCATCCGGAAGTGCTGGATAAGCACTGGAACATTTTAACAATACTACTCTGTCATTATGTTCCTGATATGCTGCCTCAACGGCTTCCCTGATTTCTTCCTGTGTTCCCATACCAGTTGACATGATGATCGGTTTTCCTTTTGATGCCACATAGCGGATCAACGGAATATCTACGAGTTCAAAGGATGCGATCTTATAAAAAGGAATATCAATGCTTTCCAGAAAATCTACAGATGTTTTATCGAACGGCGTAGAAAAAAAATCTATCCCGATTTTGTTTGCTGCTTCTTTTAGTTCATTGTGCCACTCCCAAGGTGTATATGCTTTTCCATAAAGTGAATACAGGTTCTCTCCCTTCCAGGTTCCCTCCTGTATCTGAAAATATTCATTATCACAATCAATTGTAATCGTGTCAGGTGTATATGTCTGAATCTTGATGCAGTCAGCACCACAATCTTTTGCCACCCTGATAATTTCTTTTGCACGTTCAATACTACCTGCATGATTCGCCGACATCTCTGCAATGATATAGGTAGGATATCCTTCCCCTACCAGCCTGTTTTTGATTCTGACAGCGTTCATCTTACTTTCCCTCCGATTGGTATAAAAGTCTGTACTTCATCTCAGCTATTTCCCAGTCTTCAACTGTATCGATATCCTGCACCTGCGTTTCGTCCAGTATCAGGGGCAAGGTTTTTTTCATGACCATACTGTGTTGTTCAAAAAAAGAATCTGTATTAATTGCATAGAACTGTCCGGCATCATGATAATATGGTTCCAGATCCTGTGATCTCATCTGCTGGTATTCCGGCCATTTTGGCTCCAGCATTCCATCTTTGATCACAACACATCTTTGTGGAGGGAATGAAAACCTGACAACTGGCAGAACACTGTCCGCCTGATTCTGTTCAAGTATTTCCATTGCATTTTTCAGGATCTCTGGTGTAACAAACGGAGCGGTCGGATAAATGCAGCATGCCTGTCTGAATTCCATTCCTCTTTTTCCCAGTTCATTTAATACTTCTTGCACTACATCCGCCGTGGTAGCAAAGTCGTTCGCATTCTGCTCGCTTCTCATAAATGGTACTTCCGCACCTGCGTTTCTGGCGATTTCTGCGATTGCCTCATCATCTGTCGAAACTATAACAAGTGAAAAAACACCTGAATCAAGCGCGGCGCGGATAGAATATTCTATAATCGGCTTTCCAAGAAACTTCTTAATATTCTTTCCTGGGATTCTTTTACTCCCGCCTCTTGCTGTTATGATCGCAACTTTGCTTTTGTCTCTATCTTCAGTCATGGTGACTACTCCTGATTATATCTCAATTATTTACGGTAGTGAGCAACTAATTTTTCTACTGCCATGATAACATCCTGCACGTCCTGGTCAGACATTGCGTAATAGAGGGGCAGGCTCATCATTTCATCATATAACTTTTCAGCTTTTGGACAAAGACCTTCCGGGTATCCAAGTCTTTCATAATATGGATGACGGTATACCGGAATATAGTGTACATTGCAGTGAATTCCCTCTGCTGCCATTGCTTCAAAAAATTCTTTTCTGTCTGTATTTAATAAATCAGGTCTGATGCGAAGAATATACAGATGTCTGGTCGTGTCGGACTCTGTGATTTCTTCCTGAACGGAGATTTCCGGCATTGTTTTGAATGCTTCATCGTATCGACGAACAATTTCTTTTCTTCTTTGTCTGAACAGTTCCATTTTATCGAGCTGGCTGATCAAAAGAGCTGCCTGCATATCAGTGATCCTATAATTATAACCAAGATCGATCTGTTCGTAATACCATGGGCCATGCGACTCTCTCTCAAGCAGATTCGGTTCTCTTGTAATGCCATGTGTTCTGTAAAGACAGAGTTTTTCATAATAGTCTTTGCTATTTGTCAGGACTGCCCCGCCTTCTCCTGAAGTCACTGTTTTTACGGGATGAAAGCTGAATGTTGTCATATCTGCAATACTTCCGACCGGTTTCCCCTGATAAAGTGTTCCAATAGAATGTGCTGCATCTTCAATCACAACAATGTTTTTTTCATGTGCCATTTTCATGATCGGAGCCATATCTGCTGCCTGACCGGTAAAATCTACCGGAATGATCACTTTTGTTCTGTCTGTTATTTTTTTACTGATCATATCGGGATCGATATTATATGTTTTTTCATTGATATCTGCAAAGACTGGTGTTGCTCCACAATAAAGTGCGCAATTTGCAGAAGCTGCAAATGTGATTGGTGTGGTGATCAGTTCATCTTCTTCCGTAAGCCCTGCTGCCATACACGCAATATGAAGTGCTGCTGTTCCGTTGCTGACCGCTACTGCATACTTTGCACCTGTCAGTTCGCATAGTTTTTGTTCCAGCTGAGCGATCTTAGGTCCACAAGTCAGATAATCACTTCTTAGTACTTCAGCAACTGCCTCAATATCTGCTTCATCTATATATTGGTGTCCATAATATAATGGAGTGCTCCTGACCGGAGTTCCTCCTGCTATTGCTGGTTTTTCCAT